>DATBRF010000026.1:0-67650 GCA_036560425.1 Methylocystis sp. | reverse complement strand
GGCTTTGCGAAATTCGGAATCTTGAAGAACAGCCTCCCCTGCCGCCAGAGAATGAAAGCCGCGCCGCCGGCGACGACCGCGAAAATGCCGAAGCCTGCGTATAGATACAGTTCGTCGTCCGTCAAAAGCCCCACCGAGAAGGGGTGACGGCCTTCAAAGCTCTTGGCGCCATCGTCGCTCGTGAGCTTGGCGTAGAGCACATAATTGCCCGTTTCCTTGAAGTTCTGGTCGAAATTGACCATGCCGTTGCGGAATTTCTGCACGGGCAGGCGCGACACCACGTCTGCGTCGGGGTCGGGCTGGCTGTCCGGCCCCTTGGCGCGCAGCACGCGAATGTCCCAATTCATGTCGCGCAGCTCACTGTCCGCCGCATCGAGCACGATGACGGAAGGGCCGGTGTCCGGCAGCGCCACGCATTCGCGGTCGATGTTCTTCTTCGGCTGCATGGCGACGAATTTCATCGACTTCTCGCCGAGCGCAACGGGGCAGTCGGGATCGTAATAATGCCAGCCGGCGGCCCGTGCATGCGTCGAGAAGCCTGCGCTCGCCAGAATGGAGAACGCCGCGCAAAGAAACAGTTTGTTCACCTTACAACCCCGCCCTCTTGTCCATTCCCGCATCTAAAACCGCCAGCATCTGGTCCATGGCCAACGCTGGCTCGGCGCATTTCGAATCGCCCACGATTCTCGCCGGCACGCCCGCCACCGTCTTGTTGGGAGGCACCGAATCGAGCACCACCGAGCCCGCCGCGATCATTGCGCAGCGGCCGATCTCGATATTGCCGAGCACCTTGGCGCCTGCGCCGATCAGCACGCCGCGGCGCACCTTCGGATGCCGGTCCCCCCGCGCCTTGCCGGTGCCCCCCAGCGTCACGCCATGCAGCATCGAGACGTCGTCCTCGATGACGCTCGTCGCGCCGATGACGACTCCGGTGGCGTGGTCGACGAAGACGCCCTTGCCGATGGCGGCCGCCGGGTGAATGTCAGTCTGGAAAATCTGGGACGAAAGGCTTTGCAGCGTCAGCGCGAAATCGCTGCGGCCGTTTTTCCACAACCAATGCGCCAGGCGGTAGGCCTGAAGGGCGTGGAAGCCCTTGAAGTAGAGCGCTGGCTCCAAAAGCCGCGTGCAGGCCGGGTCGCGCTCGACGACCGCGACGAGGTCGGCGCGGAAGGCCTCCGCGACGGCGGGGTCGCTGGCAAGGCAGGACTCGAAGGCCTGGCGGATCGCCGCATAGGGCGCTTCCGGCCGATCGAGGCGCTGCGCCACGCGATGGACGACGACCCCGGCGACGCTGTCTTGCGCCAATATGGCCGGATAGACGAAGCCGCCGAGCTCGGGCTCACGGCGCAGCACGTCCTCCGCCTCAAGCCGCAGCCGGGCCAGGAGCGGGTCGAAACCGATGACGGACGCGGTTTCCAGCGGTTCGGCGGGCATGGTACTTCCCTTTCTTGCGAGCGGAAAGCGCGCTAGCGGCCTATATAGCGCCTCGGCCGGAGCCGCGCATCAGGGGCGCTCGCTCAGGAATTCCAGCACCGCCTGCTTGTAGATGCGGTCCCCCACGGCGCGGTTGTGGTCGCGGCCGGGAATGTCGACGATGCGGGCGTTGCGGAAGAGGGGTTGCAGCGGCGCGGGGTCTCCCGCGACATCGTCGCGCGTGCCCACGCAGATGAGGACCGGGCATTCGATCTGCGATAAGAGCGCCGGGTCGAGGGATTTGCGGGCGCCCCGCACGCAGGCGGCCAGCGCCTTGAGGTCGCTGCGGGTCGATTCGGCGAAGCCCCGAAATATCTTGAGCATCGAATTGTCGATGTCTTCGATTCGTTCGGCCTCCATGGCCTCGGCGAGGCCTGGGGGCATGCCCGCGTCCTGAACCAGATACTGGCCGATGCCGCCGAGGATGAGCGAGCGCACCCGGTCGGGGTGGGCCAGCGTCAGCAAAGTCGAGATTCGGGCGCCGAGCGAGTAGCCCATGACGTCGGCGCGCGCGATGGACAAATGGTCGAGGAGATTGGCGACGTCGCCCGCCATTAGGTCGAGCGCATATTGCGCCGGATCGTAAAGCTTCTGCGATCGGCCATGGCCGCGACTGTCCAGCGCGACAACCCGCCGGCCGTCCTCGGTCAATGTCTTCACCCATTGGGTGAACATCCAGTTGACCGCATGGGTGGAGGCGAACCCATGGACGAGCACGATTGGCTCGCGCCGATCGTCGCCGAGAGGCTCGAAATCCGAATAGGCAATCTCGACGCCGTCCGAGATGAAAGTTTCCATGACAAATCCCGCGTGACACATCCTACTTAAAGAATCGGACCCGCCGCGCAAGCGCGGGGCGGCAAAAAATACAGGCCTTGCTATTCGCTTCGGTTGTCGCTAAACGGTCGCATGTCGCGGCGCTGACCCCTTCCAAACGGGGTCCAAGCCGCCGGCCGACAGGCGCCCGTAGCTCAGCTGGATAGAGCACCAGACTACGAATCTGGGGGTCAGAGGTTCGAATCCTTTCGGGCGCGCCATCATGCATGCAAAGAGATGAAATCGTTCGCCGAGATCCGTTTAGGTCTCGACTGATCGTCATCGCGACTCTAACGACGAGCCGGAGCGAAGCCTTCGCCCGGATCGCTCTATTTTTGCCGCCTCCCGCCCCGCTTCATTTGATCCAGGTCCCCTATGATCCGCCTCGAGAACATCAGCAAGCAAAACGGCTCCCAAATACTCTTCATCGAGGCGTCTGCGGCGCTCATGAAGGGCGAGAAGGTCGGTCTTGTTGGCCCAAACGGCGCCGGAAAGACGACGCTTTTTCGCATGATCGCCGGCGGCGAGCAGCCTGACGAGGGCCAGGTCTCGATCGATCGCGGCGTCGTGATCGGTTATTTCAACCAGGATGTCGGCGAAATGGCGGGCCGCAGCGCCGTCGCCGAGGCGATGGACGGAGCGGGGCCAGTGAGCGCCGTCGCGGCGGAGCTGCGCGAGCTCGAGGCCGCCATGGCCGACCCCGGCCGAGCCGACGACATGGACGCGATTATCGCGCGCTATGGCGAAGTGCAGGGCCGCTTCGAAGAACTCGACGGCTATGCGCTGGAGGGGCGCGCGCGCGAAGTTCTCGCCGGGCTCAACTTCAGCCAGGAGATGATGGACGGCGACGTGGGCGCCTTGTCGGGCGGCTGGAAGATGCGCGTCGCGCTCGCCCGCATCCTGCTCATGCGCCCGGACGCCATGCTGCTCGACGAGCCCAGCAACCATCTCGACATCGAAAGCCTCATCTGGCTCGAGGAATTCCTGAAAGGCTACGAGGGGGCGCTGCTCATGACCTCGCACGACCGCGAATTCATGAACCGCATCGTTTCAAAGGTCGTCGAGATCGACGGCGGCGCCTTGAACACCTATTCCGGCGATTATGAATTCTACGAGCAGCAACGGGCGCTCAACGAAAAGCAGCAGCAGGCGCAATTCGAGCGCCAGCAGGCGATGCTCGCGAAAGAGATCAAATTCATCGAGCGCTTCAAGGCGCGCGCCTCGCATGCCGCGCAGGTCCAGAGCCGCGTGAAGAAGCTCGAAAAAATCGAGAAAATCGAGCCGCCTAAGCGGCGTCAGACGATTCTCTTCGAGTTCAGGCCGGCGCCGCGTTCAGGCGACGACGTCGCGACGCTGAAGAATGTGGACAAGAGCTACGGCAGCCGACCCATCTATGAAGGGTTCGATTTCGCCGTGCGCCGCAAGGAGCGCTGGTGCGTCATGGGCGTCAACGGCGCCGGCAAATCGACGCTCTTGAGGCTTGTCGCCGGCGCCGCCCAGCCGGACGCCGGCGTGGTTACGGTCGGCGCCAGCGTCAAGATGGGTTATTTCGCCCAGCACGCCATGGAGCTGCTCGACGGCGACCGGACGGTTTTCGAGACGCTGGAAGACGCCTTCCCGCAAGCAGGGCAGGGGTCGCTTCGCACGCTCGCCGGCTGTTTCGGCTTTTCGGGCGACGATGCGGAGAAGAAGTGCCGCGTCCTTTCCGGCGGGGAGAAAGCGCGGCTCGTCATGGCGAAGATGCTTTACGATCCGCCGAATTTTCTCGTCCTCGACGAGCCGACGAACCATCTCGATCTTGCGACGAAAGAGATGCTTATCACGGCGCTCGCGAGTTACGAGGGCGCCATGCTCTTCGTCTCTCACGACCGGCGATTTCTGGCCGCTCTCTCGAATCGCGTGCTCGAACTGACCCCGGAGGGCGTCCAAAGGTATGAGGGGGGCTATAAAGAATACGTCGCCCACACAGGGCGCGAGGCGCCCGGCCTGCATAGTTGATCGCCGCGACCGCCGGGCACTCCGTCACCTATTTCTCGAGCCAGCAATGTTGATGGCCTCTCGCTCGGCCGCCGCTTCGGGCTCGCGGCTTTTTTGTTGCGGCCATCTCGCGCGCTTCGAGGGGCGCGCGCCCTCGTCCTCCGACTGGCGACGCCAGAGACGTGCATAAGCGCCGCCGCGCGCGAGAAGCTGGGCGTGTGTCCCCCGTTCGATGATGGCGCCGGCGTCCATCAGGAAAATGCGGTCGCAGTCGACCACCGAATTGAGGCGATGGGTGACGAGCAGAATGGTGCGGCGCCTTTTGAGGCGATGCAGCGTTTCGATAAGAAACCGCTCGTTTTGCGGGTCGAGCGCGCTCGTCGGTTCGTCGAGGACGAGGAAAGGAGCTTCGCTCACGAGCGCTCTTGCAATGGCGACGCGCTGCCGCTGGCCGCCCGAGAGATTGGCTCCGCCCTCGCTTAGAAGCGTATCATAGCCCTCTGGAAGAGCTTCAATGAAATCAGCCGCGCCGGCGAGCGCGGCCGCGCTTTCGATCTCCTCTAGGGTGGCCGAAGGCCTGCCGTAGGCGATGTTCTCCGCAACGCTTGTGGGCAGCATCAGATTGTCCTGGGTCACGAAAGCGAAATGCGCGCGCAGGTCCGCCAGGCGCGCCTTGCGTATATCGAGGCCGTCGAGACGCACGGCGCCGCGCGAGGGATCGTGAAATCGCAACATCAGCTTGAGGAGCGAGCTCTTGCCTGTGCCGCTCGGGCCGACGAAAGCCGCCATCTCGCCGGGGGCGATCGTTGCTGAGACATTGGACAGCACCAGTCTGTCGGGCCGGTAGCCGAAAGCGATGCAGTCGAGCGAAAGAAGTCGCGGGCATGGCGGGAGCGGCTTCGCATCCGGTCGATCCTTGATCGCCTCCGGTTCGTCGAGAACGAAAAAGACTCGACGCGCGGCGGCCTCGAAAGTTCGGATTTTGGAGAAGAATTCAGCGAGCCATTTCAGCGGATCCCAAAGCTTGCGCAGATAATCCATGAATATAATGAGCGCGCCGACAGTCATCCCGCCGGAAACGGGCGCCAGAAACTGGTCGCGGTAGACGAGCCAGCCCCCGTAGCCGAGAATGATTGCGCCGCCCAAGGAAAGGACGATGTCGCGGGCGAGCGGATAGAGCTGTTCCTGCCAATTGAGGCGCAGCAGCGCTTTCACGCTGCGCCCGACCGCTTCCTCGAAGCAGGAGAATTCGAAGGGCTCGCGGCGGAAAGCCTGCGAGAGCGGCACGCGGGTCATCGCCTGCTGGATGTGCGCGGTGAGATCGGCGTCGATCTGCTTCGACTCCAGCGCGCGCTGATGTATGCGCATGCCGAAGCGCCAATTGCTCCAGATAATGAGCGGCGCGACAGCGTAGGCGGCGAGCGTGAGCGGAACGCTCCGCCACAGAAGTATGGCCGTCATCACCGTAAGGGTCACGGCCGCGACGGACGTGCCGATCATAATGTCCACCACGCCCCAGGGACCGAACGCGTCCGTCGTCAGGCGGTAGATGGAGTCACCGAGCGGGCGCGACTGGTGATAGGCGAGATCGAGTCTTTGCAGCTTGTCGAAGAGAACGGCCCGGACGCGCGTCGTTCCCCAATAGTTGAGATAGTAGTTGATCATCATGCGGGCCATCCAGGCCGAATAGCCGATGACCTGCAGCGTGAGGCCGATAATGACGAGGCCAAGAATCTGTCCCGGCTTGTCCTTGGGCAGCAGGGCCAAAAAATAGCCGTGCAGCCAGCCGCCGCGCGGTTCGTGAGTGAGCACCGCGTCCACGAGGATTGCGAGCGGCCAAGCCTCCAATAATCCGACGCCGACAGAAACGCCGATCAGCGCGACGAGCACCGCGATCCACGGCCAGTCGGGCGAGAAGTAGGAGAAGGCGCGTTCATAGACCGTGCGTTTGGCGCCGGCGTTCAGTCTCTCATCTGTCGGGTTCATGCTCCCTTCAACGCGCGACAACGCGGAAAGGTCGCGCCCACGCGCTGCGTGAACATACTGGCAAACAAGAAAAAACGTCGTTTAGCGCGAGCGTTGCGACGTTCTTTCCCGGATGAACGTTGCGCTACGTATTCGTACTTACTTCCCATGCCCAACGCGCAACCGATCTAGCGCTGATCGCTTCGATCGTCTGGCGATAGCGACCGGCGTTTCAGTTACTGATGCGCCGGCGCTCCAGCAACCAGACGAGGGGCTGCTCGGCTGGGGTGCGCTGGCCGGCAGGCGGCTACGAAGGCCGGAACACACGCGCGGGCGTTCGTTTCGGAAAGGGCCGAAGAGCTTTCGAACTTCCAGCGCGACAGTTGAAACGGGAGGTCATGATGCCCCGCAGTCACGATACCGGACATGAAAAGAGAACCGAAAAGGCCAAGGGCACGATGACGGTTCAGGAAGCTGGCAAGATGGGCGGCGAAATCCGGAAGGAGGAGCTTGGTCCCGAAGGCTATTCCGAGATCGGCAAGATGGGCGGCGAGGTCCGCAAGGAACAGCTCGGCCACGAGGGCTATTCCGAAATGGGCAAGAAGGGCGGGGAGGCGCGCAAAGAGCAGCTCGGCCCCGAGGGCTATTCGGAGCTCGGCAAGATGGGCGGCGAGGCGCGCAAGGAGCAGCTCGGCCCCGAGGGCTATTCAGAGCTCGGCCACAAGGGCGGTCAGCGCGTGAAACAGCTGATCGAGGAAGGCAAGAAAGCCGAAGAAGGCGAAGGCGCCGAGATGAGCGGGGAGGAAGCAGGCGGCGAGACGAGCCGTCGCGGCAAACCGCGTCATTGACCTTGGCGTGCGAAGGAGAAGCGCGATGGCTCAGCGGCATTCCGATCGCGAGCCGGAGAAATCCGGCAAGGGGAAAATGACCGTTCAGGAAGCCGGCCATCTTGGCGGCGAGAAGGGTGGCCACAAAGGCGGTCAGCGCGTCAGGGAGCTGGTCGAGGAAGGCAAAGAGAAAGAGAAGGAAGGCGAACAGGCGAAGAAGAGTGGCGGCGCCAAGCCGCGCCACTAGTTCCGCAATAAACGGGGAGGCCACCATGGTTCAGAAGCACAGCGAGCAGGAAAAGCCCCATGGACAGATGACCGTCGGGGAGGCTGGCCGTCTCGGCGGGCATAAGGGCGGGCAGCGCGTGAAACAACTCGTCGAGGAAGGCAAGCGCCTCGAGCGCGAGGAGGGCGTCGACGACATCGAGAAAACGGAAGAAGAAGAGGAGGACGGCGAAGCCTGAACCCCGGTTTCGCCGTAACGGCGAAAGGTAAAGAAGATGCCGCAGAAGCATAGTGGACCACAAGGCGGCGGTAAATCGGGCAATAAACCGATGACCGTCAAGGAAGCTGGCAAGATGGGCGGAGAGATCCGCAAAGAGGAACTGGGCCCCGAGGGCTATTCCGAGCTCGGCCACAAGGGTGGGCAGCGTGTGAAGGAGCTGATCGAGGAAGGCAAGCGGGCGGAAGGCGCCGTCCCCCCCGGCAAGGGCAAGAAGCACTAGGTGGAGAATCACCATGCCTCGAACGACCGAAAACACGGGCGAGGGTCGCGGCAGCGGCCACAAGGGGCCGGCGAAAGGCTTCGCTTTCGGCGTCGCCTCCGTAACACAGGCGCTCCATGGCGCGAGCTTCCCGATCTCCAAGAAGGACTTGATCCGCGAGCACGGCAAGGAGGAGGTGCACTGGACGAAGGGCAGCTCCCAACGTCTGGGCGACATCCTCCGCGACGTCGACCAGGACGAATTCCTCTCCGTCGCCGACGTCGCTTCGGCCGTTTCGGAAGCGCATAGGGAGGAGGGGGAAGGATAGCCCCGTCCTCCAACACCGTCGACCGGAGGGGGGTCGGCGGGATGCGCGCAATGCCCAGCAAGCCGGAGGTTTAGGTTACATAGGCGTCCGTCTTGTAGAAGTGCGGGTTCGCCTTCGCGAATTCGATCATGTTCCGCAAGCCCGTATCGAGCGGCGTCTGCGGCGTCCAACCGAGCCACTTGCGCGCCAAGCTATTGTCCGACACGAGCTTCATCACCTCGCTCGTTTCGGGCCGGAGCCTTTGACTCTCCTGAATGATTGGCTTTTCGACCCCCATCGTTGTGAGAATCCGCTCGGCGAACCAGCCAACGGAAAAAGTCTTTCCTGTGCCGAGATTGATGGTCATGCCTTCGATGCCGGGCTTTACGGCGGCGGCCATGAAGCCCGCGACGGTGTCGCTGACATAAGTCATATCGCGCTCCGGCGTGAGCGAGCCGAGTCTGATTTCGTCCCGCGCCAAGGCCTGGGAAATGATCGTCGGAATGAAAGCGCGGGCGCTTTGGCGCGGCCCGTAGGTATTGAAAGGCCGAAGCGTCACTACCGGCGTCGCGAATGAGCGGAAATAGCTTTCAGCGAGCTTATCCGCCGCGATTTTCGTTGCAGAATATGGCGACTGAGCTTGCAGGGGATGACTCTCGTCGATCGGCGTGCGCAGCGCGGTGCCGTAGACTTCCGAGGTGCTGGTGTGGACGACGCGCCCGATCGCATGACGGCGCGCCGCCTCGAGCACATTCAGGGTCCCCTCCATATTTGTGCGAACATAGCTCCTCGGCGCCTCGTAAGAATAGGGAATGGCGATAAGCGCGGCCAGATGCAGCACGATATCGTGGCCGTCGAGGGCTCTATAGGTGAAGTCCGCATCCTCGATATTGCCGGCGCTGATGCGAAAAGAATCCTGAATCTCTTTTTCGAGAAAAGCAAGATTTCCGATATTCGAGGCCGAATTGTATCGGACAACCGCAGTAACCCTTGCCCCCGCCCTTACAAGCGCGTCGACAAGATGGCTTCCGATGAAGCCGGCGGCGCCCGTCACGGCTATCTTCTTTTGATTCCACATGTAACTGCCCCCTCGAACTAGATTTAGATTTCTCGTCACTATCGGTGGCGATGATCAAGGTGATCACGTGAGCGGCTCTGGAACGATTTGATCGAGCAGCAGCGCACCTACGTAAGGGATGTTTCCCATCGCGCGCTCCCGCCGATAAATCTCGTGAATCGTCTTAGGGTCGGCCGGGTCCCAGTAATCCAGACTCAGCACGGGCATGGGCGGCGATCGCTCTCTCGCCGGGCGCAACAGCTCATTTTGCTGCGCGACCAGGGCGGGTTCGTTCCAGCGATAGTCGCGGCTATCGAAGTTGTGCGTCGTGACGAAGCTCTCCGCGATGACAGCGTCGATCTCTTGCACGATGTCGGGAAGAAGCTCGTATCCCCGGTTCATCGCCAATATTATTCGCGGAAAACGGCGCCGAATGGCGCGCACCAAGTCGATCGCGGCGGCCCGCATTCCCTTGAAGCGTTCGGGGTCGCTTTTTTCCAAATACGGCGGCGTATCCAAGGTGTCGAAGAAGATCCCCGAGAAGCCGCGCGAGACGAGCTCGGGTACCGCTTTCTTTAAAATGAGCGCGCGCCAGGCCGGTTTACGGACATCGGCCCGGAAGGCGCCCGGCCAGTTTGCATTTTCGGACAGAAGCGCCCCAGGGTCGTCGAGCAAGGGGAAAAAGGCGCTCGTCTTGCTGATTTCACCGAGGCTGAGATAGGCGAGCGTCTTTGCGCCTTTCGCCTGACACTTCTCGATCGAGCCTTTGAACGCCGGGTCGAGGACGATGACGTCGTAGGAGCTCAACGTCTCGCAGTCGGCGTCGGCGCCGTAATAAACGATCCAGTTTTTCCAGGGAGAATTCCGCGGGGCGACCGCGGTCGCCTTCGCTCGGGCTCTGCTAGCGCATACGAACGCCAAGGCGCCAGCGAAACAGCCCAGCGCGTACCGGCGCGGAGGGATGCTCAAGGGGTAACTTCTTGTTTTCATAAGGTGCAAGCCGGTTTTGAAACGTGGCGCAAGTTTACCACGGGCGCTGCCCTTAGAAAGCAATACTTTAGCATGGTACAAAACATCCTTTTGGACGAACTGAGCAATGGGAATGGTTGCCTTACGTAAAAACCAGAGATACGCTTGCGCTGTGTCGCGCGCAGCAAGGCTTATGCTCTATCTGCTTTCAATGTTGCTTTGGCAATCATGGAGGTCGCGCGAATTCGAACGCACAGGCGAGGTAAACATGCGTAGGCTTGTAATTTTCCTCTCTCTTTTCGCAGTGGCTCCTGCAGGGGCCGCCAATGCGCCTATGCCGGATTTCGATTCAGGCAAAACTTGCCAAGACGTCTTCGGTCAAAAAGGGACCCGTCCCAGCGCCCACCTCCTGAAAATTTGCCTGCAAAGCGAACAAAAGCATTACAATCTCTCGCGGACGGGTTGGGAATATCTGACCGACGAGTCGGCGCATTTCTGCGAAACGCATGTGGATGGCGCGATCATCCGGGCGCGCGCCATCCGTAGATATAACTATCCGGGCCTCGTCGATCCCTATACCGAGCTCTGGTTGTGCGTCTCGAAGCGCATGAAGCTCGAAGAGGCGAAACAGCCGCCGAAGCCGTTCCAGAAGTGGTGAAGCGGGTTCGAAGCGAGGGGAACCGCGCCACTGCGCCCGGCTTTATCTTTGCCTTATGGATTGGTTGTTCGTGACGAAGATATGGAAGTGCAACCAAGGCAGCTCGCGCGCCAGCATCACGATCGCGGCGACGAAGGCGCAAGCTGAAGCCAGCATGTTTCCGTAGCCGTAAAACGGGAATCCAAGCGGGAGGAAAGCCGCTGTCAATAAGCCATTGAGGATGAGAAAGATAAGCGACAGGGCCAGCGCCTGCCGCCTCAAATCCAGGTAGAGCAAGAGGATGAAACAAAACATGGCGCATGAATGGCAGGCCATGCCGATAAGACCATTTCTGAGTATGCCCATTTGATTGGCGCGCAGGCCGAGGGGATCGATCGCAACAAAGGACGCAAGGATCGCAAGCGCGCTGACCAGCGCCGCAACGACGAAAAGCCCAGCGACGCTTCTCGAGGTGAAAGACCCGAGTTCCGAGATGAGCGACTCCAATTCGTCCAGGCAAGCGCGATCTTTGATCCGGGCGTAGAAATTCCGGCTGAGGTGGAAGAACCGCGTCTCCACGTGGACGAAAAAAATGGTCGCCGCCGGCAAAGTAGCGAGCTGCGCCCAAAACATCGGCGTGTCGTAGCTCGGCATGGTCTGCAAGGCGCCGGCGACTTTCAGAGTCCCTTTAGGCGCTGCGCTCCACATAATCAGCTTATCTATCCAGAGACCGAGCCCATAGGTTACGCCGATTACTGGAAGCTCCCAATAGTAACGCAACGTGCGCCAAAGCGCATGATCCGGAGAGAGGCGCACGCCGAATTCCTGCGACAGCCGCCAAAGCAAGATCAGATCGATGACGCAAAGGCCCGAATTGAAGCCGGTCAGCAACCAGAACGGCGTCGTTCCTGGCGCGACCGCGGCGGTCACGACCATCACGGCCGCTCCCAGCGCAAAACCCGACAGAACAGCCGCGAAATTCTGCAACGCGCCCATAAACGGAATAAGAAGCCACGTTCCTCCGACCAGCATGACATTTTGCACGCTGGCGAGACGCTCCATGGGGCTCAGCGTCGTCGCGAGGAGATAGAAAGGCGTCGCCAGGATCGCGGCAAGGACCGCGAAGGCGCAGAGGCCCGCGAACAAGGCGAATGCGACATGTTCGGCGCGCCCCTCGTAAAGGCGATCCGAAACGAAACGCGTGCAGACATAGGCGATGGGCGTCGTCACGATCAGCGAGAACAAGGAATTGTAGATGATGACCGAGCGGAAAATCTGGACGGAAAGGCACTGCCCCTCGCAAGCGATGAAGCTGACGCCAGCGATTCCGAGCACGGTGAGAATCCATGGACCTGCGACGATGAAGGCCGCGCAAAAATAGGCCGTGACTGTCGCATTGAGGGAGCGGCCCTGCGTCATACGCTCGAGCGTGAAGCCGATGCCCGCCATCCACTCACCTCCCTTCCTAGCTCAAAAAATCCCTTTGGTTCAGGAAGCTAAAACGCACCAATTCTCTACCAGCCCGTATGAATAATTCTACACTGCCATTTTTTGGTCTGTCACCTGTTTGCGGCAATATTGCCGCCGCTCGGCTACTCATGCAAACGACCGATAAAGCTCGGAGTACATTCTTGCGGACCTGGCCTCGTTATAGATCTTGCTGACGCGCTCGCGCATCACGGCGCCCATGCGCTGCTTCAGAGGCGGATCGAGCAATATTTTTGCGAGCGCGTCCGCGGTCGCCTGCGGATCGCAGGCGGGAACAACTATTCCGCCAGCTTCGCGTTGCGGATCGTCAGACGGGCCTTCCAATATCTCGCGGCAGGAACCGACGTCTGTCGTTACCGCCGGCAGCCCGGCCGCCCCCGCCTCCAGAAGCGCGAGAGGCTGCGCCTCGCTTATGCTCGTGAGCGCGGTCACGTCGGCCTGGCCAAAATAGGTCTTGATGTCCGGGACGCGGCCGAGAAATCGCAGCGTATCGACCAATCCCTGCTGCTCCACAAGAGATCGGCATTCCGCGGCGTAGCCGGGGTCTTCATCGGCCGGACCGATGATGAGCGCTTCGACCTCGGGGATGACGCGCTTCAACGCCGCAATCGCGAGGATGAATGTGCGAATATCCTTGATCGGCACAACACGCCCGACAAGCAGGACGCAAGGACGGCGCGGCTCCGGCGAAGGCGAGACGCTAAGAAGTTCGTCGAGATTTACGCCGTTCGGGATGAGCGTCAGCTTGTTAGCTGGCGCGCCGTCCATCAACTGGAAGAGCTGGTTGGCGCGAAACTGGGTCGTGATCGTGTCGGACAGTTGATAGGCAATGCGCGAAAAGCTGGAGAAGGCGCCGAGCCACAAATCCCTTAGCTCGCCTGAGCGGCGAGACGCATCGTACCCCGAAGCGCCGGATTCATATATCCAATCGGCTGCGGCGATCTCGATGCGGCGTTCATTGGTATAGATGCCGTGCTCAGTCACGACGAAGGGGCGGCCGGTTACGCATTTGGCGCGCGCGCCCAGCAGGCCCGCATAGCCGGTGGACACGGCGTGATAGACTCGCGCTTGCGGCAGAGGCGCTGCCGCAACGGCGAGAATGCTTCGCGCGAGGAAGCGCCATGTCCAGAAAAAATCGAGCAGCGGCGCGCTGGGAAGAAGCTTCTGATTGACGTGCGCCATCGCCTTCCAAGCCTCGCGGGACTCGAGCAGCAGCCTTGTTCCTAGTTGGGATCCTTCGAGCGCGCGCATCAAGGAGGCGAAGGCCGCGCCGTCGTCGCTCGTGAGTATCGCCTCGATGTCCGCGACGAATCGCTCTGCCGAAATGGAGCCGGGCGGCGCAAATCTGTTGCCGAGTGGACTCTCATCCAAGACAACTTCCGTCAGTCCGACGAGATTGTCGGGGAGATTGTAGCGTAGCTCGCGCGTCTGCGAAGATATGATAAGCGCCATCACATGGAACCGCAGCGCGGGAAGCGATCGGATGAGGCCATCGGTCCAGGACGCGAGGCCGCCGAGAACATAGGGGTAGCCGCCCTCTATCAGCAGGCAAATGTCGCAATCGTAATTCATGACGCTGCAACGCGGCGGATTGGCTCCGATGGCGCGGCGCTTCGCTGCGGCGCGAGCGCGCGCCCCACCGTACCTGCGAAGTCCGATACGCGCTCTCGCGCTTCACGCGCGTCGAGCTGACCGCCGACCACCCGAGAAAGTTCCCGAAACTCCTCAGAGAGCTCCGATAGCGAGTTTGCGGCCGCTGGGGATGCGAGACGCAGGGCTTGTTCGATCGCGGCAAGCGCAGCCTTCGACTCGTTTTTTCTCTGCTCGGCGCCGAGGAGCCCTGAAGCTTCATATCCCAAGTGGGCCGCCGCCAGCGATAGCCACGCCTCCGGCGCGCTCGAAGAATATGCCGCGGCTCGTTTGGCCGCGACGGCCCTGCTCGCCGCCGCTTGCAGTTGGGCGGTGACCGTCGAGGCGAGCACGCGCACTGAGGCGTCGGCGTCTTTCGATGCGAGGCGTAAGGCCGTCCCGAAAACGGGATCATAACGCCGACCGATCGCGTTCAGCGCATCTAGTTTTTCGTTCTGGCTCCCATGCAGGAAGACTTCGCTCAATGGCTTTACGGCGCTCGCCCCTTCGATCCGCAGACGACCGTAGCGTAGCGCGCTTCTGAGGCCTTGAAGCCGTTTCCCCCGCTCCGGCTCAACCTGCTTCTGAAGCCAGCTCGCAAAGTCGCTCGTGGCGGCCGGCCAACGAAACGTCCCCAGGCCGGCGGCGACGATGGCCCCGAAGGGACCGGCGATCAAGGACCAAAGCGCAAGCTGAAGCAATGCGCCGCAAACATCCGGCCGAAGGCGAAAGAGCGCCGCGAGCAGCAGATTGGCAGTCAGCAGATATGCTTGCCCCGCTAAAAGGGCGCCGACGCCCAAGCGTTGGTCGGCCGCCGCCAGAAAGACATCCGCCTGGAAGTAGAACGCGAGGGCGGCGTAGGCGATGAAGCAGATGTTCATGGGCGCACGGACGCCATTGCGCGCCCTCTGTGCATCGCCGCGGTCAGCGCGGCTCCAAGCGCCAGCCCCAAAAGCCGCGCGAGCTTGGGCGCTTCTCCGGGCTCCCGGTGCGGCCGAAGTTTTTCGATCAACAAGACGCCGAGGAGCGGGCCGCCGGCAGCCGACTTGATCGGCGTCGCGCATAAGGAGCCGGCCGGCAGAAGCGCCTTTCGGTCTGGATCGAGCGGGCCGACGAAGTCCCGCCCTTCCTCCAGCGCCTTCCATAACGATGCATCGAGCTTCGGCGCCTTGGAAACGCTGGCGCCGCCTTCCTCGTCAAAGCGGAAGCACCCCGCCGGTCGCCTCGACGCGCCCAAATAAACCGTGAAAAGCGCTGCGTTGAGGGTGTTCGACACGATCGGAGCAAAGCTGGAGACCACGCTTCCCGCATCACGGAAATCCAGTTCCGTCAGCGAAAGCAAGGTCGCGCTCAACGTGCCGGCTTCTCCTGCGATCCGGCGCTCGAGGCGCTCGATTTCCGCAAGCGCCCGTTCGAGGCCATCGGCAAGCTCAATCGCAGCTTGGTTCGAATCCTCGAGGTCGCTTTGCAGCGCCTTGGCGCGAAGGATATGAAGGCTCCGTAATCCCCCGATGACGACCGCGTATGTCAGCCATTGGATCGGCTGGACGACCAGGGCGCCGGCGTAGGAATAGAAATCTTGACTGGGGGCGCGGTGTGGCATGTCGACGCCGTAAAGCGCCGCCGTGGCTCCGAGGGCGGCGAAGGTTCCGCCAAGAGCGCCATATTGGGCTGAAAGGAAAATGACCGGTATCCAAAGCGGATTCGGATCGAGAGCGGCGAAGCCGCCGTCGCCTCTATAGAGATGCACGGCGACGACCACGAAGGCGATCAGGCTAGCCGTCTCGATGAAAAGGCTTGCCGCCCCGGTAAGCAAGCCGCTTACCGAAGCCATGGGACGCGGGCGCCCGCGGACTGCCTTCCCTTGCGCGGGAGGCGCGGAAATCCGTTCCGCTAGTGCCATCGATCCTTCCAATAATTTCTTTGTCTGATGAGGCCAGAGTAGCTCTCGCCACAGAATGAAAATATCCTATAAAATCGCAAAATCCAGCGATGATTACTTGAGCTTTGCTATAAAAATACCTTTTGGTTCGTGGGGATATTGTGAGCAACTAAAGTACTACGTGGAGTTCCATCCGGGGGGCGGGCGCCGCGCTGGCCTCATCGGCCGAGGAGCGAAGACGTTCCGCCGACGACCGCACCCGATCCATTGCTCACGAACCAGGCGGTTTCCGCCGCGTTGAGGGTGATGTAGGACAGGTCGGCGAAGATCCGCAGCGCCTTGTGCATTTCCACCGTCGTGGCGTTGGTCACATAGACGACATCCTTGTCGGCGATCTCGATTCGTTGAGACGCCAGCAGATGCGACGGATTTTCCAGATCAAAGTGATAGATCGTCGGAATGCGGGCCGTGGAATAGTACTGCACGTCGCGACCCATCTTGGCCAGAAGCTCCGGCCGCTCCCAGCGCAGCAGGAATACGCCGGTCGGATCCGCTTGTATGTCGAGAAGCCCCTGCGCACGGCCGATGCCTTCGGCAAGCGTCAGCCTGGGCGTGTCGATCGGGTAATGGCCGCTGCGGCCGGTGGCGCCGAGCGCCGTGAAAAAACGCGGCTCCCGACGCAGGAAAATCTCGTCTCCAGGCTGCAGATAAATATCCTCGCTCGGATTCATGACGACAGTCTGCAGCATCGTCGCCGCCGTCTTGCCGCGGCGGGTCAACGTCACCGACGTTTCGTAGTCGGGCCATTTGGCGCCGCCGGCGCGCGAAATCCCCTCGAAGAGGCGCTCTCCCGCCCAATTGATCGCAAAGCGCCCAGGATGGTTCGCCTCCCCCTGAACGGAATAGAGGCTGGAGCGAGACTCCAGGACGCTGGCGACGACCTGCGGCTGGTCCGTGCGGTCTTTGAGGCGGCTGATGATTTCGAGCTCGATCTGTTTCGTGGACTTGCCTTTGACTGGCACGCGACCGGCGTAAGGAACGCTGATGGAGCCGTCCACATCGACCGTTTGCTGCGGCAATGCGACGAAACTGCCCTGACGCAGACTGTCGCTCGAGGTCGGCGAAAAGAGTCCGCTCGCCGACGCCTCGTAAAGGGAAAGGCTGATGACGTCTCCGACTCCGACCCTCACCGGACCCGGACCGCCTCTGTGATTGCCGAAACGGCCGAGCAGCGAATCATATCTGTGCGCGCTCAACAGGCCGAGAAGCGATTCGTCATACTCGACGAGCTCATAGCTCGGCCTCACCATCACGCTGCCGACGCCGTCGGGCGCCGCCTGACGGCTTGAATTTTCTATAATAGCTTGCCTTTGAGGGCCAGAAGATGGGGTAATACAACCACTGAGCGCAAAAACGCCCAGCAGGCACACGAAAGCTGTCTTCTGCATCACTTGCCATCTTCGTGAAATGAGCCGCTCATGAAACGGAGAGCGATCTTACGTGCTTTAGGAGGGAGAACGACGCCTCTTACACCTACCGCAATGCACGCGCCAGCTGAATACGTAATTATACGTACGGCGTGGGAAAGCCCCTTTGATTCGGAGATTTAGCTTAGACGTCACAGCGCTTCAGCCGCCATGATTGCCCAGCTTCGCCTTTCGTCGTCGGAGAGACGTCGAGAGTCCACTTTGTCGAGTATTCTTCGCGCAAGCTGGCGATTATTGTCGTAGAGCGCGAGCCGCGCCGCGAAGAGCGGCCTATGCGCGAGCGCCTCGGCGGAAAGGCTCCTTTCCAGCACCGCGACAGTGGCGACGCCGAATCGTTCGACGAGAGACTCGGCGAGAGCGACCTGGGCCTTGGCGGCTGTCCGCTTCTTCGACGTCGCGACGAAAGCCGCCCATACCGGACGTGGGTCGCCCATGACCTCGGCGGCTTCCACCAAGGCTGAAACATCCGCATCGGTTGGGCTTTCGGAGGTCGCGACCTTCGCCTTGATCTCGTCGATTGCAAGGAGGCGGCCGGCAACCGCGATCCTGTGATTCGCAACAAGCATTCGCGCAATGGGAACCTTCATTTCCGGATTGGCGCGCGCGGCGCACAGAACGAGGCTATCGAGTTGGCGATCGTTCGATTTGTGCGTGAAGCGCTGCGCCAAACGCATCCCGACCCAGGGCCGGCGCCAGGCGCCGAGCCAACGCTGGGCGCGCGTCACCGCCTCGTCGGCCCGTCCGGTCGAGACAAGGAGATCGAACAGCAAAATTCTGCCGCGCTCCTGATCCTCGGCGAGGTTCTCGTCGACGCGCGACAGCGTTTCGATCGCACGGTCAAAATCGCCCGCTGCGGCCAGAAGCTCGCCCAGCCGTTGCAAATGTGAAATCTCGAGGAAGCCGCTTTCACGCATCTCGAGCAGAAGGCTTCTCTCCTCGTCGTAACGGCCGAAGCCCCGATGGAGCGCGACGAGCCGCACAACGTCTTCCTTGCTCGGCTCCAGCGCAACGAGATTCGCGAGCGCGTCGATCATGGCTTGCGGCTGGTTGACGGCGGCATAGAGGCGCGCCAGGGCGCGGGGCCCTTCCGGATCCTTCGGGTGCGCCGAAACATAGGCTCGCATGACGTCGATCGCGCGGGCGGCGTCGCTGGAGGCCTCGTAGGCCCGCGCCAAGGCGGCAAGAATGAATGGCCGCGAATCGCCCGAGTCGACGAGCGCCTCCAGTTCGCCGGCGGCTTCGCGATACTGCCCCTCGCGCATCAGCATCGAGAACCGCTCCTCTGCATGCGGCAGCAGCAAATAGCCGGAAAGCGGCGCCATTACGCCGACGACCACGATGAGAAGCTTCTGGGGCGTCATTGCTTTGCCTCCGCGGATGTCTCCACGCAACGCGCCTCAATGGTCAACGGCTCGCTTCCGTCAGCCTTGACGACGAAGGACACATGTCCCTCCAGGTCGGGATGAGCCCGCCCCCGCCACTTGATCTCGGCGTTTCGTTTTGCCGTGATGTCGAGGGCCTCGGCCTTAACCCCGTACCAAACGAATTCGCCCGGACCAAAGCCCGAGGCGACATAATCCCATCCGCAATCGCCGCGTTTCAGATCGACGACCCTCCAACGGCTTTCGCTCAAGCCCACGACCGAGACCTTGGGCTGTTGATCGGCCAGCCATATAATTGGCGCGGGCTCGGCGGCGTCGAGGCTCACATAAAGAATTCCCGCTTCCTCGTTTCGGCCCAGCACGCCTTTGCTTCGAGCGAGATCGAGGTCCAACCCCGGTTGATCGAAACGAAAGGTCTGGATGGCCCCGCGGCGCGTGACCGCCCAGGCGCGCGCCTCGATCCGAGTCAATGCGACGTCGTCGAAATCCGAGACCATCGCCGCGTAATCAGACGTGCGAAGCGGAAACAACGGCGCGCTGCGCGCTTCTTGCAAGAGCGCCTTGACCGCTCTCGATCCCTCGACGTCGCGCAACAGCGACAATTGGTAATCCAGGTTGAATGCTCTCACGCGTCTCGGACGCTCGCCGTTGGCGAGCGCGATACGCAGCCGCTGCACGGCGTCCGCGCCGCCCTGGCCTTCCCTGAATGGCGCGCATCCTCCAGAGGCGCCGAGCTGCAGCAGGCGTTCCTGGCCGACTGGAGTTGTGAGGGCTGGAATGTCAGCCAATGAGGGAAAATCCACGCGTTCGTCCGCGCCGCCGATATTGAAGAGGCCAAGCTGACGGGCCTCGGCCAAGCGCTCTTGCGACGGAATTGAGTCCCGAGGCCACAGAAAGAGGCGCGCAGCCTCACGAGGCCCCGCCAATCCCGAAAGCTTCTCGAGCTCGGACGCCATATTGCGGTCATGCGCGTCGGGCGCTGCGCCGTCTCGCGGCGCGCGCCAGGAGATTCGGCGCGCCATGGCTTTCAAGTCATCGCCGGCGGCGCTCGACAGGCTCGGCGGTGTTTCACGAAGGCAACCGGCCAGAGCCGAATCGACGTTGGGATTTCGCCATATTCGCGAAATTTCTTCGCGAAATGCCTCTGCGCCGCCCTCCGCCTCGAGCAAGCGGGGCGCGAGCGCCACGGTCATCGGCAAATCGCGGAACGGTAGCGCGATCTCGTCATTCAGAAGTTTGGCTAGCGAATCCGGCCTGCCTTCCTCGGCCGCCAGGACCGGCAAGTCGCCGTCGATCACGCTGGAAAAAATCCGGCGCCCATACGACGTCGTCACATCAGGCTTCGGCCACGGCGCGTTCCCCAGAGCCTTGCTTAGAAATTCAAACGGATCGAGAAGCCATTTCATTCTACCCAGAAGGGGTTCGCTCGCCACTTCGAAGCCCCAGCCGGCATAGCCTCCGCCGGGGCCGGTCGCGACAACGACGCTGCGCCCGCCGCCTTCGCGGGGAGGCGCGGCCAATTCGAGCAAGACATCGGCTTGCGGTCCTATCGCCTCGACGACCGGATAGGGAGGCACGACCGGATCAAAACGTTCGACGCCGAGATGATTGCGAATGACGGAGGAGCCATGGGTGAGATCGACGTAGCGTCCGGCGTGCCGGAGGCCGATGGACGAAAGAACGGCATTGATCAGCGGCAAATTGCGCGACCAATATCCGGCGCCCAATTCGCCGAGCACGATGCTTTTCTTCCCCGAACGCGCGACGGACGCCGCCCAGGCCACATAGGCGTCCGGCTCGACGAGCGCATGGGAAAACCAGCTCACGACGCCTGCGAATTGTTCGTCGTCCTGTATCGCCGGCAAGCTTGCCCGCGCGTCGTGGTAGACGACGACATAGCCGAGATGATTGAGCGGCGTCTCGAGCCAATGGTGGATGCGCGTTTTAGCGGGGGCCGCTTCGTCCGATCCGTCGTAAAGAGCCAGCACTTTGCGGGACGCCTGCTGCTCTCGCTGGCCGCGCATGCCCATCGTGGCGGCGCCTCCGGACGAACTAGAAAAAAAACAAGCAAGTAGCGCCGCGCCCGCACAGCCAAGCGCAAGACCTTGCCTCACAAAGCGAAAAAACAACGAAATCATGCCCGACGTCTCTTGCGAAAGCCGACTTTCGCAGAATGCAGGCCATCCACGTCATCAGCAACTACGCCTTTCGGGCAGTCGAATAAACATTAGTGCAAATTGATCTTTTTTTGCGGCAAAACTATGGTTTTTCAAGATAGAGAAGCTTTCTGGAAGGGAACGTCCACGGCGCAACTATCATTCGAACCGCGAATGAAAAGAAAGGATCTGCAAGAAAAGAACAGCGCGCGTCGTAATGCGGCAGTTTCAACGTAAACGTGTCGTGCTCACCTTCTTCTGAAGTATTGGGAGATCGCAATGCATCAACACTCTGGTCCGGGCGTCAGCGGCTTCGAGTCTCCGATGCCGGAGGCGTTAAAGAGGGGATTCTCGTCCTCTCCATCGGCTGCGTTCATTGGAGCCGCGAAGCCGATCCTCCAGGCGGTCGTGATGGCGGGGGGCAAAGGCACGCGCCTCCACCCTTATTCGGCTAATTTCCCCAAGCCGCTCATGCCGTTGCAGGATATGCCCATTCTGGAGCTGCTGCTCAGGCGTCTGAAAGCCGTCGGCGTTACGGACATCCTCCTCGCGGTCGGGCATCTGCGCCATCTGATCGAAGCCTACTTCGGCGACGGCTCGGCTATTGGCGTCAACATTCGTTATCATGGCGAAGACCATCCCCTCGGCACCGCGGGGGCGCTCGGCTCCATGATCGACTTTCTCGACCACGATTTCTTTGTGACGAACGGCGACCTGCTCACGACGCTCGACCTCGAAGGCATGGCGCGCCAACATCGTGAAACCGGCGCCGACGCGTCGGTTGGCGTTTTCCAGCGTAACGTGAAGCTCGAGTTTGGCCTGATAGAGATCGACGACGATCGGCGCATGACAGCCTATCGCGAGAAGCCGCAGAACAGCTATCTGGTGAGCATGGGACTCTATATTCTCAAGAGAGATGCGATCAGGCAGCATATCGAGCCGAATGTCTATCTCGACATGCCGAATCTTCTGCTCAAGTTGAAATCCGTCGGAAAAGACGTGCGTTGCTTCCAGGACGACTGCGTCTGGCTCGATATCGGACGACCCGACGATTTCGCGCTGGCGCAAAAAATGTTTGAAGACGATCGGCAGCTTTTCCTGGGATCGAATTGATGCGGCGTGTCCTCATCACCGGCGCGGGCGGCTTTGTCGGCCGCCGCGTCGCAACCTTGCTACAGGATGGCGGCGCGCGCGTCGCCACCGTCGGCAGATCCGAGGGCGGCGGGCCCTTGCATTTCGCCTTCGGGCCCGCTCCCTGGACTTGCGAGCAGTGGCAAACCGCGCTCGACGCGAGCGAGCCCGACATTATTTTTCACCTGGCGGGGACCACTCACGGCGCAGCGAACGATTTCGAGGCGGTGAACGTCGGCCTTGCTGAAGGTCTTTTTTCGGCCCTGCGTCGTCTTGGGGCGCAACCCGATCTCCTCCTTGCGGGCAGCGCCGCCGAATACGGCGATGCGATCGTCGATGGCGCGGCGGTCGAGGAAGACCTTCTCTGCCAGCCCCGGGGCGAGTATGGCCGCAGCAAATTGGCCCAGACCATGTCGGCATTGGCGTTTGGCGAGGAGACGGGCGCGAAAGTTCTCGTCGCTCGATTGTTCAACCCTATCGGGTCGGGCATGCCGCCCAATCTCGCGCTCAGCGATTTCGCCCGCCAGATCTCGGGGCCAGACCATGTGCTGACTACTGGCAATCTCGACGTCTCTCGCGACTTCATGGACGTTTCATCGACTGCCGCGGCTCTCGTCGCGCTCGCAAAGCGTCCGGGCGCGAGGGGCGTCGTCAATGTCTGTAGCGGCGCCGCCACGAATCTTCGGCGCATCGTGGAGAGGCTTCTCCTGTGTTCGGGCAAGATGATGCGAATTGTCGTCGACCCTGCGCGGCTGCGTCCGGGAGAGCCGCGGATCATCATAGGGTCGACGGCCAAACTCGCTTCACTCGGCGTCGCTTCGCCGGGGCTCGACATAGACCGCGTCGCCGTAGCGCTCCTCGCGGACGCGCAAATGCGCGCGCGCATGTGACGCCGACGCAAGAGCGGCCAAATCAAGAATCTGGAGCGCATTCAAATCGCAAAAGTTTGTCAATTTTTGCGAATGCGCTTTAGCGGAGGGCTTGCAGGCCTTGACCCCTGTCTTCATCGCATCCTTCGCGGCTTCAAATCATCAGTCGCCGTCACCCGAATTTTTGCGAGCTGGATCGCCCGCACCATTTACAAAACTCATTCTCCGACAGAGCCGGAATTATCTTGAGGCCTGATCTTTTGGTTTCTCCATTTTGTTTAAGCCAACTTGCCGAATTGCGGCAATTTTATGGAGTCCGTAGGTTTCAAGCTCCGAATGGTTCGGAGAACATAAGGGACGTTGGCCATGCGCTTCTCCAAGAACAAATTATCGAAACGATTAAAGGCATGCGTTGCGCTGACGGTGTTGACATCGGTCGCGGCGACGAGCGTCGCAAGGGCGCACCAGGGCGGCAATCCAGATCGTTTGACGCCCAAAGCCCAGAAAAACCTGTTGAAGTCGCTAAAGCCGCAATCCTATCCGACAGGCCCGATCCAGCAGCCCCCATACGCGACCGACCCCGCCGGAAACGGTCCGACCGGGAAGGCGAAGAAAAAGCAGGGAACGACCGGCAATCTCTTCGAAAGAACGCTGGCGGCGATCGCCGACGCGATCGTTCCCTCCGCCCAAGCAGCGGTGCCCGCGGGTTCGCAGGTCGATCTCAAAGTTCTGGTCATCGCCACGGATGGGAACGAGCCTTCCTATGCGGCGATCACTTCTTTTTTGGACATGGCCAGCGTGCCCTATGACACGCTGCTCGCGGCGAACGATTCGACTCTGCTGACGAGCGGCTGCAATCTCGTTGCGAAACTTTATGTGGGCGCGACTGCAAGCGCCTGCGCGCCGACGACGCACGCGGCCTATCAGGCGGTCATCCTGACGACCAGCACGCTGGTGTATTGCACGACGAGCTCATGCCAATACGCCTTTGGCTATCCAGCCTGGACCGCGCTCGCAGCCTATGAAAAGCAGTTCGGCGTGCGCGAGGCCAATCTCTATACCATCCCCGGCGGCTGGCGCCCGAATTGTCTCACCGACCCGACATGTCCGAGCGATACGTTGGGATTGGTTGCGGCGACCGGACCAAACGGCTTGAGCTATCAGGACACGACGGCGACTCCGATCACCAACGCAACCCTCTCCAGCGTCGGACAAACGGTCTTTCCCTATATCAACGCGGCCAACCCGTTGACCATTAGCAACGCCTGGACCTATTTCGCGGCGCCGGTTGATTCGACAACCAAGGCGCTGCTGACCGTTCCCAATGGAGCCGGCGTCTCCGTTCTCGCCTCCGCCTATGCAAACCCCGATGGGCGAGAGGTCATGGCTCTCACAATGGATCACAACCCCAATCTGATCCATTCAGTGGCTTTGGGCTACGGCGTCATCAACTGGGTGACGAAGGGCGTTTTCCTCGGTGAACGTCAGGTAAGCATGCTCGCTCAGCCGGATGATCTTCTCATCCCCGATGATCGCTGGGATACGACGTGCCCCTCTATCTCGACTCTGAATACGCAGGGTTATCTCAACCCGCCCTATGCAGCGGCGCCTTCCGGCTATTCGTTGAGTCAGCCAGGTTGCACCCCGTCCGACCTCGCATACGCCGCGACCGCCCCGAGCGAATATCCCAATCTCGATCCCAAGATCACAAGTGCGATCATGAGTTGGTATTCTGCTAAAGGGATCGACCCCACGACCGTCCAATATCGGATGACGGGGCAAGATCTGCAGAATGTTGTCAACTGGCAAAATGGCGTTCGCGGCACGGCGACCGGCGCGGCATTCAGGCTCGAGTTCCCGTTCAACGGTTACGGGACGAGCGCCTTTGCCAATGATACGCTGACGCCGGCGGTAAAGACCAACAAGAACCAGTTCAACTGGATCAGCCATACGTACGATCACGCCTATCTCAACCCGACGGCCCCGTATCCGAATCCCGTTTCCACAGGGGTTTTCTCGGCGGCGATTTCGACCTCGACCATCCTAAGCGAATGGAACCAAAACGACACGATCGCGAGGAACACCCTTCAGCTCACGAACTACTACAAGGACTCGGTGGTCCATCCGAGCATCTCCGGCCTCGATTACTACAACTCCATGCTCGCGCTCGGTCCGACCAAATTCAACGCCAAATTCAGCGTGACCGACACGAGCGTTCCCGACGAACAGGGCGTTTATCCCAATACCGGATGGTGGAACTATACCGCCAGCAATGCCAACTCGATGCTGGAGATTCCGCGCTATCCGCTCAATCTCTACTACAACGTCACCACGCCGGATGAATGGGTCTCGGAATACAATTACTTCTACGGCCCCGGCGGTTCATTCGCGTCCGACTTTTGGAATCTCGGCCGTAACATCGCTTATAATGAAATCCTCGGCCACGAGTCCGATACCTGGCTGCTGCGTCTCTTGAAAGGGGATCAGAACCCGATCATGGCGCACCAAAGCAATCTACGGGCTTTCACGTGGTCGGGCCCCGCCGACAGCACGATCGGCTTGACCGCCGGGCCGAACCACACTCTGCTGGGCGACGTGATCAATGCGACGCTCACCAAATACAACAAGATCTTCAACCTCCCGCTCCTTAGCCCGTCGCTTCACAATCTCGGCCTGCAATATCAGCGCAGGACCGATCGCTTCCTGAACCGGTCGGGGATCACCGCGACCTATAATCAGGCGGCCGGCTCGCAGACGATCAGCATCTCCTATACCAAGCCTGCCGCCACAGGTTCTGGGACGACCTCGGGGGTCACTAATTGCGATCCTGGATATCGGCCGCTGCCTGGGCCAGGCTCCGATCTCCGGCCGCTGCCGTGCTCCAACCAGAATACCGCCTGGACGTGGTACACGGCCACGAAGTCTCAGAACCCCAATCCGGCGACGAGCGTGACCGTTCCTCTCACTGGCGTGACTTACGGGACAAGCCCGCTGGTCTATGGGGGACAGACGACCTCCTATGTGACGCTCTCGTCTGGCGCGACGGTGAACGTGAGCGTGCCCAGCGCTTGGTAGCCCTGGGCAAGGCGTGGAATCGAACCGCCCGGCGATCGCCATGCCGCCGGGCGGTTTCAGTCGCTGGGTGCTGTGCAGTGCGAAGCGCCGGAGCAGCCGAGCGGTGAGCGCAGGACGGAGCCAAACTCTCACGTAGCCAAGCGTCGGGTGGGAGCTAAGCGCTATATGGAAACCGACGGTCTGAACAGATCGCCGATTTCCACGTCCCGCGAAAGGCTTTGGCTATGGACTCGGTTCGCTATCACAAAGTGAAAATTGGCGAGCGCGCGCTGCAACCAGAAACGCTGATGCTCGGCTACGGCTATGATCCAGCTCTGTCGGAGGGATCCGTCAAGCCACCCGTATTTCTAACATCCACCTTCGTTTTCCAAACGGCGGAGCAGGGCCGCGACTTTTTCGACTATATGGCCGGGCGGCAGATGGCTTCGGCTGAGGGGCTGCCCGGCCTCGTCTATTCTCGCTTCAATCATCCCAACCTTGAAATCGTCGAGGATCGGCTGGCCATTCATGAAGGCGCCGAGAGCGCTCTCGTCTTCGCTTCGGGCATGGCGGCAATCACCACCGCGATCCTTGCTTATGTCCGGCCCGGGGAGGCGATCCTGCACAGCCGTCCACTCTATGGCGGAACCGAGGTGCTGATCAGCAGAACCCTCGCTCCATTCGGCATCAAAGGCGTCGGATTTACGGATGGCATGAATGAGCGAAACATCCGCGCCGCGGCCGAGCAGATCGGCGCTAACGCGCGCATCGCGATGATCTTCATCGAGACGCCGTCGAATCCGATGAATAGCCTTGTCGATATTTCCCTGGTGCGCTCCATTTCAGAAGACATTGCGCGCCGCCAAGGAACCCGCCCCTTGGTCTGCTGCGACAACACCCTGCTAGGTCCTGTTTTTCAGTCGCCCCGTCGACACGGCGCCGACATGTCGCTTTATTCGCTGACAAAGTATGTCGGGGGCCACAGCGATTTAATCGGCGGCGCAATTGTCGGCTCGGCCGCCGAGTTGAAGCCCATTAGAGCCATGCGCAGCGCTATCGGCACACAACTCGATCCGCATTCGTGCTGGATGCTGACGCGCTCCCTCGAAACTCTGTCCCTGCGAATGGAGCGGGCGGCAGCCAACGCCGCCGTTGTCGCCAGGTTTCTTTCTGAACATAAAAGAGTCGCGCGCGTCCATTATCCGGCGTTGTTGCCAGCTGATCACCCAACTCGGCTCTTGATGGAGCGCCAATCACGTTCCGCCGGTTCGACGTTCTCGTTCGAGATCGCTGGCGGACAGGATGAGGCCTTCGCCTTTCTTAACCGACTTGAGCTCTTCAAATTGGCTGTCAGCCTCGGGGGAACGGAATCCTTGATCTGTCATCCTGCGACGACTGTTCACTCCGGGCTCACGGCCGAGGAGCGAAGCGTAATCGGCATAACGCCATCATTGATCCGCGTGTCCATCGGGATTGAGCACGCTGACGACCTCATAGCCGACATTAGCCAAGCCCTTCTTTAGGCCAGGCGCTCGATGCGCTCGAGCATGCGCTCCAAGACAGGCGGCCGGTTGCCGGCGGCGGCTTTCTACGAGTCTCTTCCGCCTTCCGCCGATAACGGCGGGAAGGCGAGCTGAACCCTGAGGCCAGGAACGTTGTCCGACAGCGAGATCACGGCGCCATGCAGGCGGGCGACTGCCGATACGAGGCTAAGTCCCAGTCCGTTGCCCTGCGATGCTCTGCTCCTCTCCAAGCGGTAGAAGCGCTTGAAGACATTCTGTCGCTCGCCTTCCGGGATGCCGGGCCCGTTATCCACGACGCAAATCACGCCGCCGCTTGTCGTCTCTCTTGTCTCGACGCGGACACGACCTCTGTCTGGCCCATACTTCAACGCATTATCGACGATATTGGCGATCGCGTCGAAGAGCAGGTCACGGTCGCCGACGACCATCACCTTGCTGTCTCCGCTCCGCTGCAAATGGATATTCCTCTTCTCTGCCGCAGCGTCGAAGAGCTCGACAATCTCGTCCGCGACCTGGGCTAAGTTTACACGGCGGAAAGACTTGGAAATATCGTAAGCCTCTATCTGGGAAATTCGGATCAAGGAGGTGAACATTCTCAACACTTCCTCAAGATCGGCGATGGTGTCCTCTATAAGCAGCTGGTCTCGATCGCTGTCCCGTTCTCGCATTCGCGCCTTTTCGAGCCGCCCCCGCATCCTCGCCAAAGGCGTCCGCAGATCGTGGGCGACATTATCCGTCGCCTCCTTGACCTCCGACATGAGAAGTTGAATCCGCTCGAGCATAGTATTGAGATTTGCCGCAAGTTCATCCCACTCGTCATGCGAGCCACGAAGCGGTATGCGCTTGTCCAGGCCGCTTTGCATGATGGCCCGGCTGGTGGCGTTGATGGCTTCGATCCGGCCGACCGTCCTCCGCGTGACAGAGACGCTCGCGACCGCGGCAAGGACGAAAACAAGAGCGACGCCCAAGCCAAGGGCCGTGTCGATCTCGCCGATAAACCCATTCAGCCCCTCCGTTTTCCGTCCGACCAGCAAACGGTCCCCGTTCGAAAGCGTTGTAAACATCAACCGGAGCGGGCTCGTCCCACCCGAGCGCGAGATTTCTGCGGAGCCGCTCGCATCCTTTGGCAGCGCGGGCCATCGGTCCAGGCTTCCTGCGACCGGCGCCAGAGACGGATCGACCAGCAGGTAGGCGGCGTCTTTGAAATGCGGATCCGCGCGCTGGCGCTCGATGACGGCGACGAGAGCGGATCGTCCTCCGACAGCATAGGCGTCCGCCAACGCCGACAGGTCGGTCCCGATCGCGCGATCCACGATGTCCCGAACATAACTCACGGTAGACCAGCGGACATAAGCGAAGAGCGCAATGACGAAAACGCCGAACACGCCTATGGCGACGAGCGCCAATTTGTAAGTCGACGAACGTAAGGTCTTAGCCAGCAGCACGGATGCAAAACCCTACGCCTCGGATCGTATGGAAGAGCGGGCGATCGTCGCCGAAATCGACCTTGCGCCGAATGCGGCTGACGTAAACATCTATGATGTTCGTCATGGGATCGAAGTGGAGGTCCCAGACATGCTGAAGCAGCATCGCCCGCGTAACGATGTGCCCCTCGTTGCGAACCATGAATTCAAGCAAGCGGAATTCGCGGGGCAGCAAGGCGATATCGCGGCGGCCTCGCCGCGCTCGCCGTGTGAGAAGGTCAAGCTCCAGATCTCCGACGCGGAGCATGGTCTCCTTGATAACGCTTTCGCTCCGGCGCGCGAGCGCCTCGATGCGCGCCAGCAGTTCAGCAAAGGCGAAGGGCTTGATGAGATAGTCGTCGCCGCCGGCCCGCAGGCCGCGAACGCGATCATCGACTTCCCCCAGCGCGCTGACGATCAAGACCGGCGTATTCCGCCTCTCCTCTCTCAGGTTCCGGATAATTTCAATCCCGTCGCCGTCTGGAAGCAGACGATCGATAATGATCACCCCATATTGTACGGTTCTCGCTTTGCTTTGGCCACCGGCGAGGTCTCCGGCGACGTCGACGCCGTAGCCAAGGGTCTTCAGGGAGTCGGCGAGCTGCTCGGCCATCTCGACGTCGTCTTCGACGATGAGAATAGGGCACAGTCGGTCAGACATGATCGCGCATCCTGGTAAGGTCGCTGGCGCGCACAGCGAGAAAACTGCCATGAAGCGGCAGGGCTGGGAAACTTACATTTTTGTCAGGAAATGACTTTTTTGTCATTGGAATTGAAGCGGTTTTTCGCCTTCCATCTGCGCCTCCGCGAAGGGTTTCAGCCATCCCTTCGCAGACCTTGCATCTGGAGGGTTAGCCATGAACAGCAAGCTTCTCGGCAGTCTCGCGACCTTGACGGTTTGTGCGGCGACAGCCCTGGCGGGGCCTGCCACAGCCCGTGGTTTTGGCGGCTTTGGCGGCGGCATGCATTTCGGGGGCGGGGGGATGCACTTCGGTGGCATGGGGTTTGGCGCTCCCCATTTTGGCGGCTTTGGCGGCGGATTTGGCGCGCCTCATTTCGGAGGTTTCGGCGGGGGCTTTGGCGCGCCTCATTTCGGCGGCGGCTTCATGGGACCGCGTCTTGGCTTCGGAGGCTTCCGCGGCGGAATGTTTATGCCTCATGGCGGGGTTTTTGCCCGACCGTTCCTAGGGCATCCGGGGTTTCGCCATTTCGCGTTTCGCCACCGCCATGGCTTCGCTTTTGCGCCGTTCCTTGGATATGGTCTTTACGGCTATGGCTACAATTCCTGCTGGCGGCGCGCTTGGACGGCCTATGGCTGGCAATGGATCAACGTCTGCTATAACTACCTTTATTAAGGCGCGGTCGCGCCGCACAATCAAGCAAGCCGGCGCCGTGGCGCCGGTTTAGATCGAGGGCTGCGGGCCGCATCGAGGGCCGCGGGCCGCCAAGGGAACAGGCCAAAATCGAACGACCTCCCCGGCCCCTGTGAGGGCGTTCGACCGAGAACCTGCTACCTTTCTCTGGGCGGGAACGCCAAAAATCGAGGGCGCCCGCCGTCGTGGTCGGTAAGGAGCACAAAGAAGGCGCTCATTTCGACAGTCTCTTGCCGATCAAAATCAGTGCTTCCCGCCGCGAGCGGCGCCGGATCATAGACGTGGAGGAATCTTGCGTCTCTGGATGGGGATTGCAAACCAGTGCGCCAAGGCAAAACCGGCGGAAATGAGCCCCGATCCATATACGACGCTGCCAAATTTTTCGTCCGTGATTGCGTAGCTCAGGATCGCCAACAACAAGCCGAGGATGGCGACAGCCAAAGGGGTCGAACTTCTCACGCTCATTTTTCTTTCGCTTGCATTTAGTTGAGGCGACAACGGGCATCGCGGATGCGCGCACGCCCAGCCCCGTTCTAGCGCGCTTTCCGCTCGCATGGAATTATGCGAGCGAGGAAATCGCGCCAAATCAAAAACGTGGAGCGCATTCGACGGCCCCAAAAAGGGGCCGTCGCGAAGCGCAGCCGCAGCGAACTGTCAATCTGAACGACGTTACTGCTGTCTCGCTGGAAGCTGTGATCGGATCGCCTCTAGGATACGACCTATAGAGAGATTCGCCTCCGACGCTCGCTGCTCCGCTCCATCAGCTCTTTTCTCGGCGCGCTGGGCGCGCTCCTCCATGGCGACGAACTGCGCCTCTTTGGCGGAAAGTTGGTTCCGTAGCATTTGCAGCTCTTCTCGCGCCTGCGCAACCGCCTCGCTTAACTCTTCTATCGTTGCTTCAGCCCGTTGAGCGCGAGCCTCTGAGAGTTCGAGCTTGTTTCGGAATGAATAAGCCAAATCATGAGCGTGGGAGAGGGCCTGCGCTGTTTCTTGCTCAAGGGACCTGAAAACCGCCGCCGCCTCCGACACCAACTCGAGCGCCGCCGTGGTGTCGATTTCCGAGAGTGCAGGTTCTTGCTGAACGTAGTTCGCAACGGGCTCCTGGAGATAATCCCCAAGATGAGCTTCACCGCCACCACTCCGGTCGATATCGAGCAAATCCATCGCAGACTCCGCATGTTACGCTTATGCACCCAGCGGTTTCATTTGCGGAAAACATTTCGGCGGAATCGCGGCGGGGCGCGACGAAGTGCTGATGGCCATCTTTTTCTCGAGCCCGCGGACTTTAAATCTCGGCGTTGGGGCGATCCGGCAGAGGACGCAACGATGGAAGAGAAAGTGGTTTTCGCTGCTGTGGCGTTGCTTTATGCGGCGGCTTTTGCCGAGATATTCGTGCTTGGGTGGTGAGAGAAGCGCTTTCCGGCTTGATGGCGTCAGCCGAAGTTACGGATGCGTTCTCGCTAGCGGTGGTTTTCATCTGGCATTTGAATCTGGCGGGGGGCAGTTGGAAGCGAAGGGGGAAACGCCGGAGGTGGAGCAGGCTTCCTTCGGGCGGAGGTGATAATTCACGCCGCAGCCGGTGAGCGAGAACGCGAGTAAAAGCACGACTCGGATCATGTCGTCTCCCTGCCGGCAAGCAGCGTCTGGACCTCGAGCAGCTCGCCGGAATAGCACGCCTGGATTGACTAGCGGAATAGAGAGTCGCCTGGCGCTACCTTGACGGCAGCGCCGCGGGTGCCGAGCTTGCGCCGTTCTCCCCTTTTGGCCAGCTCTCTCACAATGCCGGCCTCTAATCTGGCAAAAGACAAGGATTTGCGAGGGATCTGACGAAGGTCCAAGCCTCGTTCGCGCGCGTAGTCGACGACTCTTCTCAGCGGCGAAGGGTCGGCCTTTTTCCAAAACGGGCGAAGCTCGCGGAGAAAAATATTGGCCGTCACCGGACCCCATCCCGGGAATTCAGTAACAAGAGCCTCCAACTGGCGAGGACTCTCGGCTTTGTCATGCAACTTTTCGAGGCTGCCCTGGAATGAAGCGAGCAGTTTCTGGCAAGCTTGGACGATATAGCTCGACTTTTCTTTTGCGGCGCGGACGTAGCCGGCCTGAAGTAGAAGCACGTAAATCTCCTTCTCGCCTATTTTTAGCATTTGACGCGGCGTGAGGCGCACGTTGCGCCTCAAAGCCAAGTAGCCTTGCTTCGCGATGAACGGCGTAACCCGGGCGCCAAATAGTGAGCTGGCTAGGAACCATTTGAAAAGCTCCCGGTCGGAGAGCTTGTCGAGCCGTATTCCAAGCTCTTCCGAATAAAGCTGCGCTTCTGCCAGTGTCGCCCAGTTGGGTCCGGCCCGCGTGCTCGGCTCGCTTGTTCCAGCCGGGCGCGCAGTTTTGGGGCCGCACGACGGCAACCGGCGGCTTGGGGCCATGGCTCCCGAATGGTTTTGTCGGCCGCCGGCGCGCATGCGCGCTCCTCTTGTGCCGCCGCCATCACTTATACTAGGAAGACGCTCGCCAATTCAATCTGACAACGCCACTCTGCCGAGCGAGTTCATTTACAAAATCGGGGATCTGCGTCGCTGACGCTTGGCGAAGCTGGATCAGTTCGAATTCGAGTGTGTGACGAGAGCAGGGCTGTTCAGTTCTCTGAGCTTTGAATGCGGTTTTGAGATTCCCGGCGGTCAGGATGTGTGAATCTATAGGCGACAACCCGAATCGGAGGTTGTCGCATGCAGGCGTCGCTGCTGGAGATTTTGCGCGAGATACCGGACCATCGTCGTCGGGAAGGCAAGCGGTTCGATCTTTCGACGGTGCTGCTCTACGCGATCCTCGCATGGTGGCCGGCGCCAATTCCTATCGGCAGATGCACGAGTTCATTCGCGCGCATCGTCTGCGGCTCAATGAGGCCTTTGGCCTGAAGCTGCCCTATTCTCCCTCGTACACGGGCCTGCGTCTGATCCTGCAAGGCGTCGATCCTGTGGCGTTGGAGGCGGCGTTTCGACGCCATGCTGCAAGCATGCCTACGCCGCCTGGCGTCGAGGGACTGACCGCGATCGCCGTCGACGGCAAGACGTTGCGCGGCAGCTTCGACGCTTTCAACGACCGCAAGGCCGCGCATATGATGTCGGCGTTGCGCCATGCCGACCAAATCGTGCTCGCTCATGTGATGGTCGCGGAAAAGAGCAACGAAATTCCGACGGCGCCCGAACTGATCGAAGCCTTGGGACTGAAGGATTGCCTGTTCACGCTGGACGCCGCGCATTGCCAAAAAAATTGTTCCGGCGGGTGATCGCGTCGGGCAATCATCTGTTGACGCAAGTTAAAGAAAACCAACCAGCGTTGCGCCGCCGCCTCGAACTCGGCGCCGCGGGCCGCAAGCCGAGCAGTTTTGCAAAGAGCGAGGCAAAAGGCCGAAATCGTTGGGAAACGCGCCAACTGACAGTCTTTCCCGCCAAGGCGTGGTTTCGCCATACGCCATGGGAGCCGCTGATCAAAACCGTGTTGCGGCTCGAGCGCACGGTTTGTCGGCGCAATGCCGCAACGGGCCTTTGCAAACAAACGACCGAGACCGTTTTCTGGGTTTCTTCGGCGACAGGCCCGACGCCTGAAAGCTGGAACGAATGGATCAGAAGCCACTGGCGCGTCGAGAACGGCAGCCACTATGTGCGCGATGTCGCCTTCGCCGAGGATGCATCACGCATCCGCAAGAACCCAGACATCGTCGCGAGGCTGCGCTCCTTCGCCTATAATCTGCTGCGCGCCGATGGCTGCGACAACATCAAAAACGCCAGATGGCGCGCAGCTATCGACTTCGACGCCATCCTCAAAATACGCAGCATTCTCTGAGAACTAAACAGCCCTGGTGACGAGAGCCAGATAATAATACGCTGCTTCTACTTATTGAAGCGCCGGCGTTCAAAATTTGGCTGCGTATTATGGGCTCGCTTGGCGCGGCTCCCTCGACCTCGATCACGAGATTGGCCGCGTGCTCGCTTCGGAAAAGCTTCTCAAAGCTCTTAACGCCCCAGAGGGCGAATAGTCCCAGCGCGGTCGCCGAAAGCCCCAGTGGAATCTGCCCCCCGCCCAACGCCAAGCCGATTAGTGTGGCGAGCCACAGTGTCGCAGCGGTAGTAATGCCCATCACGATGTCTCTGCGTCGAATAATTGCGCCGGCGCCTATGAAGCCAACCCCGGTCAGAATGCCAAGCGGGAGCCGCATAAGATCGTTCATAACGAACGAGTCCGGCTGCCGGCCCGCGGTGGGCAACAGGAAATTCACCTGGATCATAGAAACCGAGGCCGCCAAGCCAACAAGAAGGGTGGTGCTCATGCCAGCGGCCTTCCCGTGCTGGCTTCGGTTGAAACCTAGCAGCAGGCAGGCAATGACAGTGAGGGTCAGGCGTAGGGCTGCCTCGGACCAATGGAGATTCGGAGTCATTGGCATCGATCTCTCCTTGTGTTGCCTCCGCATTGGCTCGCGGGCGTATTCGATGGAAATATATGAACGCCGAAAACCCCGCGGGTGAGGTTGCTCCTGAGGATATTGTTTCGGCATGTCCCAAAATCTCAATTGAACTTGAACCCTCCTGCCGCCACATGCGTGAAGAGACGCTCGGAGTTCGAGGAAGTGATCGAACCGGACGGCGAAAAGCTGCGGGCGCGTGCGCAACCGCGACGGGCACGCGGTCAAGAGGCTGCGACGCCTCAACCCGGGTCCCTCTTTGGCGCCTATTCGCAGCCAGGGAGGAGGAGAACCGAGATGAGAAACGCCAACGCTTTGCCAATTTTGATCTTCCTATTGCTGGCTGGGATCGGCTTGAGTTTCTCCTACTCGAGCTTTGCGCTTGGCGATCCGTATAAAAGCGCAATGATAGCCTTCGGCTCGGTAATAGCAGCCTTGATCGTCTCCTTTTCGATCAAGATCGCGGATCAATGGGAACGAGTCGTGGTGTTGCGACTCGGGCGTTTTCGCGCTCTCAAGGGCCCGGGGTTGTTCTTCATCATCCCAATCATTGACGTCATCGCATACTGGATCGATATCCGCGTGATCACTACTGCGTTCAAGGCGGAAAAAACCCTCACGAAGGACACTGTGCCGGTCGACGTCGACGCCGTGCTTTTCTGGAAGGTTATCAATCCACAAAAGGCGGCGCTTGACGTCGCCGATTATACCAGCGCCATAAATTGGGCGGCCCAGACTGCATTGCGGGACGTCATCGGAAAAACTTTGCTGTCGGACATGCTGGAGGGGCGCGAGAAGATCAGCAACGAACTGCAACGGATTATCGACATTCGCACAGAGCCCTGGGGCGTCAACGTCATTTCTGTTGAGGTGAAAGACGTGCTGATCCCCTCAGCTTTGGAGGATGCCATGTCTATGCAGGCGCAAGCAGAACGTGAACGCCAAGCCCGCGTCATCCTCGGCGACTCGGAACGCCAGATTGCCGAAAAGTTCGGGGAGGCAGCGAAGACTTACGCGGATAATCCAACCGCGTTTCACCTGCGCGCTATGAACATGCTCTACGAGGGATTGAAGAAAGAAAACGCCACAATCGTCGTCGTTCCGAGCACAGCCGTCGAAACGATGCAGCTCGGCGGCCTTGTCGGGGTCGGGGCATTGTCGGCGCGCTTAGATCAAAAGGCGGCGCCTGAGGCTGCGGCTGCCCCTTGGTCCGACGCTTCGTCGCCGAACCCGGCATCGGCATAATAATTGTTAAACTTTTACGAATGCGCCCTAAGCGCGTTGATGGGCCGGTCTTCCCGTGATCTGAATGCGCGCGCCCTCGGCCTTGACCAAGCGGTAAAGCAATGCAGCTTGGGGCAGCTTTAGACGAACGCATCCATGCGACACGGGGCGGCCAATAGAGGCGGGATTATACTCGCCGTGAATGGCGTAGCCGCCCCTGAAAAAGATCGCATAGGGCATCCATGCGTGATACTTCCGAGAATAATGCAGCCGCTGCATCCGAATTGGCGCGTAGCTGCCCTTGGGAGTGTGATAGCCTGACCGCGCCGTGGATACTTTCCAGAGATCGTGACCCCGAGGCGAGTTCACATACATCCGCTCGTTGCTGAGGTCGATGTGGATGCGCACAAGAGCGGCCGCGTTGCCAGCCAACGCAAGAGACATCAGGACAAGAAAGAGCGTCGTTTTTAGGATGTTCGACATCGGTTGGGCGCCTGGAAGAAGGAAGCCACGTGTGCATGGGAGCGCCGCCGTTTTCAAGGGTGGCGACATCCGCTTACTTAGAGCCCAGAGTTTTGCGCCAAGCGCCTAGGCAGCCATCTCACCGGCGATTTTTCAATTCGTTGACTACCCCGGCTATAACCGTTAACGCGGGCCGGTTTCGATCTTTGCCGTGCGCTTGCTTTGTGAGTTCCGATCCAACTCGAACCAGGACCAAATCATCGTCATTGCAAGGTTTTGGTCCGTTGCTACACAATTGGGAAACTGCATTGGCGCGCCCTGACCGGTGGGTCAAGGTTCGATCTGCGCCCCGGGAGCGACAGCATGGCGGGTTCTTCAATTTCTCCGTTTTCTAATGGCTGGTCTAACCTCCTATTCTGTCTGGTGGCGACCCTGGCCTATGCTTCAATCACCGCTATAGCGCTCGCCAAGAATGACCATTTCTCGACCGGATGTCTTAGCTCCGACCCCGACACACGCATCGCCAGTTGCAGCGGGCTCATCGCCAGCGGCAGGCGGGAGGCCGGGCGCCATCGGGTCATGGCTTACGTCAATCGCGGGGCCGCATATCGCGCCAAAGGCAACGTCCATGGCGCTCTCGCCGATCTCGACAACGCTTTGCGAATTGACCCGCGATCGGCGACGGCGCTGGAGGAGCGGGCGTCAATCTACCAGGAAAGAGGCGAGCTTGACAACGCCCTTGCCGATTTCGACGCCCTCATTGCGCTGAGACCGAGATCAGCGCCCGCTTTCTACGGCAGGGCTGAGGTCTATCGGGCTAAAAATAACGTCGTTCGCGCCATCATGGATTATAATACGTCACTGCGATTCGATAATAAGCTAGCGGCTGCTTATGAAGGTCGCGCCAGGGCTTTTGCAGGCAAAGGCGAGTTCGACAAGGCGATCGCCGATTTCGACGAAGTATTGCGCCTCGACCCCAAATCGGCGTTAGCGCATGCCGGCCGTGGCGCAGCCTATCAGGCAAGCCAAAATTTCGATCGCGCGCTCGCTGGTTACGACGAGGCAATCGCAATCGGCTCTCAGTCTGCGGATTCCCTTCTCGGCCGCAACAGGATCTACCGCAATCGGAATGACGCCGAGCGCGAAAAGCAAGACCTCGCAGCCGCGCCGAGACTTGATTCCCAGCTGGCTGCAGCGAAAGATGCGCTTGAACAGGTCAACTGGCCCATTACAAAAAGCCCAACGACCGCGGCCGAAACGACTTCAGCCCCGCCCCCTCCGTTGGCGATAAGTCTCACAAAGATCGGGATTTTGGCGTCGATCGCGTTAACCGCGGCGTTCGCCATGGCGGCCAAGCATATCCTCTCCAACCGGAAAGCGCGCTCTGGCGCTGGCCAAGCGGTACACGACGACTATCTGGCCGAAATTAGCGGGCTTCAACCGGACGAAGCCTGTGCAAGAGCAGGGTCCAGTTCGGAAGGCTTATCCCAGATCGAGGCCGACGCGCGCCTCGAGAAATTCGGACCTAACCGAGTCGCCCGTGAAGCCAAAACGGGCATCCTGCAAGAACTGTGGGGCCGCGCCCGGAATCCGCTGAACGCCTTGCTGCTGACTTTGGCGGGCGTCTCTTATTTTCTAGGCGACATCCGCGCCGCCGTCGTCATTGCCTCCATGGTGGCGCTCGCGATCACGACCGCCTTCGTCCAGGAGCACAAGTCAAATAGAGCGGCCGCCCGCCTGCGCGCCATGGTCCATACCACCGCGAGCGTCAGGCGTAACTCAAACGACCCAGGCGAGCCGTTTCAGGAAATACCGATCGAACAATTGGCGCCGGGTGACGTTGTGCGTTTTTCCGCCGGCGATATCATCCCCGCCGATCTTCGTTTGCTCGAAGCAAAAGACTTGTTCCTCAACGAGTCTGCCCTGACCGGCGAAGCCATGCCGGCCGAGAAATACGCCCACGCAAACGACTCCGAGTGTGACGATCCCTTGGACTTGCCGAACCTATGTTTCATGGGCGCAAACGTCGTTTCGGGTTACGGGACCGGCGTCATCCTGCGGACTGGAGGCAAGACGTTTTTTGGCCAGCTCGCCGAGGAGATCGCCGGTCGGCGTGTCCCGACCGCCTTCGACAAAGGGGTAAACAAATATACTTGGCTGATGATCCGTTTCATTCTGGTGATGGTCCCGACAGTGTTCCTGATCAACGGGCTGACCAAGCATGACTGGCTCGAAGCCCTGTTGTTCGCCGTAGCGGTCGCTGTCGGCCTCACGCCGGAGATGCTGCCGATGATCGTGACGGTGAACCTCGCCAAGGGCGCGATCGCGATGTCGCGCAAGAAAGTGATCGTCAAGCGCCTCAATGCGATCCAGAATTTCGGCGCAATGGATGTTCTGTGTACCGACAAGACGGGCACGTTGACGCAAGACCGAATCATTCTGAAGCGTCATCTCGATATTTATGGCGAGAATTCGGATCGGGTTCTCGAATACGCATATCTCAATAGCCATTTCCAGTCCGGTCTCAAAAACCTGCTCGACGTCGCCGTTCTGGAGCATGCCGAGGTGGAGGAAATCCTGCGTCCGAGCTACCGCTTCACGAAGATCGACGAGATTCCCTTCGATTTCCAGCGTAGAAGATTGTCGGTTGTCGTCCAACGCGATGACGGACAGCATCTTCTTATCTGCAAAGGCGCGGTCGAGGAGCTGTTTTCCATATCCACCCGTTATGAAACCGAGAATGAGTGCGCGCGGCTGGACCCTTCGCATCTCGAGACCGCCAAGCGCGAGACGGCCGAACTTAATGCCGACGGCTTCCGCGTCGTCGCCGTCGCTTACAAGGAAATGCCGCCGGGGCAGGCGGCTTACACTGTCGCCGACGAGACCGACCTGACCCTTCTCGGCTACATCGCCTTTCTCGATCCGCCGAAGGACACCGCGGCCGAGGCTATCGCGGATCTCGCCAAGGCGGGCGTCGCCATCAAGATTCTCACCGGCGATAATGAGATTGTCACCCGCAAGATATGCAAGGATGTGAATCTCAGGGTCGACCGCATCGTTCTCGGCTCGGAGATCGAACGCATGAGCGATGATGAGTTGGCGGATCTCGCCACCGTCACGACCGTATTTGCGAAGCTGTCGCCTCCACAGAAAGCCAAGGTCATCGAGGCGTTGCACCGGAAAGGTCACGTCGTTGGATATCTCGGCGACGGCATCAACGACGGACCTGCGCTGAAAACGGCGGATGTGGGGATTTCGGTCGATACGGCGGTCGACATCGCCAAGGAATCCGCCGACATTATTTTGCTCGAGAAAAATCTTCTCGTCCTTGACGAGGGGGTTATCGAAGGACGCCGGATTTTCGCGAATATCACCAAATACATCAAGATGGGCGGAAGCTCGAACTTCGGAAATATGTTCAGCGTCTTGGGCGCGAGTCTGTTCCTGCCATTCCTGCCAATGGCGCCAATTCAAGTTTTAACTAATAATCTCCTTTATGATTTCTCGCAGACGACGATACCAACTGATAACGTAGACGAAGAATATTTGGCGACGCCACGGCGATGGGACATCGACAATATTTTCAAATTCATGGTCTTCATCGGGCCAATCAGCTCTATTTTCGATTATGCCACGTATGGCATGATGTTGTACGTCTTCAACGCTTGGGATAATGCTTCTCTGTTCCAAACAGGATGGTTTGTGGAGTCTCTTCTGACCCAGACTTTGATAATCCACATCATCAGGACCGCAAGGGTCCCCTTCATCGAGAGCCGGGCAAGCAACGCCCTCATCATTACCACGATCATCATCTGCGCGATCGGCGTAACGCTTCCGTTCACCTGGGCCGGTTCCGTTCTCGGGTTTACGCCACTGCCCGTATCGTACTGGCCATTGGTGACAGCGATGCTATTGACCTATGCAACTCTGACTCACATTGTTAAAATCTGGTTCATACGCAGATGGGGGCTTTGAGGTCCAACTTGGCGCAAGCTGAGGCCACGCTCTCTAAAAAGGGTTGGCATGTTCGCGAGGAAAGGTGATTCCAGGCCCTTTGCCGCTTGGCTTTCCGTTCGGCTGGCTTGGCCTTAGCGCCGGCCTGAGGATTCTGAATAGTCGAATGTCGCATGGGATCGCCCGCAAGCCGGGCGGTCGCGCCGCGGCCTCGAGCGTGCGATTCCGGCCGCGGGCTTGACATTTTTGTGTAAAAATACGCAATCTGGATACCTAAATCCGCGCTCCTTGCGGAACGCAGTCCTCTCCGGGAACAAGGGAGCCGCCCATATCCTGTGATCAATTCGAGCAGGCGCCTCCATCGGCTCCCGTTATTTGAAAGTTCGAACGTGGAAGCCGACGCCGAAGCGGATATTCGCGCATGCCGCCGCTCGTTCTGGGGGGCGACGTCATGACACGTAATGAGGAAAGCCTGACAGGCTGGCGTTTTGTGCTTTTCAATGCGGCGCTGGCTGGCGGCAACATCATCGCCCTTTCCAACATCCCTGGATACACCGTCCTGGCGTCGTACGCGGCCGGAGATCTTCAAGGCGTCACGCTGAGCTTTGGCACCTGGGCGACCACGGACCATATAATGGGGATCGTGCTGGGGCTGCCCTTCGCGCGCTGGCTTTCGGGGCGATATGGCGATTATCAGGTTTACGTCACCGCTTTCATTGCTTACGTGATCTTCTCGCTCGCCTGCGCATGGAGCGAAACCATCTGGTTCTTCGTGGCGGCGCGCTTCCTGTTGGGGCTGGCCGGCGGCGTGATCCTCCCGGTCGGGCAGGGACTCGTCCTCAAGGAAATCCCGGAGAAGTATCGCCCCTATGGCGTCGCGTGGTGGGGCGTGCTCAGTATGACGCCCTTCACGCTCGGCGTTTTCATGGGCGGTTTCTGGGCCGAGTATTTCAATTGGCGGATGCTTTTTTTCTCCAACATCTTCCTGGGCCTGCCGATCGCGGGCGTCGTGGGCGCTTTGCTTTATGGTCGACCTTACGCCCGACGCATCACCCGGTTCGACACGATCGGCTTCCTTCTGATTGCGATCGTTCTTGTCGGCACGCAAACAATCCTCAACCAAGGTAATGATTTCGACTGGCTGGGATCGACGTTTCTCAGCCTAGTGCTTGTGGCTGTTGTCATCGCCCTCCCGACCTTCATCATTTGGGAGTTGGGGGAGCGCTATCCTGTGCTAGACATCCGACTCTTCGGTCACCGCAATTACGCAGTCGCGACCTTTTGCTCGGTTGTCGGATTCCTATTCATTCTGGGAACGCTGTCCGTGCTCGTCGGGCAGCTCCAGCTATTGCTCGGCTACACATCTTCGGGCGCAGGCGTCGTATATCTATTGATGGCCCTGCTGGCCGTGCCGCTTGCATCGGTCGTTCATCTCCTCGTCCGCCACATTGATTTGCGTCTTTTGGCGAGCCTTAATTTTCTCGGCTTCTCGGTGACTCTGACATGGCTCGGCCTCTTCGATAAATTTGCGTCCTTCGATCAAATCAGCGCGCCGATGATATTTTTCGGCTTCTTCCTCGCGACTTTCTTTGCGCCGCTGGCAGCCATTGCAATCCAAGGTCTGGCTGGTCCACAGCTCATGCGGGCGGCCGAGGAGCTTGCGATGTTGCGGACGGCGGCCGGCGCTTTCGGCATCGCCTTGCAGAGCGTCGTTCAGTTTCGGCGCACGCCGTTTCACCAGCTCGACCTTGCCGACCAGTTCGGCGGCCGCCGCTTTCCATCGCTCGACCTCCTGCAGCAGTTGACGGACAAGCTGGAGAGGTTCGGCATGAGCGAGTCTGTGGCGCGGGCGCAAGTCGCCCGGATCATCCGCCAGCAAGCGCTGCTCATGGGGCTCGACGACGCGTTCTTGCTCGGAGCCCTGGTCTTCTTCGGGCTTGCCATCTTTGTCTGGCTGGCCCGAGGCGTTCCGCCAAAGAAGCCGGAGCCAAAACCGAGTCTGGAGCTGCTGCAGGCCGAAGAATTGATGGAGCAGCCCTGATGCTCTGCAAAACGTTTGTGCGAGACACGATGCTCGCCCAGTTGCGAAGATGCGCGCCCTTCGCGGCGGCGTTTGCTTCCTTGGGTGGATGCATGTCAACGACTCAGGCCGAGCGGGCTGAATTCCTGTCGCCGCCCGCCATGAACCGGACGATTGCCGTCTCTGGCGTCAAAACGACAGAGAAAGGCAGAGGATGGCCCGATCAGCAGTGGTGGCGGGCGTTTCGCAACTCGGAGCTGGACTCGCTTGTCGAAAAAGCGCTCGATGATAATCAGAGCCTCAGGAAAGCGGCGGACACGCTCAGAGCGGCCGAGGCGAGCGTCGAAATTGAAGGTTCCAGGCTGACGCCATTCGTCGAGACCGATCTTTCTTACAAGCAGCTTCGTTATGCCGAGCACGGCGTTGCAGCGGCGCTAAATCCTAAGCAGGCTGGGCTCGAAAAATCCGCCGCCTTTCTCAACCCGCTGTCTGCAAAATGGGAGATTGATTTCTGGGGCAAGAACCGAGCGCTATTGGACGCTTCGATCGGCGAGGCGCAGGCCAAAGAAGGCGAATTGGCGCAGAACCGGCTTCTGCTCACGACCACCGTCGCCCGAGCCTATCTTCGCGGCTATGCGCTGGCCAATCAATTAAAGCTTGCGACCGAACTCATTGCGCTGCGGCAAGAGGTGCGGTCGCTTGCGGAAACGCGGTATCAGACCGGCCTGGATACGCTGGACATCGTGCAAATCGCCCGTTCGAATGAGGAGGTCGCCGTCCGGCGCGTCGCGTCGCTGAAGGCCGCGATCTCCATTCAAGAAAATGCGCTTTCCCGTTTGATCGGCGAGGGTCCTGACGCCGCCCGCAATCTTTTCGCCGGAAAGAAGAACGTCGTGCTGGCGCAGCCGACGCTCCCAAAGCGCCTTCCAATCGAGCTGCTCATCCACCGTCCCGATCTTGCCGCGGCGCTCCATAGGGCCGAGGCGGCCGCCGAACGAATCCATGTCGCAAAAACCTTATTCTTGCCGTCGATCGATCTTTCTGTCACGGCGGGCTTGGAGGCGTCCGTCACCTCGAGCCAGTTCGCGCTTCTCGGCGGCTATCTCCGCAGCCCAGGAGCGATGGTCTATAGCGTCACGCCGGGCTTGCACTTGCCGATCTTCCAGGGCGGCAAGCTGACCGGAAACCTCGAGGCGCAGCGGGCCGAATTCGATCAAGCTGTCGACGCCTATAATGAGACGCTCCTCGCGGCGGCGCAGCAAGTCGCGGACGCGCTCGCCAACCTCAAACGCAGCCGCGCCGAATATGAGTCTCAGCAGCGTTTCGTTCAGCAGCACCGGACGGCGCTCCAATTGGCGCGCACGAGATTTCGTGAAGGGTTGAGAGATCGGCGGGAGGCCATTCAAGAATATGCCGAGCTTCTCGACGCGGCGTTTATCCAGCGCGGCTTGGAAGGCGAGCGGTTGATCGCCGCCGTGGACCTCTATCAGGCGCTCGGCGGCGGATATGCGGATGGGCCGCTGCCCTCTGAACCTAAGCCTGCTCCTGAGAGCGACCCGATCACCCCTGTCGTTGACACGATCCAGTCCATTACTGGCGGCTAACGCCTCGAGCAAACCCAAGCAGGCCTTGATTAAATGTCGAACTCTCGCAAGACCATTCGAGCGAAACGAAACTTCCTGCTCAAGCTTGTCTTAGTCGGGGTGATTGTTGGCGTGGCGGCCACGCTTTTTAACTGGTTCACATATGACCGGAACTGGGTGACGACCGACAACGCCTTCGTGGTAGGCAATATAATTCCGGTGCAGTCGGACGCCACGGGCGTCGTGGCGCAGGTGCTGGCGGAAGAAACGCAAATGGTAAAGAAGGGCGACGCGCTGGTTCGCCTCGATGCGCAACGCGCTGGCGCCGCGCTTGAGCAGGCCGAGGCGGAGCTTGGCCGAGCGGTCAGGAATGTTGCGGCTCTCTTTGCCTCTCGCCGTCAGACATGCCAGAAGATCATCGCCAGGGTCGCTATCCGTGACCGCGCGCTCCATGATCTCGCGCGCTATCGGCAAGCGTCGGCAAGCGGGGCCGCGCCTCGCCAGCTCTTGCAGAACACCGAGGATCAGCTCGCAGCGCAAGAAGCCGACGTTCGCGAAGCGCGGGCGGAATTTCAGGCGGTAGAGGCGCGGATTGGCGGCGTCGCGCCTCTAGATCATCCGGATATCCAGGCGGCGAAAGCTCGATACGACGACGCGTATCTCGAATTCCTCCGTCAAAACATACGGGCGCCTGCCTCTGGCTATGTCGCCAAACGTCGCGTTCAGGTCGGTCAACGCGTGCGTCCAGGCGACCATATTATGAATATTGTGCCGCTCGATCATCTTTGGATCGAAGCCAACCTTTGGGAAAACCGCATGGGCAAAGTGCGGCCCGGACAGCCCGCGATCATCAAGACCGACCTTTATGGATCGGGTGAGATCTATCATGGCGTGGTCGAAGGTCTCGTCCCGGGGTCCGGAAGCGTTTTTGCGACGCTGCCGCCGGATAACGCCACCGGAAACTTCATCCGCATCGTCCAGCGCGTTCCGATTCGAATTTCAATTGATGAGAATGAGCTAAAGCATAAACCCTTGCGGCCCGGCCTATCCACCGTGACCTCGATCGATGTCAGCGCGGCGGGCGGCAAACAGGGAACCCGGCCGGTGGCGATGACGGCGATGAGCGAGTATTCAACGGAGGTCTTTGACAGGGATCTCGCGGAAGCCAAGTCGCGCGCCGACGAAATCGTCAGGAAGAATATAATGGGCGGCCTCGACGGAGCGGACTCTCGATGCAAGGCGGCCAACGACGCCAACGAGCGGTTCTAAAAGGAAAATCCCTCGACCAGGGCCGACAATCTTGCGACAAGGCCGAGGAGGAAGCGGCTGGGTCCCGGCTGCGACATATCGGGGTCAGCGCCGCCGCGACATGTCGCATTTAAGAAATCCCGCCGCCGTGATAAATTTATTAAATGCGCCTGACCAACTTCACTGACTTCGGCCTCAGGGCCCTCATCCTCCTTGCCGACCGCGAGGGAGAAACGCTCTCCGCTTCCGAAATCGCGGACCATTTCGGCGTGTCCCGCCACCACATGGCCAAGGTGCTTCAGGAGCTTACTGCGGCGGGATATCTTGTAGGGATACGCGGGGCTCAGGGTGGCGTTCGGCTTGCGCGCGACCCGCGGGACATTCGAATCGGCGACGTTATCAGAACCCTCGATAACCAGCCGCTGGTTGAGTGTTTCAGCGCTGGGGGCAGCGCCTGCGCGCTTTTGCCCCGCTGTCGTCTCAAGGCGATGCTTGCGCGCGCCCAGCAGGGATTCTTGCGGGAGCTTGACCGCTTCACCCTGAGCGATTGCCTCGAGAACTCGGCCGCTCTTCCTGCCCTCGATTTATAATTAGTAGGCAGGCAGGCTCCGCGCCGAGACGCTCTATGGTGGCGATCGGGTCTTAGAATTTAAGACGCGAACGAGCGCTCCATCTCGATCTCGGCGCGCAGGCTTTCGAGGTCGCGAAAGATCGATGCAACGGCCATGGTGCGGCCCCTTTCCTTATAGCGCAAGAGGCAGTCCCTCGCCGCGATGTCGCCGTCGATCTGGATTTCGTCCCATCCCTCCGCATGGCCGACATAGTTGATGACGACGTCGTAATGTTGACTCCAGAAGAAGGGAACGGCGCTGAACGGCTCCCGCGCCCCCAGCATATTGCGCGCCGCCGTTTGACCCTGCCGCTCGGCAACGTTCCAATGTTCGACGCGAATGTTCTTGCCGCTGTAACGATCCGGCCAGCGCGCGATGTCGCCTGCCGCAAAGACCCCCGGAGCGCTGGTTTCCAGAAATGCGTTGACGACGACGCCACGGTCGATGACGACGCCGGCCGCTTCCGCGAGTTCGAGGCGCGGACGCACGCCGACGCCGCAGATAACGAGGCCCGCGTCCAAGGCCCCGCCGCTTCTCAAGGTCACCTGGCGTTCGGTGATCGCGACGGGGATATCCTCGAGATGGAAAACGACGCCCCTTTCCTCATGCAGGCTGCGCACGAAATCGCCGATCTCCGGACCGAGGACGCGCTCCATAGGCCGCTTGTCCGGCGCCACGACGTGAACCTCAAGGCCGCGCGCCCGTAGGGATGCGGCGACTTCAAGGCCGATGAAGCTCGCGCCAAGCACCACGGCCTGTCTTGCGGTCGAAAGGCTTTCGATGATTGCCCGACAATCGGCAAGCGATCGCAACGTGCGCACATGTGGCAGATCGGCTCCCGGGATAGAAAGCCGAATGGGATCGGAGCCGGTCGCCAACAGCAACCGATCATAGGAAAGCGTCGCGCCGTCAGCGAGCGCGATTTGCTTCGCGTTGGCGTCAAGGCTTGCCGCGCGGGAGCCAAGCCTCAATTCGACGTCGTGCTGCGCGCTGAAATTCTCAGTGCCCAAGGGCAACCATTCTTCGGGAGCATTGCCGGCGAGATAATCCTTCGAAAGATTAGGCCGGTCGATGGGCGAGTTGGTTTCATTGCTGACCATGACGATCTTTCCATCATAGCCTTCGCGCCGAAGCCCCTCAGCGGCGGCGAAGCCAGCCGCGCCGCCACCGACGATCACGATGTTTTTCGGGCTCATGTCCGAATGCGCGAGCTTCGACGGGCGGGGGGCAGGCTCACGCCGCTTACGTACAAACACCTTGCTCCCTTGGCGCTCCACCTCCCAGCAGGGCAGGGGCGCAAAAGCGGGAGCGCCCACCGCCTCGCCGGTCGAAAGATCGAAGGCCGCGTGGTGCCAAGGGCAGCGCAGAACGCCATGTTCGGCCAAGCCATCGATGAGAGGCGCATGGTAATGCGTGCAATGGGCGCCAACGGCAAATATCTCTTCGTCGGACATGATGAGGAGAACCTCCTCTTCGCCGACACGGCCCTTCAATTTCCCCAGCGCGGCGAGCTCGGCGAAGGGGACGCCTTGCGAAAAATCAGAACCGGTTAAGTTCTCTTCGTTCTCGAGCATGGCAGGCCCCTTACCTTCAAATTGCTGACGGAGCTCGTCTAGCGCCGATCCTGGGGAAAATATTCGTACTATGTGTGCGACACAAGATATAAGGGGTGACTCAAATCGCAAAGCGCCTTTTGCAAAAACAGAGGTTGGACCAGCAGGGAAACATCGCATCTGACTTGGTTGCCCAACGACCGTATGATGCCGACGCCGCGCCAAGCGCTGGCCGGGGTCTCGTATGGTTTGCGCGAATGAGGCCGCTCGGCGGCCTTCTACCGCGCAACCAAGGGCAACGCCACCGACAGACAGGCGGGGCGGCTGGGCGCTTCCCATCGAGACTGCCGCCGATGCTTCAAAAACACGGCGCGGGCGATCAGAGCCAGCCATGCCCATTGTAGTGATGAGCAGGCCGCTGGTTTTTGTGGGCAAGATGACGACCATAGAGGCAGCCACCAATCGCGCCTAGGACTCCATGGTGTCCTGCATAGTGGCCCGCGATGCCTCCGACGATTGCGCCTTTGATGCAACCCTTGGCCATAGCCGCTTCGCTCGGCAATAAGACACTCAGCGAGAGGCACACTAAGGCGGCGGTTCTTTTCATGCTGTTGTTCCTCGAATAGGAAGCGAACCCATGGGGAAAACCGTTTGTTCCTAGAGCCATTGTCGAGACACGGCGCCTGTGGCGTCTCCCCGTGGCGCCCGCCCTCACCCTCGCGTCGCCACGCTGGAGGCAGCCGCATGATGGTGACCAAGTCGTTAGTTACAAAAGCTTAATTTGGCATTCTTCGAGGCGGGCATACATGAGGCTCACCATCTCTGGCTACTCCAATGAGGCCCTGTCTTGCGTAAACGACTCCTCACTATGACGTCCGCAGCCATGCTCGTCGCGGCGGGTCTGTCAGGCGCCGCCCTCGCCGATCCACCTGCAACCGATCAGCCTGCTCAAACCACTGATCACAATTTCTCTCCGGAAGACCGTGCGGCTTTTCTGGACGCCAAGGTAGCAGCCCTAAAAACGGGTTTGAAGCTCACTGCGGCGCAGGAAAAAGGGTGGCCCGCGTTCGAAACCGCTTTGCGCGACGTATGGAAAGCTCGCGCGGATCGCGCCGCGGAGTGGCGCGAAAAATGGAAAGACATTCGCGAACATCACAACGTCGTCGAGGGCTTGCGGCTGCGCGCCCAGGGGCTCACTTCGCGGGGCGCAGAGCTAAGCAAACTCGCGGACGCGGCGAAACCGCTCTTCGACAGTCTCGATGATGCGCAGAAGCACCGCTTCGGCGTTCTTCTCTTCCATGTGCTTTTGAGTCCGCGAGGGCACGAACACTGGGGGTCGCACGCCGGTCACTGACAAAGGCGGCGGAGCGCGGGCTGGAAATCTGAAAGTTGGTCTTGCCTCGCTCGCGTAGCTTGCGCTCATCTGGCGTTGGGGCGCTGCGCGGCTGAGACCCGGCGCCACCTACCGGTATTAGACTGTGCGGCTGTCGCAGCCGCTTGGCCTCCGGGCGAGTGGAGGGGAAGCGGTGACTTCGCTAGCGGAGCCAGAAGGCAGCCGCCGCATAGGCCGCGGGGCCGACGCCGAATGCAATCCTGGAAAAGAAATAGACGATGGTCGCTGCCGCCATCGCCTTTAGAAGTATCTCGCCGTAGGGGTACATGGTCGCTCACCCAAAAATGTTTGCCGGCTCGATAGATGGCGCGGTGAGAGCCGCAGGGGAGGCGAGCGCCGTTCGAGAGGGCGCACTCCGCTCTTTCGCTATGTATCGGAGCGCATGCTGCGCCGATTTAAATCAAACGGTCAATAAGCAGCGCGTTTAAAGAAATCAGACAATCACGCAGCCGCATGTGCCTGTTAAATTTAGCGTCTCACTGGAACAAGCATGTTAAAAAGATGTTCCCGTTACGCGAGTTATGGTGAGAGGCTGTGGAAAAAACTGACAAACGGCTACTCGAATGGCTTAACGATGCTCGGGCCATAGAGCGGCAGGCTACTCGGATGCTTAAGGCCTTCGACAAACATCTCGAATATTATCCCGAAATAAAAGCCCAAGCCGAACAACTTATTCGAGAGACGAGAGACCAAGCGGCTGCCTTGCAGAGTTATGTGCAACAGCGCAGCCAAGATTCGGTCATCGTCCCGCCGAACGCCTCCAATGCGACGGAAGAGCGAAGCCAAAGCGGCGCGTTTATAGGTTCAGAGTCAGTCAAGCGCGCGATGGCGGAGATCTCAAGCTACAACATTCTACTTGCCGCTGCTGAGTCCGCGGCCGATACCGAGACGCGCGCTGTGTGCGACGCAATTCGCCGCCAAGAGGAGGCGATGGTTGAGTGGTTGAGGAAGTTCCTGGGCTCGGCAACCCAAGAGCATGTAGTGGGAGGGCTTGCGGGCTCCAAGAAACCGCGATGCTCGAAGAACGTACGGGTCTAGCGGCCGCAGTCACATTGAGCGCGCATTCCTCCAAGGGTACGTGGCCTGGTCAATGCGAATCGCTTGAGCGCGCCGGCGTGACCTCTCGCGTATCGTGGAACTTCGAATAATCTATCCACGTGGCGCCGTCCGCATCCCTTTGCACGATATCCACGTATTCGTGGTCGAACAGGAGTTCATCCGCGCCATAGCCTCTGCGCGCATGTAGAAATTCACTGGACCTCTCGTCGAGGCCGCTCACCGTGATGACGAAGCTCGCCTCGCTCGAAACAATGTCTTCGAAACGCAACCCGTTAATCGGGCTCGTCTCATCGATCACGTGCATAATGGTCCAGGTGTAGACGAAGATCGGGTTTTCGTCGCGCACGAGGCGAAGCCGATGAAATCTGCGGAAGGTAAAGCCTTCCACCGTCGGCTCGTCGCGAACGATCCAAAGCTTCGCGTTGGCGTTTGTGATCATATTGCGCCGCGCATTGGCGATGCGAAGCATGAGCGTGCTCGCGCCATTATGCGCCGCAACCACGGGATTTGCAGCAAAGATGAGACGTGCGCGTGGTCGCGAGAAGCGGGCGAAAATCAGACCGGTCATGACCGCGAGTGAAGAAGCGCCGGCGAAAATCTCTACGCTCGCAACGGCGTGGCCATAGGTGGTTTGTGGATGCATGTCGCCATAGCCGACAGTCCCCATCGTTTCCACGCTGAAGAAAAACAGCGCCTTGAAATCCCCCGGCGCAACGTTTGCGATGGGCGCGTCGCCCGCGGCGTAGAGCAAGGCGAAAACGAGGTTGCTGAGGAGGAAAACACTCGCGACCGCTAGGAAGAATTGCGGCCAACTCGCCGCCATGGCGTGATGATGGATGTCCAGCCACAAGCCACTGCCTGGACCCTCGGCGCCCGGCTGCCTTTCGCCCCTCGCCGGATCGGCCAAGCGAATCGAATCGACGCGGGGGCGGTGCGGCAGGCGCAATTTGATCATGGCTGTGCAAATCAGTCGTTGCGGTCGCCTGAGCGTCGTCGTCGGTCCAGATGTCCTGAGCGCCCACACATAGGCTTGCGACGGGGCCGGTCCGTCCCCAAGCCCAATCATTTCCCAAGCGAGCTTGCGGTGTCGAGTTTACAACTGCCGCATGAAGTCAACCAGATTGTGCTTTTCCTCGGGCGTGAGTTTGAGTTCCTGGACGAGGTTGAAGAACTCCACCGTGTCTTCCAGGGTCAAAAGGCGGCCGTCGTGGAAATACGGCGGGCTGTCCTTGATGCCCCGAAGCGTGAACGCCTTAATCGGTCCATCACCTGCTTCGTTTTTCAGGAACCGCTCGACATGGAGGTCGTGCATCTGATTATCGAGATAAAACGGCGCCGGATGACAGGTGGAGCATTGCGCTTTGCCAAAGAACAATTTCTCGCCCGCGATTTCGCTGGCCGTGGCCTTCGCGGGGTCGAGCCTCCCCGTGACGGTTAGTTTCGGCGCCGGCGGAACGTCGAACATATTCTGCATCTGAGCCATGTGCGATACCTGGATTCGATCCAGAATGTTCATGCCCTTTTTGATGGCGTGAATCTGATCACCATTGAAGTAAGCGGTGCGCTGCTCAAACTCGGTAAAATCCTCGACCGAACGTAAGCTCCGCTTCGATCCATGAATTTGCTGATTGAACAACCCGCGCAGGCTGACGGTGTCCAGTCGCAGGCGTCGCTGCTCAGGCCTTATGTCCGGATTGATGTGGAATTGACCGCTCGTGTGGCCATTCACATGGCAATCGAGGCATGTCACCCCCAAGCTGGGCTGGGCCGTCTTGCGATCGTCGGTTGGGTTAAATTCTTCTTGAGGGAACGGCGTTAGCAGCAAACGCAGGCCGTCGAGCTGCACGGGCGTCAAGAGGTCTTTGAACAAACGGTAATAATTGTTGATCGAGACGACTTCGCCTCGGGAGACGTCGCCCAGTTCGGGCCGGTTCTGCAAAAACATCGCTGGCGGAAACTCGGGCAGAAACGCCTCGGGGAGGTCGAATTCGACGTCGTAACGCTCCAACCGCGGAAACATTTTGATCTGCATCTCGGGGAAGACCTGGCCGCCTAGTCCACCTCCTTGGGCGGCGTGAGGCAGCGCTTTGTAAGGGAAGATGTCCCGCTCGCGAATCTCGGCCGGGCTCAACTCGGCCAGAGCTTCCCATTTCATTCCTGCCGGCAATTTTGCCGTAGGGCCCACCGCGATGGGCTTGCCGCGCGACATTTTGACAGTCGGGTCGAGCTTCGGTTCAAGATTGTATCGGCTTTCGAGGAGCTTGCGTTGGGTGGCAGCGACCTTCGGCTTATTGGCGACGCCCGCCTTGTAAAAATCCTCAAACGTCATCCCGGGCTTCATCGAGCCGAGCGGGTCGCGGTAGAAGTCGAAACCAAGCATCTGTCCGCGATCTTGTTGATCAGTCAAAGCCTGCGACGAGGGCGTCGCATTGCTCGGGTTGAAGACATCGGAGAGGTCGTGGGCGGTTTTCTTTTGCTCCGGCCGCTCCATTGGAACTTCCTTGGGAGTCTGCGCCACTGCGATTGCATCTGCGCGCCCCGCGTCAGTGGGCGATTGCGATCTCGCGCCCTCGGGGACGGTAAGTAGCGCCACGCCGCCGGCCAGAGCGCCGAGCGCGACAGCAGGGATGATCCGCACGAGGGTTTTCCCCGACATCCTTCTCCAATCGAGCGACATTGAAGGCCCCTGCGAGGTGTGATTCAGGATACCCCACGGGAACGCTCGATCTGTACGCATGGTTCCGGATTTTAACTGGAGCGGAGTCTGCGACACTGAGCGCGGACAGTCTTAGGCCTTCTGTAGCCAGAGCGGGGTCGGACGGTGCGTTGATCAAGCGCGAGGGTATGCCGCACGCCCTTGCGTCGCTTTCCTTTTTGCCAGGCTGACCTGTTCGAGAAGATGTGCTGAACGCCTGGCAAGCGTGGGACCTTGCTCCATCTGTAATGGCCGTCCCTATTTTGAAAACAGCGGCCGACAGCGGGGCCACTTGCGCACTCAAAAGGAAAGCAAATGCCGGTCGAGAGCGTATCGCCTAACCCAGTTGACGGGGAATTGCAGCCGATTGTCGCGGCTCACTCGTCCGCCGGTTTGACGACGCCGGAGGCGGTTTCGGTCAGCTTGACCGTCAACGGGGCGAACCACTCGCTCATGCTCGATCCTCGCACGACGCTCCTTGAACTTTTGCGCGAGCAGCTGGATCTGACCGGAACAAAAAAAGGCTGCGATCAGGGGCAGTGCGGCGCCTGCACGGTGCTTATCGGCGGGCGGCGCGTCAACTCGTGCCTGACATTTGCTGTGATGCATGATGGCGCGCAGATTACCACCATCGAGGGTCTTGCGACCGACGGCGCGCTGCATCCGCTACAACAGGCGTTCATCGATCATGACGCCTTTCAATGCGGCTATTGCACGCCGGGGCAGATCTGCTCGGCGGCCGGGCTCATTGCCGAGGGGAGGGCGAATACCGCGGAGGAGATCCGCGAACTCATGAGCGGCAATATCTGCCGCTGCGGCGCCTACACGAACATTGTCGCGGCAATCCAGCAAGTGATGGGGCGATCGTGATCAATTTCCAATATGCGCGGGCGACGGACGTTGTCGACGCGGTGCGCCAAATCGCTGGCCACGCCAACGCGAAATTTGTCGCCGGCGGCACCAACCTGATCGATCTGATGAAGATGGACGTCGAACGACCAACGAAAGTGATCGACATCACGCGGTTGCCGCTGACGCAGGTCGAGAACACGCCAGACGGGGGCCTCCGTATCGGAGCGCTCGTGCGCAACTCCGATGCCGCCTATCACCCCGTCGTAGAGGAGCGCTATCCGGTTCTCGCCAGCGCGATCACGGCCGGCGCGTCGCAGCAACTGCGCAATATGGCGACCACGGGGGGAAACCTTATGCAGCGCACGCGCTGCCACTACTTCTACGACACGGCGACGCCCTGCAACAAACGCGAGCCAGGCACCGGCTGTTCCGCCATCGACGGCCAAAATCGCATGCACGCGATCCTCGGCGGGAGCGATGCGTGCATTGCGACCCACCCATCAGATATGTGCGTGGCGCTCGCGCTGTTGGAAGCGAATGTCCATGTTAGCGGCGCCTCCGGCGACAGGGTGATAGGCATTTCTGAGTTTCACCGGCTCCCTGGCGATGCCCCCCAGCGTGACTCAAATCTCGGCGCCGCCGAGATCATCACTGCGGTGGAGCTGCCACCGAAGGGATACGCCAAAAACTACACCTATCTGAAGGTCCGCGACCGGCTCTCGTATGCGTTCGCGCTCGTTTCGGTTGCGGTCGGGCTCGAGCTCGATGGCGACGTTATCAGGGAGGGACGCTTCGCGCTCGGGGGCGTCGCGCACAAGCCCTGGCGCGATCCGCAGGCCGAAGCCGCGCTGCGGGGGCAGCCGGCGAACGCCGCGACGTTTGCCCGCGCGGCCGACCTGCTGTTACGCGACGCCAAAGGCTATGCGCACAACGGCTTCAAGATTGACCTCGCGCGCCGCTGCATCACGCGCGCGCTCACACAAGCCGCGCGCGGCGCGCCGCAGTCGCAGTCGTCCAAGAAGATTGTCTGAGCACGGCCATGGCACCATACATCGGCGCTTCCACGTCCCGGGTCGACGGATTAGCGAAAGTCACTGGTCAGGCGAAATACGCGGCGGATTTCAACACGCCGGGCCTTGCTCATGGCAGCGTAGTAACCTCGTCAATTGCAAAAGGTCGCATCGCGCGCATCGATTGCAGCGCCGCCCTGGGCGTCAATGGTGTGCTCGACGTGCTTACGCACGAGAACCGCCCCCTCATGGCTGACGACGATCAGGCTTACAAGGATGACGTTGCGCCGGGAGGATCGCCTTTCCGGCCGCTCTACGGCGACAGGATCATGTTCAGCGGCCAGCCCATTGCGCTCGTCGTCGCCGAAACGTCGGAGATTGCGCGTTTTGCAGCGTCGCTGGTGCGGGTTGAGTATGAGACGGATGCGCATGTTACTGATGTGCGCCGTCAGCGCGAGGTCTCGATCCCGGTGAAAGCATTAGCCAGTCCGGACGAGGCGCCGTTTGCGCCGCCCAGGACGCGCGGCGCGCCAGAGCAGGGGCTTGCCGCTGCGGCGCTGCGCCATGCGGGCGAATATTACGTCCCGATCGAGCATCACAACCCCATGGAGCTTTTTGCTTCGACGGTAGTCTACGACGGCGACGGCAAGCTCACCGTCTATGACAAGACGCAAGGCGTGCAGAACGTTCAGCGCTATCTGTGCGGCGTATTCGGCATGAAACCTGAGGATGTGCGCGTCATGTCGCCGTTCGTGGGCGGCGCTTTCGGCTCGGGCCTGCGCCCGCAGTTTCAGGTGGTGCTGGCGGCGCTCGCAGCGCGCGCGTTGCAACGCTCTGTCCGCGTCGTGTTGACGCGCCCGCAGATGTACGTGCTGGGCTACCGCCCCGCAATGATACAGCGGATCGAGCTGGGCGCGAACGCCGACGGAACTCTTGAAGCAATCACGCATGACGCGACGACCGTGACCTCGCAATATGAAGACTACTTCAGGCAGGAGACCGGCTGGTCGGGCCTGCTCTACAAATGCGATAACGCAAAATACGAGCACAAGCTCGCGCGGCTCGATCTGGCCACCCCTTGCGACATGCGCGCGCCAAGCGCGCCAACGGCCCACTTCGCACTCGAATCCGCGATGGACGAGCTTGCGGTCGCGCTTAAACTCGATCCGCTGGAGCTTCGTCTGCGATGTTATTCCGATCGTGATCAGAATAACGACCGACCGTTCAGCAGCAAGGCGCTGCGTGAATGCTACCGCCAAGGCGCCGAGGCATTCGGTTGGGACAAGCGCGATCAAGAGCCGCGTTCAATGCGGGACGGCGGCGAACTGGTTGGCTGGGGCATGGCGACCGGCATGTGGGAGGCGTTGCAGGCGCCGATCACTGTGCGTATCGCGCTGAGCGCCAATGGCCATGCCGAGATCGCCTGCGCAACCTCCGATATTGGCACCGGCACCTACACCATCATGGCTCAGGTTGCGGCGGACATGCTTGGATTGCCGCTCGAGAACATCACCATCAAGCTCGGCGATTCGAGTCTCCCCCAATCGCCGGTCGAAGGCGGGTCATGGATTGCAGCCTCGGTGTCCAATGGGATTGCGACGACAGCCGGCGCCATCCGCGACGAGCTGTTGCAACTGGCCAAACGTATGCCAGGTTCGCCGCTTGCAAACCTGGCGCCCGGTGAAGTCGCGCTTGTCGATGGCAAGCTGGTAAGCAGGGGCGATGCGTCGCGTTCGGCCTCAGTCGCGGATGTGATGCGGCGCGGCGCTGTCGACCGCATCGAGCAAGAGAAAACCACCAACCCAAGCAAGGACGTCGTTCGCGCGCATAACACTCACGCGGCTGTCTTTGCCGAGGTAAAGGTCGACAAACAGGTAGGGGTGATCAGCGTCACGCGCGTCGTCAGCGCGGTTGCCGCTGGCCGTATCCTGAACGCCAAGACCGCGCGCAGCCAGATCCTGGGCAGCGTCGTCTGGGGCATCGGCATGGCGCTGCACGAGGAGACCTTGATCGATCACAGGCTCGGTCGCATCATGAACGCCAATCTCGCCGAATACCATGTGCCAGTGAACGCTGATGTCCACGACATCGAGGTTATCTTCGTCGATGAGCCAGATGACAGCAATCCGCTCGGCGTCAAGGGGCTCGGCGAGATCGGCATCGTCGGCGTCGCGGCGGCGGTCGCCAACGCGGTCTACCACGCGACCGGAACCCGCGTGCGCGACCTGCCGATTACGCTTGATAAGCTACGGCTCTAGTGGGCTATCGCCTGAGTTTTTGAACCCGATCCCGCCAAATGCGCGAGATACCCGGAGGGCGCAATGGTTCGAGACCACCAGCCAGGCCAAGCCGTTTTCCGAACGATTCTGCCGGAAGACATCGACTGGAAGCCGTTCCCGGCGTTTCCTCCAGCGGCTCGACTGGCCGTGCTTGTAGGAGAGCCTACTCAGGCCGGACCTTACCTGATCAGGGTCAGAGTGCCTTCGGGCGTTAAGCTCATGCCCCATAGGCACCCTGAGGACCGAATTTATACGGTCCTCTCCGGCATCTTCTACATCGGCGTCGGCGCCCGATTCGATGGCGATAAGCTCACGGCATATCCTCCCGGCAGCGTTATTGTTCTCCCCGGCGGTACGTGGCACTTTCATTGGGCGAAATCCGGCGAGTACGTCACTCAGGTAACAGCCATTGGGCCGCTGGGCCTCGAATATAAGGACGCGGAGGACGATCCGCGGAACAAGGGGCGCCTGGACTAATCGAGGTTCTCGCGCCTTTTCAGGCAGTAACCGATACTCCGCCATAGCGTGCTGACGCTGTATGGAAAAACATATGAGGTCCACGGCCGATTTCTTCGTTGGCGGCTTAGATATGTAAGCGCCTCCCGAAAGGAGCCTACGTAATGCGTTTACCTCTTATCTCCCCTGCCGATAAAATGAGCCCGGAGCAGCAGACGCTCGCGGCCGACATGAAAGATGGCATCAAGACAAGCTTCAAGGGCTTCATTGCTCTTGATGAGAACGGCGCCTTAATCGGACCATGGAACCCATGGCTCCACTATCCGAAATACGGCCGACCCGTGTGGGAGCTGGTTAAAGCGCTTTCTTCTGCGCCCGTGCTTCCAAGACCGATCCGTGAGGTGGCGATACTCGTAACAGGGGCGAAATTTAAAGCGGGCTACGAGATTTATGCCCATGTGCTCGTTGCTGAGCTGCGCGGTTTGTCAGACGACAAGATTGCAACAATCATCGTCGGGCAGCGGCCACCCGATCTTACGGCCGATGAGGCGCTTGCCTATGATTTTGCTTCGTCGCTCGTTGGCGGCGGCGTGTTGCCTGAGCTTTGTTATAACCGCGCCGTGGCCGCCTTTGGAGAGGTGGGGGCGGCCGAGCTTATCAATCTCGTTGGCCTCTATTGCATGGTCTCAGTAACGTTGAACGGATTCGACGTCCCAGCGCCTGAAGAGGAACCAGCAAGTGGCCGACATGACAGTTAACCTAGTCACGGTTTGTGGCAGCTTGCGCAAAGGCTCCTACAACAGGATGGTGATGAACGCGCTGCCGAGCCTCGCGCCAGCCGGCATGCGGATTACGGAGGCGCCGCCGTATCGTGAGTTCCCATACTATGATGCGGACTTGCAGGCTTCAAATGGCATTCCTGCTGCTGTTCATACGCTTGCGGACGCCATTCGTGAGGCTGACGGTCTGATCATTGTCACGCCCGAGTGTAATTTTTCTATTCCTGGGGCATTGAAAAACGTCATAGATTGGCTTTTCCGTCTGCAAGACCAGCCATTTGCAGGCAAGCCGATCGCATTGCAATCGGCCACGCCAGGCCCATTGGGCGGCGGGCGGGTTCATTACGATATCCGGCGGGCGATGGTGTTCCTGGACGCCATTGTCCTGAATAAGCCCGAAATTTTCGTCGGTAATTGCATGCAGCGAATTGACGAAAGGTCCGGTCGGATTACTGACGCGCCGACCAAGGAATTCATTTCAAAGCAGCTTGTGGCGTTCGCAAATTTTATCGCCGAGCATGGCCGCAAACGGGAACTCTAGCGAGGCAGGAGCTGTCATGAATCTTAATGGGAAGGTTGCGCTCGTGACCGGCGCCGCAAGCGGAATTGGATTCGGAATCGCAAAGCGCTTCCTCGAGGTAGGCGCGCAGGTCGTCATTGCGGATATTCGGCTCGACGCCGCGGAGAAGGCAGCGCGCGAGCTCGGGGGGACCGATAAGGCTTTGGCGGTTGAAATGGACGTAACCAACGAAGACGCGGTCAACCGAGGTGTGGAAAAAGCGGTACAGACCTTTGGTTCAGTGCATATCCTCGTCTCCAACGCCGGCGTGCAGATCGTCTATCCTATCGAAGCGTTCCCCTTTGCAGACTGGAAGAAAATGCTCGCCATCCATTTGGATGGCGCTTTTCTCACCTCTAAGGCCTGCATCCCGCATATGTACAAGCAAAAGTTCGGCTCTATCATCTTCATGGGCTCCGTCCATTCTAAGGAAGCCTCCCCGCTTAAATCTGCTTATGTGACGGCAAAACACGGCCTTCTCGGCCTTGCGCGCGTCATTGCGAAAGAGGGAGCGGCTCATGGCGTGCGGGCCAATGTGATCTGCCCCGGCTTCGTCAAGACCCCGCTCGTTGAAAGGCAGATCCCGGAACAAGCGAAGGACCTTGGCATTTCCGAGAAAGAGGTCGTGCAAAAGATCATGCTCGGGGAAACGGTCGACAAGGAGTTCACCACGATCGAGGATGTGGCTGAGGTCGCGCTTCTGTTTGCGGCTTTCCCAACAAATGCGCTTACCGGGCAATCCCTGATCGTCAGCCATGGCTGGTTCATGGAGTAACCTGGGTGGGTTTGCATGAATGAGCGCCATAAAGAATCTAAAATATTACAGGCGGATTTCCTAATCGTCGGAGGAGGCTTGGCGGGCGTAACAGCGGCGGAGAGCTTGCGGGCTGGGGATGCAGACAGCTCGGTTGTAATTCTATCCGCCGAGGCGATGCCCCCCTATCATCGGCCGCCTCTCTCGAAAGGCTATCTGTTGGGCAATGAAAACGAGGCGCGGCTTTTCATTCATCCAGAGAGCTTTTATCAAGATCATAACATCGGACTCTTGCTGAACACTCGGGCGCTTTCGGTAAATCCTACCCGGAAGAGCGTATCCACTACGGCAGGAGAAATTGGTTATGGCCAGCTGTTGCTCGCGACCGGGGGAACTCCCAAGCCGTTACGCGCGCCGGGAACAAACTTGCGCGGGATTTTCAAGATTAGCAATAAAAACGACGCGGATGCGCTTCGCAAGGCCGCTCTCAATGGGAAACGCGCTCTGATTGTCGGAGGAAGTTTTCTCGGCATGGAAATAGCCGTGAGTTTGAGGAGGCTGGGTCTCAACGTCACTATCGTTGAAGCCGGCGACGTTCTCCTTCCCTATCTCGGAGCGCCGGATCTTTCCGCCTATTTCAAGCGCTATGTCGAAAACAGCGGCGTATCGGTTTTTTTGAATGAAACGGTCGCTGCGCTCCACGGAGGGGATCACATAGAAGGAGCGGAAACAACTTCGGGCAGAACTTTGCCGTGTGACTTGACGGTGGTGGCCATCGGCATCTCGCCGGCAACCGATTTTCTTTCGGGAAGTGGAATTGGGCTTGAGGACGGGTATGTCGACGCTGACGAACGGTTGCGGACAAATGTTCCGAACGTTTACGCGGCAGGTGACGTAACAAGTTTTTTCGATCCAGTTTTTGGTCGGCGCCGTCATATCCAGCACTGGGATAATGCAATCAAACAAGGCCGACTAGCGGGTTACAACATGCTGGGGCGACGCACGCGGTATGACGAGCTATCGTACTTTTATAGTGATCTGGGCGATATCAGCTTCGCGGTGCTCGGGGCTCCCGAGAAGGCGGAGGAATGGATCGGCAGAGGCTCGCTAGATGAGCGGTCTTACGCCCTTTTCTACCTCAAAAATAACGGGGTGCGGGCGCTTTTTACGACTGGCCGGCCAGCCTCGGAGACAAGGGACGTCGAGGGACTGATACGTTATCGCGCCAATGTGGGCGAGGTTAAAGAGCGCCTGGTCGATCCGTCCTTTTCTCTTGACACAATACTGGTTCAGACGGCGCTGATTTTGCAGGGCGGTGGCGCGCTTGGCGCATTCGAGTGCGGGGTTGTGAGGGCCCTCGAAGAGGATAGCATATTCCCCGATGTCGTCGCTGGTGTTTCGATCGGCGCTTTCAACGGCGCCATCATCGCGGCAAACCCGCGCAACGCAACGAAGGCTTTGGAAGCTTTTTGGAGAGAGCTTGCGGTAGCCACTCTCCCGATCGCGCCCTTGCCTCCCCCAATTCTATGGAACGAGAAAACGGCAATAGCCCTGCAAATTATGGCTTTCGGTGTGCCGAATTTTTTCAAGCCGAGGTGGTTGCCGCCATTTTCCAACTTCGTCAGCTCGCCGATGAACTGGACGAGCCTCTATGATCCGACGGCGATTAAGAAACTAATTTCGAATTACGTGGATTTCGCTGCTTTGAAACGAAGCCCGATCCGTTTGTTGATCAGCTCGGTGAATGTCGAGACCGCGGAACTCGAGGTTTTTGACAGCTATATCGACGATTTTACCCCGGATCACGTGTTGGCAAGCGGGAGTCTGCCGCCGGGTTTCCCGTGGACGATGATCGATGGAAAGGCTTTCTGGGATGGCGGAATTGTGAGCAACTCGCCGCTTGATCTCGTGAAAGAACACTGCGGGCCAGGGCGTAAACGCGTTTTCGTTGTGGATCTGTTCCTCCGTGAAAGAGCCCTGCCAGCAAATATGCTCGAGGTCATGGCGCGTCGCGATGAGATCGTTTATGCGGAGCGCATCAGAAAGGACGTCCACTATGCGGAAACGGCCAGTGCTTATCATGCCCTTGTCGATGACATCATGCAGCGCCTGAACCCGGACGACGCTCAAAAAATAAAACAGTGGCCCGCTTACATCCAACTTATGGGATACGGCGCGGCGCCGGAAGTCGTGCGCATCGTCCGGCCCCCGCATGAGGACGAGCCAGCCTCACGCGACTACGATTTTTCTGATATCGCCATCGAAGGATACCAGCGTGAAGGATACCTGGCTGCCAAATTAGCACTCGCCGAATTTCGGCAGGGTTCGACCTAGACATTAGGAAGCTTTTACCACAAGTGGGTCGTGCGTGTGGAAGACGGAAGATGGCCGGCTTTCTTGCGCAGCGTTTCGAGAAAGTCTGATCAGAGCGAGAGACGCAAAAATTAATAGAGCCGCCACTGAATAAGCGGCGCATTTCAGCAACGACAAGACGCCTGGGGCTCGCCTCGCCTTTCCCCACGCCTATGTATGCCGGCGTAACTCTCTCTTGCGAGGTCGACATGGCTAGAGGAAGACGCGCGCGGGCGGTTGGCTTCAATCATGTCGCGCTTGAAGTCGGCGATGTGGAGGAAGCATTAGCGTTCTACGGGAGGATTTTCGACTTCGAGCTTCGCGGCAAGAGCGAAGACATGGCCTTTATCGATCTCGGCGACCAGTTTCTCGCCCTTCAAAGGGGACGCCGCCAGCCCGCTGACGACGGCCGGCATTTCGGTCTCGTGGTCGATGACAAGGAGGCAGTCCGAAAGGCGCTGGCCGAGGCGGGCGTCGAAATTTTGCCTGGGCCTTTTCTCGACTTTCGCGATCCTTGGGGCAACCGCATCGAGATCGTCGCTTATGACAATGTCCAATTCTCCAAGGCTCCGAACGTGTTGCGCGGCATGAATCTGGCGCACCTGTCGAAGAACCCACAGGCGCTCGGCGAACTTGCCGAGAAGGGGATGTCGCCATGAAGTCAATTTGAGGGTGACGGTAACCATCCATGTTACGGCGCGGCGGCGCTAACCCCTCCCGTGCTCAGCGGCAAGGCGATCGAGCATTGGAACGCGTCGGCTTCACAGCCGGTTCGGACGCTGCTTCCGGCCACCGCCTGCTCGACGATCGAAAGGACGGGGTTGGCGTCGGCGTAGTCAGGCGTGACGCCGCCGTCGCGCTCCGTCCATTTGAACTCCAAGAGCTGCGCGCCATTTTCCATCGTTCGCGTTTGCCAGCTCACGTTAACGCGTGCGTTCTTGCGTCCCTGCGTGGGATGGCGGGCGGCCGTTTGCGCGAGCGCTTGCAAAGCCAAAGCGAGCGGCATGGCGACTCGGGGCAGCGCCAAGACCGGGGGGGCCGGCAATTTGCGCCGCGTCCAGGAATTCGGCTCCGTGGGTCGAAAGCAGCTTGCGAGCGATCGCGTCGACGCTCACGCCGCGGCAGTCGCTTTCGACCAGCAACCCATTTGCTTTTCTGAGCGCATCGAGACCCGACAGAAGCGCCTGCAGGGCGTCGGGCGTAGCCCCGCCTCCGCCGAGCGTTTGACTTGCCAGCATCCCCACCACGTCGAGCGTGCGCTCGACCCGATTGGTCAGCTCCTTGAGAAACATCTTCTGGCGCGCCTCCCAGGCGACCTCAGCTTCAAGGACGCCCAGTCACCGACTTCACCCATCGTCTGGAATATCAGGATCTCCGCTGGGTGTGCGTGACCTGTATCCGCCTTGCGACGCGACGCATCAGCGTGGCGCGCTTGCAACCGGAAAAATCCTGGCCCGTCCTCGACCTCAGATAGGCCAAAATGCGGTGCAGCAGATCTTCATCGCCTTCTTTATACTCGTGGAGCGAGACCCTTCCCCTCGTCCTGATCAGCCCGGCGAGGGTTCGCGCCAGATCGGCGACTGGAAGCACGAAATCGGCGCCGGCGGCGAGCGCGTTTCGCGGCATCGATGGGAATTCGGCGTCGTTTGGGTCCTGCACGAGAACGATTCCGCCCTTCTCCTGTATGTCACGCACGCCAACGGCGCCGTCCGCGCCGCCGCCACTGAGAACGACGGCATATCCATCCCCGTGATGCTCGGCGAGAGAGCGATCGGCGCTCTTTGCCCGCGAGGTTCGCTGAAGGGCGCCGCCGCGACGCTCTCGCCCGTAATCAGGAGCCGACGGTCCGGTGGGATCACATAGACGGGATTCGGCTCGAGCCGTGTCGGCTCGTTGACCTGCAGCACGCTCATCCGCGTGTGGTTCTGAAGGATGGCTGGCAATTCGCTCGAATGCCGGGGGTCAAGATGGACGACGACCACAAAGGCCGCCCCGAGATTATCGTCCAGAACGTCGAAGAATTTTTGAAGCGCGGTGATGCCTCCGGCCGACGCGCCTATTCAGACGACTGGCGTCCGAGACGTGGCGGAAGGGAGTGCGTCAGAATTGTCGGCCATTTTTCTTTCCCTCTCGCGCGCTAACTTGTGCGCGCAAGCGCATCGGCTTTTCCGTTCGGCGACGCTTGTTTTCGGACCGCGCCTGATCGGCGTGGTGCTCACCGGTTATCTCGACGACGGCACGGCGGGATTGCAGGCAGTCAAGCTCTGCGGCGGCGCGGCGATCGTGCAGGATCCGAAAGAGGCGGTTGCGCCCGGCATGCCATTGAGCGCTCTTGAAAATGCCCATGTGGATTTCTGCCTGCCGCTCGCCGAGATCGGTCCTCAGCTCGCCCGAATGATTGCCGCGCCTGCTCCGCCCCATGCCAACGGGCACCCGCTGGAGAAAGTGATGCAGATCGGCGAAGCCTCCGGTTTGACGTGCCCCGACTGCCATGGCGCGTTGTTGCGCTTGCGCGGCAGCAAGCCCTCCCGTTTCAGATGCCATACCGGCCACGCCTTCACGGAGCAGGCGCTGCTGGCGGGGCTGGCCGAGAGTACCGAAAACATGCTGTGGAGCGCGATCCGGTCCTTGCAGGAGGAGGCGATGTTGAAGCGGCATTTGGCGTCGCATGTGCGAAGGGACGGGGCCAAAGCCGGAGAGTTGTTGAAGGACGCCGAGGAGGCCATTGCCGCCGCCGATCGCATACGCATGATCCAGGAAAACTTTATGAGACGCGAGTCTCGGCGCGAGTGATCGACAGGCGGTTAAGCTTTCGCGTCCCCTTGAAGCGCCTGCTCGAGAGCTTCTAAAGAAGCCGGCTTGATGAGATGCGCGTCGAAGCCCGCTTCCCTGGTTCGAACGCGCGCCTCGTCCTGACCCCAGCCCGTCAGCGCCACCAGCCGGAGTGTGCGCCCGATTTGAGTCGAACGAATCCGGCGCGCGGTTTCACAACCGTCCATCCCAGGCATGCCAAGGTCTACAAAAACCACCTCCGGCATAAAATCGCTAATGGCGTCTATGCCAGAAAGGCCGTCGTAGACGATTCGAATTTCAGCGCCCAGGGTCGAGAGCAGTAAGCCGAGGCTATCGGCCACGTCGGGGTCGTCGTCGATGATGAGCGCCCGGATCGGCCGATGGGAGTGGTCTTCTTGAGCTTTCGCAAGCGATACGGTCTCTGGAGCAGAAGCCTCAAGCGGCAGGCTTACGACGAATTCGCTGCCCTCGCCTCGCCCCTGGCTTCTCGCTTCGATTGTTCCCCCATGCAATTGGACGAGCTTGCAGGTAAGCGCCAGACCGACGCCAAGCCCGCCGGCCCTGCGGCCCGAGTCGCCCTGAATGAAAAGCTCGAAGACATGCGGCAGAGACTCCGGCGGGATTCCGATGCCGTTGTCGCGCACGGCGACCCTGACCATATCGCCCTGGCGCTCGGCCGCGATATCGATCGCGCCACCCGGCGGCGTGTATTTGGCGGCGTTGTTTATGAGATTTGCGAAAACCTGCACGAGCCGCACCGGGTCTCCCACCAAAGTCACTTCCTCGGCAGGCGGATGAAGGCCGACGCTGTGATGATTTTGTTCGATGAGCGGTTGCGCGGTTTCGACCGCGTTTCGCAGGATCTCCGCAAGATCGCAACGCTCGCGTCGAAGCTCGATCTTGTCTCGCTCTATTCGTGAAATCTCTATCAGGTCGTCGACGAGCCGCACGAGATGCCGCACCTGACGTTCCATCATGTCGTACCGCGCGCCGCGTTTTTCGACAGAGGCGTCCTGCGCCTTGCGCAGCGCCTGCACGGCATTGTGGATCGGCGCGAGTGGGTTGCGCAGCTCATGCGCCAGGACCGCGAGAAACTCATCCTTGCGTCGGTCTGCTTTGCGCCGGGCTTCTTCAGCGCGCTTCTCCGCTGTAACGTCTTGCGCCGTGACGACCGCGCCGACGATCTCACCGCCGCGTCCGCGGATGGGCCCGAAATTATAGCTTCCGAACCATTGGGCGGTCGTGTCTTTGCGGCGGAGGCAATATACGAGGCCGATCCCCGTTTCGCCGTTGATCGCAAGCCGGTCCGGCTGCTCGCTCAACGGCCTGATTTGTCCTGATTCATCATAATATTGCAGAAAGGTCGGGTCGCTTGAAACTGTTTTTTCGTATTCGGATTTATCCGCGAATTTATGGAAGCTGAGAACTGCGCCAGCCGCCCGTCGGCGCCGTAAATTGCGACGGCCTCCGTTTGCTCGCGAGGGCCGCTTCGAGCCGCGCCTGGTTGGTCGCGAGGGCCTCCTCGATCGCGCGTCGCCCCGTGATGTCCTGGACGGCGATCAAAACGCCGCCAATCGTTTCCCCGCAGGTGCGCCACGGGGACGCATCCCACGCCACCCACTGGCGACGTCCGTCGGGCCAAATAAGGAAATCCTCCCGCCGCGAGACGCTTTCGCCTGCCGGCGCCTGTGCATGGAGTCTTTGCCAGCGGTCCGAAACGCTGGGAAGGATCTCGTATAGAGAGCGGCTGAGCACGTCGGTTTCCAGCCCGAAGGCGTCGAGCCACGTCGAGCCATTTGCGACTATAGGCGATGTGGCGCATATCGGCGTCGAACATGGCGATCGCGACGGGCGCCTGCCGGATAAAAGCGTTCAGGTGGCATTTGCTTTCGCACAGCCTCGAAACGAGGAGATCATTCTCCCTTGCGAGGCGGGCCAGATTGATCGCGAGGCGAACTGCGGCGGCGGCGCTTTCTTCACAGAGCGCGTTCTTTTGTAGGTGGATTACGCCGTTGACGCGGTCCCTGGTCGAGTCTCCGTCGATCTCGACGACCGCGCAACTCAGCACATCGCCGTCGCGCACGGCTGCGAGAATTTCGAGGCGCTCGCCTTCCGAGCCATGATCCAAGACGATGCAATCGGGCTGGAGCTCCTGCAATCTGGCGAGGCCGTCCGACCCATAGGCTGCCTCGACCACAACAATGCCGTCCCGCTCGAGCGCGTGACGGACGCATGAGCGCCCATCTGCGGCGTCGCCCACGACGAGAACAAGATTATGGTCTTCGCGCCGCAGCTGTGAGGCGTCCACGGACAGGCCCAAGGATGCTCTCCGTTTTGGTTATGGAATAATCGCCTTTCATGACAGATCATCTAGGTGTATAGTCCCGCGGTGAGCTGGGTCGGGTCATTTTGGAAGCGATCCGGTTCAGCTTTCCATGTTTTGCAGACGTATTCATGGGGCGTGAGCCCCCTCAGCGTCTTCAGTCGCTTGGCGAAATTGTAGGCGGCGAGGAAGGCGGCGAGATGCTCGCGCAACTGGTCGTGGGTCTCGTAGTGATATCGTTTGACGGTCGCGTCCTTGAGGGTGCGGTTCATGCGTTCGACCTGGCCATTCGTCCAAGGATGGTTTGGCTTTGTCAGTCGATGCTCTATGCCGTTCTCCCGGCAGCGCAGACCAAACATATGGGTCGCATAGCGAGCCGTCGGTCCATTCCGGTGCTTCGGCAGATAGGCGAATTGGATGCCGTTGTCGGTGAGAATCGTGTGGATCTTGTATGGGATCGCGTCGATCAACGCCTCCAGAAAGGCGGTTGCTGTCAGGCGATTGGCTTCGCGTTCGAGCTTTGCGAAAGCGATCTTCGACGTGCGGTCGATCGCCACGAAAAGGTAGAGTTTTCCTTCTTCTGTCCTTACCTCGGCGATGTCGATGTGGAAGAATCCGATCGGATAGGCTTTGAACTTTTTCCTGTCGGGCTTGTCGCTTTCGATGTCCGGCAGCCGGCTGATCCCATGCCTTTGCAGGCAACGGTGCAATGACGAGCGCGTCAGGCGCGGGATTGTCGCCTGCAAGGCGTAGAGGCAATCGTCCAGCGGCAAGAGCGTGTGCCTGCGGAAGGCGACGATGATCGCTTCCTCTTCCAGAGTCAGCACCGTTGATGTTGGAGCTTTCGGCCCCATCGGCGCGTCGACAGTTGAGGTTCGACGCTTCCACTTGGCGACCGTCTTCGGGTTGATTCCGTAGCGGCCCGCAAGCGCCCTTATGCTCTCTTGACTATGTTGTATCGCTCTACGCACCGCCTCTGTCGTGCGGGCGCTGCCGTGGAGTATCTGGCCCATAATCCATCCCGATCAATCTCAGCCGAATCTGAGCCATTATAATCTGGGACTAAACA
>DATBRF010000025.1:0-8980 GCA_036560425.1 Methylocystis sp. | reverse complement strand
GCTCGCTTTGCTCAATGCGCGCGTGGGGCTGGTGATCGCGCAGCGCGACCGCGTGGTGGCGTCCTATGCGGCGCTGGGCTCGATCGGCCGCCTCTCGGCGCAGACGCTCAACCTCGACGTCGCCCTCTACGACCCCGACGTGCATTACGAGCAGGTCAAAACCAAGTGGATCGGGACCGACACCCCCGACGGGAGATAGGCAAAGCGGGGGCGAGGATCGAGAGATGGCGTCTGATTGGATCGAGGATGTTCCGCTTTTGCGCGCGCTCGACGAGTCGACCAAAGCGCAACTGCGCGAGTCCGCGATTCGAAAACAATTGCCGCGCGGCGCCGTGCTTTTCCGGCCCGGCGACCGATGCATCCTGTTCCCCCTCATCGTCGCTGGCACGGTGCGCGTTCAGCGCGTGACCGAATCGGGCCGCGAGATCGTGCTCTATCGGGTTTCGACCAACGAGACCTGCATTCTGACGACCGCCTCGCTCCTTTCCGATGACGCCTATTCGGCCGAAGGCGTCGCGGAGACCGACGTCGTCGCATATATCGTGCCCGCCGAGCGCTTCTCCAGCTTGATGAACGGCTCCGAGAAATTTCGCGCACTGGTCTTCGACGGCTATAGCCGCCGCATCGCGACGCTGATGTCCCGCATCGAGGAAATCGTCTGCACGCGCATCAATGTGCGCCTCGCCGAGCGGCTTCTCGCCTTGCGTGGAGCGGATAATCGCATCTCGGTCACGCAGCAGGCGCTCGCCGCCGATCTCGGCACGGCGCGGGAGGTCGTCGGCCGCACCTTGAAGAGTTTCGAGCGTTCCGGCTGGGTCAGATTAGCGCGCGGCGGCGCGGAAATCACCGACGCAGCCGCCTTGCGCGCGCTTTGCGACGCCGAGCGTGACTAAGTCGCTGTGAGACTCTTCTAATTTAGATAATTCGAATATAATGGGCGGCCCGGTTCGCCGCGACAGTGGGAGGACTCAGAATGGCTCATGTGGTGATACTCGGCGGCGGCATTGGCGGCGTCGCGGCGGCGATCGAAGTGCGCGAAGCCTTGAAGAAGGAGCACAAGGTCACCGTCATTTCGGATATGCCGAACTTCCAGTTCACGCCCTCCAATCCGTGGCTCGCCGTCAATTGGCGCAAGCCCGAGGAATTGAAGGTCCCGCTCGCGCCCGTCTTCAAGAGGAAGAATATCGGCTTTACGGACGCGGGCGCCAAGCGCGTGCATCCCGGCGAGAATCGCGTCGAACTGAATAATGGCGAGAGCCTTTCCTACGACTATCTCGTCATCGCCACTGGGCCAAAGCTCGCCTTCGGCGAGATTCCGGGGCTCGGCCCGCATGGCGGCCACACGCAATCGATCTGCACCCTGCAGCACGCCGAAATCGCCTCGAAGGCCTGGGAGGAATTTTGTAAGGATCCGGGCCCGATCGTGATCGGCGCGTCGCCGGCCGTCTCCTGCTTCGGCCCTGCTTATGAATATGCGATGATCGTCGTCTCCGATCTGCGCAAGCGCGGCATTCGCCACAAGGTGCCGATCACCTTCGTGACGTCCGAGCCTTACATCGGCCATCTCGGCCTTGGCGGCGTTGGCGACACCAAGGGCATGCTCGAATCCGCTTTCCGCGACCGCGACGTCAAATGGATCACCAACGCCAAGACCACCGCGGTGGAGCCGGGCCTGCTGAAATGCCAGGAACTCAATGATGACGGCTCGCTGAAGAGGGAACATCAGATTCCCTTCAAATTCGCGATGATGATGCCCGCCTTCACCGGCGTCGACGCGCTGATGGGAATCGAGGGCCTGGTCAATCCGCGCGGCTTCGTCATCATCGACAAGAAGCAGCGCAATCCGACCTTCAAAAATATTTACAGCGTCGGCGTCTGCATCGCCATTCCGCCCGCGGAGCCGACGCCCGTTCCGACCGGCATGCCCAAGACCGGCTATATGATCGAATCCATGGTGACGGCGACGGCGCACAACATCGCGTCCGAGATCGCCGGCAAGGAGCCAAAGGAAGAAGGCACCTGGAACGCCGTCTGCCTCGCCGATTTCGGCGATCGCGGCGTCGCCTTCGTCGCCCAGCCGCAAATCCCCCCGCGCAACGTCAATTGGTCGAGCCAGGGACGCTGGGTGCATTGGGCGAAAGTCGCATATGAGAGATACTTCCTGAGTAAGGTGCGCAGCGGCCAGAGCGAGCCGGTTTATGAGCGCTACATCATGAAGCTGCTCGGAATCGAACGCCTGCGCCGCGTTCTCTGACGCGCTAGAGCGCATTCCGCAAAAGTTGACCGACTTTTGCGATAAGAATGCGCTCCAGATACTCGATTTGGCGCGATTTCTTGTCGCCCGCACAATTCCGTGCGAGCGGAAAGCGCGCTAGCCCGGCGCGACGATGGCTGCGCCGGGCTCGCACAGCAAGGATTGGACGCAAAATGACGCCCGGCGGCCTTCGGCGTGAGCTTACCCTGGCGATCGCCTTCAAGATCGCTGCGATCCTCTTGCTCTATTTCCTGTTCTTCAGCCCGTCGCATCGCATGCATGTGACGCCGGCGGATATGGCTGCGGCGCTCTCGGAGCGGGGGCAATAGCGCTGAGCGGGACTCCTATGGCGTCTCTTCGCGCCGCAGGCGATGAGACGTCATGAAAAGCCGCCAGGCGGGCTTTCATTAAACGGGCTTCGCAGGCTTTCCGCGAGCTTGCGTCAATGCAGGGCAATCGCAATGGACTTCGACGTCGTCACGCTTTCTCGACTGCAATTCGCCCTCACGGCGCTCTATCACTTCCTTTTCGTGCCGCTGACCTTGGGGCTCGCCTTGCTGCTCGCCATCATGGAGAGCGTCTATGTGATGACAGGGCGCGAGGTCTGGCGCGACGCGGTGAAATTCTGGGGCACGCTCTTTGGCATCAATTTCGTCATGGGCGTCGCGACCGGCATCACAATGGAATTCCAGTTCGGCACGAACTGGGCCTACTATTCTCATTATGTCGGCGATATTTTCGGCGCGCCGCTCGCCATCGAAGGGCTGATGGCCTTCTTCATGGAGGCGACATTCGTCGGGCTCTTCTTCTTCGGCTGGAAGCGGCTCAGCAAGGTTCAGCATCTCACCGTCACCTGGCTCGTCGCGCTCGGCTCCAATTTCTCGGCGCTCTGGATTCTCGTCGCCAACGCCTGGATGTCCAACCCTGTCGGCGCCGCCTTCAATCCGCAGACGATGCGCATGGAGCTCACTTCCTTCATGGAGGTGCTGTTCAATCCCGTCGCGCAGTCGAAATTCGTGCATACGGTGTCGGCGGGCTATGTCACGGGCTCCATCTTCGTCATGTCGATCGGCGCCTATTACATCCTGCGCCAGCGGCATGTGGAGATCGCGCGCCGCTCGCTCACTGTGGCGGCAAGCTTTGGCCTCGCTTCCGCCTTGTCGGTGGTCGTGCTGGGCGACGAGAGCGGCTATACGGCGGGCGAGAACCAGAAGATGAAGATCGCCGCCATCGAGGCGATGTGGGAGACGGAGCCGGCGCCGGCCTCCTTCACCCTCTTCGGCTTCCCCGATCCCGCGACCCAGACGACCAGGCACGAGGTGCAGATTCCCTATGTCCTCGGCCTCATCGCGACGCGCTCGCTGGACAAGCCCGTCGAAGGCATCAAGCCGCTGGTCGAACATAACGCCGAGCGCATTCGCAATGGGCTCGCCGGCTACAAATGGATGACGGAGCAGGGCGGGCGGCCTGGCGCTGCGGTTCCGTCGCAGCTCGAAAGCTCCATGCGCGACGTCGGCTATACGCTGCTGCTCAAGCGCATTCGCCCCGACATAGAGAACGCCACGGACGAAGAGATCGCGCAGGCCGCGCGTTCGACCGTCCCGGACGTGCCGGCGCTCTTCTGGTGTTTCCGCATCATGGTCGCGCTCGGCTTCTATTTCATCGCGCTGTTTGGCGTCGCCTTCTATCTGTCGAGCCGGCGGCGCTGCGGCAAGCCGTGGTTCCTGCGGCTCACCATGTTCAGCCTGCCACTGCCCTGGATCGCGGCGGAGCTCGGATGGATCGTCGCCGAATATGGGCGCCAGCCCTGGATCATCGACGGCGTGATGCCGACCTTCGTCGGCGTCTCCAGCGTGCCCGCCTCCAATGTCGCGGCGAGCCTCGCGGCCTTCGTGATTTTCTACACGGCGCTCGCCGCCGTCGATGTGGCGTTGCTCGCGAAATATATCCGCAAAGGGCCGCATCCCAGGGGCCAAGAGATTCCGCTGGCCGGCGCGCTGCCCGAAGCGCAACCCGCCTATGACGCCTCGCGCTAAAAGGAGCGCCCCATGTTCGATTATGCGACCCTGCGCTTCATCTGGTGGGCGATCCTTGGCGTCCTGCTCGTCGGCTTCGCCATCTTCGACGGTTTCGACCTCGGCGTCGCCTTGCTGCATCCTTTCGTCGCCAAGAAGGACGTCGAACGCCGCGTGCTGATCAATGCGATCGGACCGGTGTGGGAAGGCAATCAGGTTTGGTTCATTCTCGGCGGCGGCGCGGTCTTCGCCGCCTGGCCGCCCCTTTACGCCGCCTCCTTCTCCGGCTTCTATCTTGCGATGCTGCTGGTGCTGATCGGCTTTATTCTCCGCCCGGTCGCCATCGCCTTCCGCAGCAAGCGAGACGAGCCGGGCTGGCGCGCGGCATGGGACTGGCTCTTCTTCATCTCGGGGGCCTTGCCGTCGCTGCTCTTCGGCGTCGCCTTCGGCAATCTGCTCCTGGGCGTTCCCTTCCACTTCGATGCGTCGCTGCGCTTCGAATATGAAGGCGGGCTTCTGGGTCTCCTGCGTCCCTTCGCGCTTCTCTGCGGCGTTGTCAGCGTGGCGATGATTCTGATGCAGGGCGCCGCATGGCTGTCGGGGAAAAGCGAAGGCGAGGTCGCGGCGCGCGCGCGGCGGGTCGGCGCCTTGGCGGCGCTTGCGCTCGTGATGCTGCTTCTTTTCGCCGGGATTTGGATCGCAGTCGGGATCGACGGCTATCGGATCGAATCGGCGGTCGATTTTTCCGGTCCCTCCAACCCGCTCGGCAAGCAAGTCGTGCTCGGCGCCGGCGAATGGCTCTTGAACTATGCGCGTTTGCCGCTCGTCGCGCTCGCGCCTGTCACGGCCCTCCTCGGCGCCCTCGGCGCCGCGATCCTGCTGTCGATCGGCTCGCCCCTCGCGATCCTGGCCTCGAGTGTTTCTCTCGCCGGCGTCGTGACGACGGCGGGCTTCAGCCTGTTTCCCTTCCTGCTGCCCTCTTCTTCACATCCGGACCAGAGCCTGACCGTTTGGGATTCATCATCGAGCCAGACGACGCTCGGCCTCATGCTCGCCGTGGTGGCCTTCTTTCTGCCGATCGTGCTCGCATATACTTCCTGGGTCTATTGGGTGATGCGCGGCGCGGTCAGCGAAGCGGCGATCGAAAAGGGCGACGATCACTACTACTGAGGAGGAAAGGCATGTGGTATTTTTCCTGGATTCTCGGCTTGGGGCTCGCCTGCGCCTTCGGCATCCTGAACGCCATGTGGCTCGAGCTCGACGATGATGACGAGCGCCGCAAATAGCGCGGCCTGGAGCGCGTTCCGCAAAGTTGACAGACTTCGCGATAAGAATGCGCTCAAGATTTTTGTCGATTTCTCATCGCTCGCATGATTCCATGAGAACGGAAAGCGCGCGAGCGCCGCGCCTTTCTTCAGAGACAAAGTCGCAGATCAATTGGGCTAAAGCGCATATTCCGTAAAGATGAAGCAAAGGAGCGTCGTCATGGAAGCGAATATCGGCAGGACGGATAAAACGATCCGCATCGTGGCCGGGCTCGTCCTTTTGAGCCTCGCCTTTATCGGCCCTAAAACGCCCTGGGGCTTTATCGGAATCGTGCCCCTCGTGACCGCCTTCATCAACTTCTGCCCGGCATACAAGCTTCTGGGCGTGAACACCTGCGGCAGATAACGGCTACCTCTTCGGGCGCCTCGACGCCGGCGGCGCGGCGCGGATCGTGAGCGACGAGACAATCTCCTTTCGCGCACATGGCATGCATTGCCATGGATGCGAACATGTGATCGAAGCGAGCCTGCGGAAGCTCCCTGGCGTGCGCCGCGCCGTTGCGAGTTATCCGACAGAGACCGTAACGGTCGATTTCGAACCGACGTCCGTCTCCTTCGACGCAATCCGCGCGAGCGTCGAGGAGAAAGGTTATCGCGTCGAAACAGGCGCACGGCGCGTGCGGCCTTTGCTCCAGCGCCTCGGCCTGATCGGCGCGGCGCTCGCGGGCCTCGCCGCGCTGATCTTCATCGATACGCAATGGATCAGCGCCGGCGGGTCGCCGGACATCGCCCAACATATGAGCCTTTGGCTTATCTTCCTCCTGGGCCTCGTCACGGGTTTTCATTGTATCGGCATGTGCGGCGCCTTTGTCGTGAGCTATACGACCGCGGACGCGAGCGCCGGGCGATCCTCTCTCGCGTCGCATCTCGCCTATGGCGCGGGAAAGACGCTCTCCTACGCTACGATCGGCGCCGCTTTCGGCGCCCTCGGCGCCATCGTGGCCTTCACGCCGCTGCTGCGCGGCGTCGCCGGCATGGGGGCGGGACTTTTTCTCATCGTCTTCGGGCTCAACATGCTGGGCCTCTTCGCGCCATTGCGCCGCTTCCGCCTCGGCCTGCCGACGCCGCTCGAGCGCTGGGTCTATCGCGAGGCGAGCGGGCGTCACCGGCCCTTCGCGATCGGTCTCCTGAACGGGCTGATGATCGCCTGCGGCCCATTGCAGGCGATGTATGTCATGGCGGCGGGAACAGGCAGCGCCGTCGAGGGCGCGAAAATGCTGTTGGCGTTCGGCCTTGGAACGCTGCCGGTCATGCTCGCCTTCGGCGTCATCGCCTCGATGCTGTCGAGCGCGGTGACCCACCGGCTCTTGAAGGCTTCGGGGATTATCGTCGTCGCGCTCGGCGCGGTGATGATCAATCGCGGGCTCATCCTCACGGGCTGGGGCGTCGATCTCGGCTCGATCGCCGCCCGGATTCAGCATCGTGAGGCGCCCCGCGCGACAGTTGCGCCCGCCTCCGCCGCGCAGACGATCGAGATGGAAGCCAACGCCTTGGGCTATAAGCCCGCGCGCTTCACGCTCATTCGCGGCGTGCCGGTGAAATGGACAATCAATGCGACGCAAGTCACGGAATGCAACAAGCGCATTGTCGTCCCCTCACTCGGTCTGGAATTCGACTTGAGGCCCGGCCTCCAGACGATCGAGTTCACGCCGGAGAAATCAGGGGTCGTCCCCTGGAGCTGCTGGATGGGCATGATCCGGGGCGAATTCGACGTCGTCGAGCAGGGCGCCCCGCCGCCGCAACAGCAAGCCGCCCAACCCCTCTTGCCCCAGCGAGAGACGAAACCGGCGCCGCCGCCTTCAACGGCTTATGTCGTCCAACGCGGCGACACGCTGAAAAGCATCGCAAAGAAAGTCTATGGCGAAGCGAGACGCTGGCGCGACATCGCCGACGCCAATCCGGGCCTGCGCAAAGGCAAGCTGAAGCAGGGCCAATCGCTGACGCTGCCGCCAAAAACGCGGCCGTGACAATTCGCCGGCGCCTGAAAAAGGCTTAAGCGCGTTAGGCTTGGTTTTTTCGTCGGAAGGAGATGAAGATGGGGATGAAATTCCTTTTCGCTATCGTCGGCGGCTTGTCGCTTGCCGCTGTCGCGGCGGCAGCTCAAGACCATCACGACCATATGCAAATGATGTCGAAGATGGCCAAGGATTCGCGTGTCGAGGTCGACCTGCCGGCTCCGATGAAGGCGCATATGCTGTCGAACATGCGCAGTCATCAGCAGGCTGTCGCGGACATTCTCACGGCGCTCTCGAAAGGCGACGGCGAGGGGGCGGCCAAGATCGCCGAGACGCGCCTCGGCATGGGCTCGCCCGGCTCCGCTGCCTGCAAGCCCAATGCGACATCGGGCGATCTCGGTGAGATGCCGATGATGATGGCGAGTCATATGCCGGATGAAATGCGCGGGCTCGGCATGACGATGCATGCGCAGGCCTCGAAATTTGCGCAGGAAGCGGCGAAGCTTGGCCAAGGCGCCGACATGCGTCCGGCGCTTGCCGAGCTTGGCCAAGTCGTGCAAGCCTGCAACGCCTGTCACGCCGCCTATCGGCTGCAATGAGCGCCATTTGATTCTGAAGCGCATGCGGTTCGCAAAAGCCTGTCGCCTTTTGCGGAATGCGCTCGAGCCGGGAGCCCCTTTTGCGCATCGCGAGCTGGAATGTGAATTCTGTCCGGCAGCGGCTGCAGCCGCTGCTCGCCTTTTTGAAGGAGAGCGCGCCGGACATCCTCTGCCTGCAGGAACTCAAATGCGAGGAGAGCGCTTTCCCTCGCATGGAGGTGGAGGACGCGGGCTACAATGTCGTCATGCATGGGCAAAAGACCTTCAACGGCGTCGCGATCCTCTCGAAAGTTCCGATCGAAGAGTGGCGCGTCGGTCTCCCCGACTTCGATCACGGGGGCCAGTCCCGTTATATCGAAGCGGTGATTTCGCACGGCGGCGGCGCCCTGCGCGTCGCCAGCATCTACGCCCCCAACGGCAATCCGCCGGATACGCCCAAATATTCCTACAAGCTCGCCTTCATGGACGCGTTGACGCAGCACGCCGCCGCGCTCCTGCAGCTCGAGGAGGCGACCGTGCTCGCGGGCGATTACAACATCATTCCCGAGCCCTGCGACGCGCATGATCCCGCCGCCTGGGCGGAAGACGCGCTTTTCCTGCCGCAGAGCCGAAAAGCTTATCGGCGCCTCTTGAATCTGGGCTTTGCCGATGCGCTACGCGCCGTCACGGACGAGCCCGGGCTCTACACCTTCTGGGACTATCAGGCGGGCGCCTGGCAAAAGAACAAGGGCATTCGCATCGACCATCTGCTGCTCTCTCCGCAGGCGGCCGACCGGCTGGCGCGGGCCGAGATCGTCAAATCCATGCGGGCTGGCGACAAGCCCTCGGACCA
>DATBRF010000024.1:0-24447 GCA_036560425.1 Methylocystis sp. | reverse complement strand
ACGCGGGCGAGCACTTCATCGACGCGGTCCGGCACGCGCGCCGGAATCCCCAGCGCCGGCTTTACTTTCGCCGCGCGCTCGATCTGGCGTTGACGCTTGGCGAGCAGCGCGACAAGTTCGTCGTCGAGTTCATCGATGACGCGGCGCACGTCGGACATTTCGTCCCGCATCGCCTCGAGATTTGGCTCGGCGGCCGCCTTGTTCATCAGCGCCACCAGGGTTCTGGGAAATTGAATTTCGGCGCCGCCTGCTCCACCGCATGCGCGAGCGAGAACAGGGTTTCCTCGTCGAAAGGCCGGCCGATGAGCTGCAGGCCGAGCGGCAGGCCGTTGGCCGCGAGCCCGCCCGGCACGGCGATCCCCGGCAGACCCGCCATATTCACCGTCACAGTGAACACGTCGTTGAGATACATCTCGACCGGATCCGTCGCGCCCTGCTCGCCTTGCGCGAAGGCGGTCGAAGGCGTCGCGGGCGTCAGCACGGCGTCGACGCCGGCGGCGAACGCCTCGTCGAAGTCGCGCTTGATGAGGCTGCGCACCTTCTGCGCGCGCACGTAGTAGGCATCGTAGTAACCGGCCGACAGCACGTAAGTGCCGATCATAATGCGGCGGCGCACCTCGGCGCCGAAGCCCTCGGCTCGGGTTTTCTCATACATGTCGACGATGTCGCGGCCTTGTGCGCGCAGCCCGTAGCGCACGCCGTCGTAGCGCGCGAGATTGGACGAGGCCTCCGCCGGCGCAATGATGTAATAGGTTGGCAGCGCGTATTTGGTGTGGGGCAGAGAAATCTCGACGATTTCGGCGCCCGCGTCCTTCAGCCACTGGACGCCCGCGTCCCACAAGGCGGCGATCTCCGGCGACATGCCGTCGAGGCGGTATTCTCTCGGCACGCCGATGCGGCGGCCCTTCACCGAGGCCCCGATCGCCGCTTCGTAATCCGGCACGGGCGCGTCTACGCTGGTGGTGTCTTTTGGATCGTGCCCCGCCATGGAGCGCAGCATGATGGCCGCGTCGCGCACTGTACGGGTAATCGGCCCGGCCTGATCGAGCGAGGAGGCGAAAGCGACAATGCCCCACCGCGAGCAGCGGCCATAAGTCGGCTTGATCCCGACCGTGCCGGTGAACGCCGCCGGCTGGCGGATGGAGCCGCCCGTGTCCGTCGCCGTTGCGCCAAGGCACAAGTGCGCCGCGACAGCAGCGGAAGAGCCGCCCGAAGAGCCGCCGGGAACGATCTTCGCGTCGCGATCGCCATTGCGTTTCCATGGCGAAACGACGGGGCCAAAAGCGCTCGTCTCATTGGACGAACCCATGGCGAATTCATCGAGATTGAGCTTGCCGAGCGTCACCGCGCCATCGCGCAACAGATTGGCCGAAACCGTCGACTCATAGGTCGGCGTGAAGTCGTCGAGGATGCGGCTCGCCGCTGTCGTGCGCACGCCCTTGGAGCAATAAAGATCCTTTATGCCGAGCGGCAGGCCTTCGAGCGAACCGGCCTCGCCGCTTGCAAGCCTGGCGTCGCTGGCTTCGGCCTGCTTCAAAGCAAGCTCCGGCGTTTCGGTGATGAAACAGTTGAGAGCCCGCGCGCTTCCGATCGCCGCAAGATGCGCCTTCGTCAGCTCGACGGCCGAGATTTTTTTCGACTTAAGGGCGTCGCGCGCCTCGGCGAGAGTGAGATGGGTGAGATCGGACATCGAGTCTCTTTATATATTGGTAGCGGGACGGCGCCTGAGGACGAGCGAAGCTTACTCGATCACCTTTGGCACGACGAAGTAATGATCTTCCTTGGCCGGGGCGTTGGCCAGCACGTCGTCGGCGATGCCGCCGTCGGTCACCACGTCGACGCGCTTTTTCATTTGCATCGGCAGAACGGAAGCGATGGGCTCGACGCCTTCGACATCGACTTCGCTCAGCGCCTCGACGAATTGGAGAATGGCGTTGAGCTCGCCGCGTAGACGCTCGACCTCATTCTCTTCGACGGCGATGCGCGCAAGATGGGCGATGCGCCGAACCACCGTAGAATCGACAGACATGCGAGAACTCCGCGGGGACGAACCTGTCACGGCGCTATAGCGCTTGGGGAGCAGTGGCGCAATCCGGCCGGCCGAATCCAGACGCGCCAAGGAGTTTATCGAGGCCCCACGCCGTGGTAGCGCAAGGCATGAGCAATAATATCCATGCGCTCGAAGAGCTGGCGCGCGAACTGCCGCCCAAAGGGCGCCTCCTGGGCCTCGATCTCGGGACGAAAACCATCGGCCTCGCGCTCTCCGACGTCGAGCGCCGCCTGGCCTCTCCGCTCGACACCATAAGGCGCGTAAAATTTTCCGCCGACGCAGAGGCGCTGCTGAAACGCGCCGCCGATTTCAATGTCCAGGCGCTGGTCTTCGGCCTGCCGCTCAACATGGATGGCACGGAAGGGCCGCGCGCCCAGGCGACCCGCGCCTTCATGCGAAATTTGCGCAAGCTCACCGCCCTGCCCTTCGCCTTCTGGGACGAGCGGCTCTCGACCGCGGCGGTCACCCGCGAGCTCATCGCTCAGGACGCTTCCCGCGCCAAAAGAGCAGAGGTCGTCGACCGGATGGCGGCGGCCTATATTCTGCAAGGCGCGCTCGATCGTCTCTCGCGCCTCGACAAGTGAGCGCCCTGCGCAGCTTACGCCCAAGCAAAAGCTTGACATCCATAGGCTGAGCCTTAAGAAAAAGACACGTTAAGGTCGAGTTTTACCACATTCGCAAGGGCTCCGCGCCGGCCGGAGGCACACTGAATGGCTCGTTCTATTGCGCCAGGATCGGCTGCATCCGGACCGCGGAAAAAGGACGCCGACGCCGGGGCGCCCGCGCGGCGCGCCAAGGAGGACGCGGCCGCGCTTGCGTCCTATATCGCCGATATGGCTTCGGAGCTCTCGCAATTGGCCGGGCGATCGGAAATGCAGATGGTCGCTTATTTTCTGGACCTTGCTCGCATCGAGGCGGAATTGCAGTCTCGCGAGATCGCCAGCCGCCCCGTTGAGCCCGAGAAATAGCGGCTACTTGGGGCTGCAGGCGAGTGCGACCAGATTCGAACCCTGCCGTTCGAGGCGTCCTTCGATATCGAGTTCGACGAACGCCCCCTGGACCTCGCGCGCGGAGAGACCGGCGATTCGGATGAGATCGTCAACAGCTACCGGCGCGGGGCCGAGCAAGGAGATAACGCGCTCGCGTGCGTCCATTTGCGCGGAGGGACCTTCTTCCTCGATCGGCTCTTCGCGGGACTGATATGGCGGCGGGAACGCCGTCTTGGTCCGAGGAACGTCGTCCACCGGAATGACCGCTTGCTCGAGCAAAAGCTCGAGCTCGTCGAAAATCGGCTCGGCGTCGTCTCTATCGGCGTTGTCGAAAAGCATGCCTCCCGAGCCGGAGGAGCCCGCGGCCAAGAAGTCGATGACATCTTCGGGCCGCGCACAAAGCGTCGCGCCCTGGCGCAGGAGGTCGTTAGTCCCTTCCGAGCGGGGATCGAGGGGCGAGCCCGGCACGGCGAAAACCTCGCGTCCCTGTTCAGCGGCGAATCGCGCGGTGATCAGCGAGCCCGAGCGGCGCGCTGCTTCAACCACCACGATTGCGCGGCTCAGGCCCGAGATAATGCGGTTACGCCTCGGAAAGTCCCGGCCGCGCGGCTCCCATTCGATCGGCATTTCCGAGACGAGAAGCCCCTGCTCCGCGATCTGTGCGACGAGTTTTTCGTGCTCGGCGGGATAAGGCCGCGCCTGCCCGCCCGCCAGCACGGCGATCGTTCCCGTTTGGAGGCTCGCGCGATGAGCCGCTGCGTCGACGCCGCGCGCAAGGCCTGAGACAACGACATAGCCGGCCCGCCCCAAGCCTGCGGCGAGGCGCTCGGCCATGAGGAGCCCCGTCGCCGAGGCGTTGCGCGAGCCGACGAGCGCCACGCCGTCGCCCCGCGCGCGGCATCGAGAACGCCTCGAACCGTGAGAATTGGCGGCGCGTCGGGGATATGGCGCAGGAGCGGCGGATAGTCGGGGTCTCCAATGGCAACGAAACGCACCCCCATCGCCGTTGCGACGTCTATTTCTCGCAAAACCTCGTCGAGATCGGCGATATGTATCGTGCGCCCGCGTAACGATTTGGCAGCGAGCCCGGGCAGAGCCTCCAACGCCGCCCGGGCGCCGCCGAAACGGTTGACGAGCGTGCGGAAGGTGCGCGGCCCGACATTCTCGCTGCGGATCAGGCGCAGCCAATCGACAAGCTGCCCGTCGCTCAGCCGCACGCCCGATCGCGAGCCGCTCATGCCTTTTGCCCGATGCGGCTTTCGGTTCCCGCGCGCAGGCGGACGATGTTCTCGGCGTGCTTGCGCCAAAGCAGCGCCGCCATGGCGCCGACCACGAAGGCCTCGCCGCCGTGGCCAAGGAAGAACAAGATCAGCGGCGCGGCCGCGCTCGCGACGAGAGCGGAAAGCGACGAATAGCGCGTGACGCGGGCGACCGTGAGCCATATGGCGCAAAAGGCGAGACCGACCGGCCAATGGAGGCCGAACAGGCACCCAAGAAACGTCGCGACGCCCTTGCCGCCTTTGAATTTCAGCCACACGGGCGCGATATGGCCCGCGAAAGCCGCGAGGCCCGCGATCATCGCGCCTTCGGGCGAGAGCTTCGCGCCGAGCAGGACCGCGACCGTTCCCTTGACGGCGTCGAGAAGCAGCGTCGCCGCCGCCAAATCCTTGCGACCCGTGCGCAGCACATTGGTCGCGCCAATATTGCCCGATCCGATCGCGCGCAGGTCCGCCGTGCCGGCAAGGCGGGTGAGCAGCAGCCCGAAGGGAATGGAGCCGAGAAGATAGCCGAGGATGAGCGCGGACGCGTCGGGCAGGAAGGACATTGGAAACGCTGGACCTGTTGCTGAGAGCGCGGGGTGGAAGCGCCGCGAATGCTAGCGGAGGCACTGCTTGGCCGCAACCGGAGGGAGGCGCGAAAACGTCTCTCCGATTTCGGGGCGCAAATGAATTCTTGACGCTCCCGTTTTCGCGCCGAAAGCGCTAAAGGGAAGCTCCGAACTCGGAAAAACGACATGAGCGACCAAGAGCGCAGACCCCGCCCGCGCGCCTTCCGCCTCAACGGCGATGAAACCGTGACCTCGAGGCCTGCCCCGCAGGTCGAGCCCGAGGTCGATATTTTTGCCGAAGCCGCCGAGCTCGTGGAGGGCGCGCCGGGAGGCGAGGAGGCGGTTGAGGCGGCCCAAGCCAAAGGGCTTCTCGATCGCTTTATCTTCTCGTCGGCCGGCGTCTTCCTATCGGCCTTGACGGGGCTGATTTCGCTCGCGTTGAGCGTCTGGGTCTGGAATTTCGTCGAAGATCTTTTCGCCCGTTCGCCCATTCTCGGAACCATCGGCCTTGCGCTCGCTTCCGCAGCCGGCCTGACAGCGCTGATTTTTATCTTGCGCGAAATCCGCGCCATTTTACTGCAGAACCGCGTGGCGAGGCTCCATGCGGATCTCGCCGCCGCGCGCGCCGCTGACGACGCCAAGGCGGCGCAATTGCGCGTGCTCGATCTTTGCAAGCTCTACGAAAGCCGTCCCGACCTTGCGCGCGCCCGCGCGCTCGTCACCGATTACGTTACGCAGATTATCGACGGCAAAGATTTGATCGACCTCGCCGAGCGCAATCTCGTGGCGCCGCTCGACGAACAGGCGCGCCGCGAAATCGCCGGCGCTGCAAAGCGCGTCTCCGTCGTCACGGCCGTGAGTCCGCGCGCGATCCTGGATATCGTCTTCGTCGCCGGCCAGGCGATCGTGCTGATGCGGCGCATTGCGGAAATTTATGGCGGACGCCCTGGCCTTCTCGGCTTTTTCAAGCTCGCGCGCTCCGTCGGCGCGCATCTCGCCATCACCGGCACCATCGCCGTCGGCGATACGCTCCTGCAACAGGTGGTGGGCTATGGCGTGGCCGCGCGTCTTTCCGCGAGGCTCGGCGAAGGCGTCCTCAACGGCTTGCTCACGGCGCGCGTCGGTCTTTCCGCGATGGCGGTTTGCCGCCCCACTCCCTTCGTCACCGAGAAGCAGCCCGGCGTAAAGGACGTCGCGCCCTTCCTCTTTGGCGGCGACAAGACCAAGGCGCAATAATTTGAAGATCACGACCTGGAACATCAATTCCGTGCGGCTGCGCATGCCGCTCGTCGCGCAATTCCTGAAAGAGAAAGACCCGGACGTTCTTTGCCTGCAGGAAACGAAATGCCGAGACGCCGAATTCCCGATGAAGGATTTGACGGCGCTCGGCTACAAACATGCCGCGATCAACGGACAGAAGGGCTATCACGGCGTTGCGGTCGTCTCCAAAAAGCCGCTGCGGCTCATAGAGAAGCGCGACTTCTGCGAAAAAGGCGACGCGCGCCATATTGCAGTGGAAGTCGAGGGCGCGGGCGGGCCGATCACGCTGCATAATTTCTACGTGCCGGCGGGAGGCGACGAGCCCGACGTCGAGATCAATCCCAAATTCGCCCATAAGCTCGATTTTCTCGACGAGATGAAAGCGTGGGGCGAGAACGGCGCCGCAAAGGGCCGCGTCATGCTTGTCGGCGATCTGAACATTGCGCCGCTCGAACACGACGTCTGGAGCCACAAAGCGCTTCTCAAAGTTGTCAGCCACACGCCGGTCGAGGTCGAAAAGCTCACCGACGTCCTCCACGCCGGCAGATGGATCGACGCCATGCGGCATTTCGTGCCGGCCGATGAAAAATTATACACATGGTGGAGTTATCGTGCGGCCGATTGGGCAGCCTCCAACCGGGGCCGGCGTCTCGACCATATTCTGGTGAGCGAGGCGCTCGGCGGCGCGCTCGGCAAGCTCGAGGTGCTGACGGAAGCGCGCGGTTGGGAGCGTCCGTCCGATCATGTGCCGGTGACGATCGAATTGTCGGAGTGACGGCGGCGCTGCGACCGGAGGCCAGATGATCGCACGTGAATTGATGACGAGGCATTTCCCCTTTGTCACGGCGGACGCCGACCTCGACTATGTTGCGAAGCTTCTTTCCGAATGCGAAATCGGCGTCGTGTCCGTCGTCGACGAGCAGCTCGCGCCAATTGGCATTGTCACCCGCAGTAATCTCGAACGGGCGAGCCCCGCTCCCGCCGCCGATCTCGGCCCTCTTCCCGACTTCCTATTGCAAAGCCGGCGCAAAGCGCCTTTTCGCTCGAACGGCCGCGCGCTGCGCGACGTGATGACCGCCCCCGCGATTTCCATTCCCAGCGGCGCCAAGCTCTCCGATATCGCGAAGCTGATGCAGGAACACCATCTCAAGCGCGCGCCGGTGGTCGATGGACACAAGATCGTCGGGGTGCTCTTGCGCCGGGAAGTGCTGAACGCCTTATCCGACAAGAAGCGCGCGCTGGACGTGCTCGACCAACCGAAGCCGATTATTTCGACGGCGCGGCGGCAGCCGGAGGCATGCGACATTGCAACAGCGGAGGAGTTTCGCGAGCTCGTCGCCACGCATGAGCGCCAGCTCGAGACGGACCTTGCAGCGCGTCACCGCGCCAGGCTGGAACTGCGCGAGCAGCGCATCAAGGAGCTTGCCGCCCAACGCCTCAGCGAGGGGCAGTGGCGCGAAATGGTTTCTCAGGCGCGCCGCGGGGCGTCCGCGGGCATGACGGAGCACATGCTCATCCGTTTTCCCTCCCAGCTCTGCGTCGACGGTGGGCGCGCCATCAATGCGCCCGACCCGCATTGGCCCGAGACCTTGCGCGGCGAGCCGGCGGATGTCTTCAAGCGATGGCGCAACGAACTGCAGCCAAGGGGCTTCAAGATCGCTGCGCAGATCATCGACTTTCCTGAGGGCTTGCCGGGCGACGCCGCGTTGTTCCTCATTTGGGGGAAGCGTTCTTAAGCTGAAGCGCATTCCGCAAAAGTTGGCCGACTTTTGCGATAAGAATGCGCCCCGATTTTTTTGATTTTGCGCGATTTCTTGTCGCTCGCATGATTCCATGCGAGCGGAAAGCGCGCTAAAGCGCATTCCGCAAAAGTTGACAGACCTTCGCGTCAGGAACGCGCTTCGAATCTTTATCGCTGGCGCGACTCCGCCTCCGCCCTCAAAGCGGCAAGTGAGGGATAGCGTTGCGCTCCGGCGGCGCTGTGCACCTCGACCGAACCATCGGACATCATAATGTAGGTTGCATCGCCCGCCGAATAGCGATCGACCTCCACCGGCTCTTCGCCAGAAGCCGCGGCAGGCGGCGGCTGCATGAAAGGCGGCACGTCTGGTCTCGCCGCGCCCATGGCCCCGGAAGCGTTCGCGTGCATTAGATCGGGCTTCGGGACATCCGGTTTGGCCGGGGGAAATTCCTGTGTCCGCCGCTGCGGCTCGGCGGTCCCGCCAGAGACGACCGTTTCGGCGGCATTGGGCGCGACAGGGGCCACCGGGCCGACTTCCCTACCTACGCCGAGCCGCGCCAGATGAGCGACGACCCGGCCGAGCGCAAGGGTCACGACGCCGCCGGACAGGGCGACAGAGCCGGCGATGAACAGGCTCCAGCCGCGTTCGACCAGGATCATGTCCCAGCCGGTCCACATCGCATAGACGCCGCCGCACGCGAGCAAGAAGCCCGCGGCCGTTACGCCCCATTCCGACAGATTGCGGTTCATTCGGCTCCCACCGTCATCGCTCCTTCCTTAGCACATCTTCCGCCTGGGCGCACAAGTGATGCGGCAGCGCGCAGCAAAAGATGGATTTGATTTACTTACGCGAGAGGGAAGCGTGACAGCGGCGTCAGAGCGGAATTTTTCTACTAATATGGCAACGACACGGCATTTATTCAATATGTAGGATCAGCCAGAATCACGAGCCGCTCCTTGCTTTAAGACATTATGCTTATAAAGCAAAGACATATATGTTTTCGTGGCAATGCGTCCCAATGACGCATAGTAAAACGCTATATGAATACAAAGCTTCTGTTTTCGGCCGGAGAGAGCGGCGGGCGGCGGCGCGGGACCCGCCGGAGCACACGGCCCGTTGTCTGTCTGATGAGGAGTCGAACATGAGGGGTTTATTCAAGCGCGGAATTTGGGCCGCCGCTTTTGGTCTTGTCGCCGCTTTCGGCCTTGCGCCGTCCGGCGCGCTGGCGCATGGCGGCGTTAAGCTTGAACAGGATGAATGCGTGTTCAAAATCGGTCCGACGAGCATGCATTTCATTGCCTATCAACGCGCGGGCGAGGAGCAGGAATTCTGCGAGGCCGTTGCGCAGACCGGCCCGACCGTCATCGCCCTGCAAGCCGTTACGGACGAGCTGCGAGACATGTCGATGGGCGTGCGAATCGTCAAGGATCAAGGCGGCGAGGCCAATGAGAAGGGCGATCTCGCGACTGCGACTGTCTTCAAGCTGGAGCCAAAGGTCTATCGCAACGGGATCATGACCTTCGAGCACGACTTCAAGGACGCTGGCCGCTATGTCGCGCTTGTGACGATGCGCGACGATCTCGGCAATGAATTCGTTTCGCGGTTCCCCTTCTCCGTGGGTCTCTACACCTTCTGGGGGATGCTCGAATACATCCTCTACGGCGTCGGCTTCGTCTCGCTCGTCGCCGTCATGTGGTTGGCGTTGAGGGCCAAGGCCAATAAATACAAGGCGGGCGCCGCGGGCCAGCCTGCCTGATCTCTTGCTTCGGGCAACAACGGCCCGGCCCCGCCGGGTCGCTTCCGTCATGTGCTCTCTATACGGAATCCTTATTGCTTGTTGCCGCGCACAGGCGCCGGGTCTAGTTAAACGCGGGACCCTGGAGTCCCGACCTGTTCAGGAGAGCATTGATGTCGTTCACGCTTGAAGATCTCCCCTACGCTTACGACGCCCTTCAGCCATATTTGTCGCGCGAGTCGTTCGAGTATCATCACGACAAGCATCACGCGACCTACGTCGCGAACGCCAATAATTTGATCAAAGGCACGGAGTTCGAGGGCAGGCCGATCGAGGAGGTGATCGTCGCCTCGTTTGGCAAGAACACGCCGATCTTCAACAATGTCGCCCAGCACTACAACCACCACCATTATTGGAAGTGGATGAAGCCCCATGGCGGCGGCGCGATCCCTGGCAAGATCGAGAAGCTCATCGTCGACTCGTTCGGCTCGGTCGACAAGTTCAAGGAAGACTTCCAGAAGGAAGGTCTGGCGCAGTTCGGCTCGGGCTGGGTCTGGCTGGAGCTCAAGGACGGCAAGGCCGCGATCCGCAAGACGCCCAACGCCGAGAACCCGCTGGTGCATGGCGCGCAGCCGCTGCTCGTCGCCGACGTGTGGGAGCATTCCTACTACATCGACTATCGCAACCGTCGCGCCGATTATCTCAAGACATTCCTCGAGCATCTCGTGAACTGGGAGCATGTCGAGGAAATGTTCGACGCCGCGAAGTAAGGCGTCGTTAAGCTTATTGCGCGCGGCGAGGCCGCCGCGCGCCAAACTTATCGGTAGCAGACCGTGCGGCGGACGCCGCGAGACCACACCGTGCGGCATCGACGCACCGGCGCAACCGGCCGGCGGACGACAACCGGGCCGCGCCAGCCGCGATGGTGGACCACGTAGGCCGCGGCGCTCGCCTCTTGCGGCTCGACCGTCAGGGCCGCCGCGAAGGTGAAAAACCCGAGCGCGCCAATCAGAATGTATTTCATGAGGGACCTCCATGCCCGGCAGGGGCCGGCTGGGAGTATATTTCCCCCACCCGCGGGCGCGGCAACCTGAGCGGACAGCAGAAAGCAAGACAAGCGCATTGGGCAAATTCAGCTTGGCGGGCATAGTTGGCCGCCCACTTCCCCGTAAAGGGGAAGCAGGAACTCCGTAACGCCAGGCCATCGCAGCCGGCTCACTCTCCTCGCACGTAAATCTCCGCGCCCTTCTCCAGAAACTCCTCCGCCTTCTCCGCCATCCCCTTCTCGCGCGCCTCTATCTCCTTCGCCTCCTCGCGCAGATCCCGCGTGATCTGCATGGAGCAGAATTTCGGGCCGCACATGGAGCAGAAATGCGCGACCTTATGCGCCTCCTTGGGCATGGTCTCGTCGTGATATTCGCGGGCGGTGTCGGGATCGAGGCCGATCTCGAACTGGTCGTTCCAGCGGAAGTCGAAGCGGGCCCGGCTCATCGCGTCGTCGCGCTCGCGCGCCGCCGGATGGCCCTTGGCGAGGTCGGCGGCGTGTGCGGCGATGCGATAGGTTATAACACCTGTCTTAACGTCGTCGCGGTCCGGCAGGCCCAGATGCTCTTTCGGCGTGACGTAACACAGCATCGCCGTGCCAAACCAGCCGATCATCGCCGCGCCGATGCCGGAGGTAATATGGTCATAGCCCGGCGCAATGTCGGTGACGAGCGGCCCCAGCGTATAGAAGGGCGCCTCGCCGCAGGCCTTCAGCTGCTTGTCCATATTGGCCTTGATCTTGTGCATCGGCACATGGCCCGGGCCCTCGATCATGACCTGACAGCCCTTCTCCCAGGCGATCTTGGCGAGCTCGCCCAGCGTCTCCAGCTCCGCGAATTGCGCGGCGTCATTGGCGTCGGCGTTGGAGCCGGGGCGCAGTCCGTCCCCGAGCGAGAAGGAGACGTCATATCTGCGCATGATGTCGCAAATCTCGTCGAAGCGCTCGTAAAGGAAGCTCTCCTTGTGCTTGGAGAGGCACCAGCGCGCCATGATCGAGCCACCGCGCGAAACGATGCCGGTGACGCGGTTCGCCGTGAGCGGCACATAAGCCAGCCGCACGCCGGCGTGGATCGTGAAATAATCGACGCCCTGCTCCGCCTGCTCGATCAGCGTGTCCTTGAAGACTTCCCAATCGAGCTTGAGCGCGTCGCCGCCGACCTTTTCGAGCGCCTGATAGATCGGCACTGTGCCGATCGGCACGCTGGCGTTGCGGATGATCCAGTCGCGGATATTGTGAATGTTGCGGCCCGTCGAGAGATCCATGACCGTATCGGCGCCCCAGCGCGAGGCCCAGACCATCTTCTCCACTTCTTCGGCGACCGAGGAGGTCACGGCCGAATTGCCGATATTGGCGTTGACCTTCACAAGGAAGTTGCGGCCGATGACGACCGGCTCGAGCTCCGGGTGATTGATGTTCGCCGGGATGATGGCGCGGCCGCGTGCGACTTCCGAGCGCACGAATTCGGGCGTTACGAATTCCGGTATGTCGGCGCCGAAGCTTTCGCCGTCGGCGATGCGTTCTTTGGCGGCGTCGAAAGCGCGTTCGCGGCAGAGGTTCTCTCGATGCGCGACATAGATCATCTCTTCAGTGACGATCCCCGCGCGCGCGAATTCGAGCTGCGTGACCGGGGCCGAGCCCGCGGCGCGATAGAGCTTGCGTTCGGCCGGGCACGGCGGAACGAGGCGGTCGCCTTCGGCGAAGCCATTGTCCTCGGGCTTGATGGCGCGACCCTGATAGGCCTCCAGCCCGGCGCGGGTCGCGAGCCATGGCCGCGCCGCGGGGAGACCTGCGGAGAGATCTGGCGTGAAAGCCTCACAGCCATAGGGGCCGGATGGATCATAGACGCGCAGGGGCGGCTCGCCCGATGACGGGTCGAGCGGGATTTCGCGATAGGGCACGCGAATGTCCGGGCGCCCGGCGGGCGAGGAGTAGATCTTGCGCGACTTGCCGATGGGCCCGATGGTGACGCTGAGGGGGGTGCGTTTGTCGTGGATGTTCATCGTCGCGCTTCCTTCTATCGCGCTCCTTCAAGGGGAGCGGATTAAAGCCAGGCCGACAATGAACGGAATCCGGGTGAAGGCCACAAACGGCCCTGCCCTGGCATTCCCTCCGCCGGCATGACCCGGATCAGGTTCGACGGGTGCTTCTCAGCCGCGACAAGCGGCGCCCCTCGCCATCGAGGGAAAACTAGTGGCTTTGTCGCTCAGCGGCAAGCACGACGCGCGGCGATTGCTGCGATAGCGCCTTGCCTCGCAAGCCCAGCGCCATAGATGCCGCGTTTAAGGGGCTGGACTGACAAGCCGCCTCGGGAGGCTTACCCATGAAAAGGTGGAGTTTTATCGGCGGGCTTGCAATCGTCCCGCTGCTGCACTTAGCGCCAACTCCTTGCTTCGCCGCCGCCAGCCATCTCGATCGAGCGGTCGCCGAAACAAGAAAGGCTGTCCACTACGGGAACATGCCTCATCACGAGTCGTCCTTCGCTCAGCATATCGACAACGCAATCGATCAGGCGACGCTGGCGCAGCGCGCTTATCCGCATCCCAAAATCAAGGAGGCCCTCGACGATCTGTGGCGCGGCAAGCGGATTGCGTACAACTCGCACTCGCCGCGGCTTCAGCGGATGGGCGCGGCGCAGGCGGCAAAAGCGGCGCAGCTGCTGCAGTACGTCGATTCCGCGAGGCACTACGGCTCCTCCGACCATTAGAACCGGCCGTTAGAAAGAGCGTCCGTTCGGCTCCATGCGGCGGGCGACACGCTGCGTCCGCAACACTGGCGCGTTTCTGTTTTTGAAGTGGCCGGGGCTTATTGTTTTCGCTCGATCGACGATAACCGGTCGGTCAGCGAACGCCCAAGGAAATATGACTGATAATTTCTCCGGCCTCACCTCCGAGGAAGCCGCGCGCCTCCTGAAACAATACGGCCCGAACGCCCCGCCCGAGGCGGCAAGGCTCGGGGTTTTCGGCATCGCCTTCCGCACGCTGAAAGAGCCGATGTTCTTCCTGCTCGCGGCGGCTGCGACGCTCTACCTGTTCGTCGGCGATCTTGGCGAAGGGCTGTTCATGGTCGCGGGCGCGGGCGCTTCCATCTCGCTCGTCGTCTTTCAGGAGTTGCGCAGCGAGCGCGCCCTGCAAGCCCTGCAAAAGCTCGCCGAGCCTGTGGCGCAGGTCATTCGAGACGGGGCGGAGCATCGTATCCCCGCGCGCGATCTGGTCCCGGGAGACATCGTCCTCGTCGCCGAGGGCCAGCGCGTTCCCGCCGACGCCGTGCTGCTTGCCGGCGATGCACTGATCATCGACGAATCCATCCTCACCGGCGAATCTGCGCCAGTCACCAAGACGCTCGCGGCCGAGCAAGCGGAACTCGCCTTTCCGGATCCCGGCGGCGATTATACGCCTTTCCTCTATGCCGGCTCCATGATCGTGCGCGGTTCGGGCGTGGCGCGCGTCGGCCGCACCGGCCCGCGAACGGCCGTCGGAGGGCTGGGCGCTTCGCTTGCGGCGATCAAGGGCGAGCCGAGCCCGCTGCAAAAGCGCACAGGCGCGTTGGTGGCGAAGCTCGGCGCCTTCGCTCTGCTCTTCTGCGCGCTCGTGATCGTCGCTTATGGTCTCGTGCATGGCGATTGGTTCGAGGGCGCGATCGCGGGCATCACGCTCGCCATCGGCCTGTTGCCCGAAGAATTTCCCATGGTGCTAGCAATCTTCCTCGCCATCGGGGCTTTTCGCCTCGCGGGCCGCAACGTGCTGGTGCGCCGATCTTCCGTCACCGAGACGCTCGGCTCGGCCTCGCTGCTCTGCGTCGACAAGACCGGCACGCTGACGGAAAACCGCATGGCCGTGGCGCGGCTCTATACGGGCGGCGCGATCGAGCCTGTTCCCGACGCGCCGGACGCCGAGCAGCACCGGCTGATACAGGCGGCGCTGCGCGCGTCGAGCGCAAACCCGCTCGACCGCGGGCGGGACGGCGATCGAAAGCTTCCCGATCAAGCCGGAGCGGCTCGCCTTCATCCAGTCCTGGCGGGTCGAGGGCGGCGCGCTGAAAGCCGCCAAGGGCGCGCCGGAGGCGATCTTTCATCTGGCGCAGATCGGCGCCGAAGACCATGCGCGCTACGCCGACGTTGTCGAGGAGATGGCGCGCGAAGGCCTGCGCGTGCTTGCAGTCGCCGAGACGGCGCCGGCCCGCGACAGCCTGGAAAGCGCCCCCTATGGGTTTTTGGGCCTCGTCGCCTTCGAGGATCCGATCCGCGAGGATGTGCCGGACGCAGTCGCTGCGGCGCGGCGCGCAGGGATCGGCGTCGCCATGATCACCGGAGACTACCCGGCCACGGCGCTCGCCATCGCGCGGGCTGCCGGTATCGATACGCATGCCGGCGTTCTCACTGGCGCCGAGATCGCGGAATTGTCCCCTGAGCAGTTGACGGAGAGAATCCGCGACGTGCGGGTTTTCGCCCGCGTCATGCCGACGAATAAGCTTGCCCTCGTGGACGCCTTCAAGGCGGACGGGCATATCGTCGCCATGACGGGCGATGGCGTCAACGACGGCCCGGCCCTGGCCGCCGCGCATATCGGCATCGCCATGGGCCAGCGCGGCTCGGACGTCGCGCGCGAGGCGGCGCATATCGTGCTGCTCGACGACCGTTTCGCCTCCATCGTGGCGGGCGTGGAGCTCGGCCGGCGCATCTCGTCCAATCTGCGTAAGGCGCTCACCTATATCACGGCGATCCATGTGCCGATCGCGGGACTCGCGCTGGCGCCCATTCTGATGGGCCTGCCCCCCATGCTGCTGCCCGCGCATGTGGTGTTGATGGAATTGATCATCGACCCCACTTGCGCGCTCGCTTTCGAGGCCGAGCCTGTCGAAAAGGGCGCGATGCTGAAGCCGCCGCGCCCGCAGACCGAGCCGATCTTTGGGACGCGCGACCTGTTGCTCGGCGCTATTCAGGGACTGGCGGTGTTTCTCGCCGTGCTGAGCGTCTATGTTCTCGCCAATGGGTTCAGCGTGGATGAGCCGGAGGCGCGCGGCCTCGCCTTTGCGACGCTGATCATCGGCAATTTGACTCTCGCGCTCTCAGATGCGCTGCCGAAAGGCGTCTCGCCCTTCGCGCGTGAAAACGTGTTTTTCTGGGGCATCGCGGCGGTGGCGCTTTCGGTCCTCGGCGCCGGCCTCTATTTCCCTCCGCTCGCCGCGCTTCTGCACTTCGCACCGCCGGAATGGGAGCGGCTGGGGCTCGCGGCGCTGCTCGCGATCAGCGCGGGCGGCTGGTATGGGATGTGGCGGCGGCTGATCTAAAGGCGTCGTTCCGTCCAGCCTTCACGACGCCGGCGCCGCGCGTTTGCCATTTGGCGGCGCGGGCTGGTATGGGCTTTGCCTCGGCCAGCCACGGAGCCAAGGAACCGACAAATCGTGACGCAAGAGACGGCGCAAAACCGCAAATCCCTTTCCATCATCGTCTCGAAAGGCGCGCTGGACTGGGCCTATCCGCCCTTCATCCTCGCGACGACGGCCGCTGCGATGGACATGGACGCGACACTCTTCTTCACCTTCTACGGCTTGGGCCTCCTGAAGAAGAAGCTCGACCTCGAAATCTCGCCGCTCGGCAATCCGGCGATGAAAATGCCGATCGCCGGCATGCATCTCGGCATGCCCAATCTCGTCGCCGCGCTGCCGGGGGTCACCGCCGGCGCGACCGCCATGATGAAAAACATGATCGAGAAGAAGGGCGTCGCCACGATCGAGGAGCTGCGGGACATCGCCTTGGAAAGCGGCGTGAAGCTGGTCGCCTGCCAGATGACCATGGACCTCTTCGAGTTCAAGAAAGAGGACATGATCGAAGGCGTCTCTTTCGGCGGCGCGGCGACCTATCTCGAAGAGGCCGTAAAGGCCGACGTCAATCTCTTCATCTGAACGGACGACGATGACCGACAAGACTGTGGACGCGCGTGGCCTGAACTGTCCCTTGCCTATCCTGAGAACGAAGAAGGCTTTGCAAGAAGTCCCGATCGGCGGGATGCTGGAGGTGCTCGCGTCCGACCCAGGCTCGATGTCGGATTTCGAGGCTTTCGCGCGCCAGACCGGAGATGAGTTGGTGAGCGCGGAAAAACTGGACGCGCATTACCGCTATGTCATTCGGCGATTGCGCTGACGAACAAAATCGCCTGCTCACAAGTCCGAACTGTTGCAAACACGTGACATTACTCAGCTTTTTGAGCTGCCGTAAGCTCGTGCGGGCTGCCGAACGGCTGTGACTCTGCTAGCTTCTTTCCCGGTTGTTTCTGCGTTCGCTTTCATCGCGCGTCGAGATCAGGCCGGGCTGCTTCCACATGTACAAGACTCAATCACGGCGATTTGCATTAGCCGTATACGCGCTTCTGCTCACCCAATCAGCGGCCTTCGCAGCCGATGGCTATTTTCTGATCGGCTACGGCCCGCGCCAAAAGGCGCTCGCGGGCGCCGGCGTTGCCGATCAGACCGACGCGATGGCGCTCTCGGTCAATCCTGCAGGCATTGTCGGACTCGAGCGCCAATTCCAATTCGGCATGACTCTCATCAACGCCGACCGAGGTTATTACACCTCTGGAACGCCACGCGTCCTTGCGCCGGGCTATGTGCAGAGCGGCCGCCCGTGGTTTCCGGTGCCCAACGACGGCTATGTCCAGCCGATCGACGCGGACTCGGCGTGGAGCGTCGCGACCTACGCCAATGGCGGCATCAACACCGCCTATGACTGGGGACATTGGCGTGGGCCCCTCGGCGGCCCGCTCGGCGGCGGCTTCGCCGGCGTCGATCTCAGCCAGGTTTTCATGAGCGTCGGTTATGCGCGCCGCTTCGCCACGCCGATCGGACCCATTTCGATCGGCTTTGCGCCGACGGTCGCGGTTCAGATGATCAATGTCCAGGGCCTCAAGATGTTTTCGCCCTATTCCTCGAACCCATGGGAAATGTCAGACATGGCGTTCGACTGGTCGTGGGGCGGCGGCGTGCGTGCGGGCCTCACCTGGGGGATCACCGACAAGTTCCGATTTGGCTTCTCGGGTTCGACGCCCATGTGGATGACGCGGTTCGACAAATACTCCGGGCTCTTTGTCGATGCTGGTCGTTTCGATATTCCCGCGACGCTGCAGGCGGGCCTCGCCTACGATATTCTGCCCAATCTCACCATCATGACCGATTGGCGCCACATCTTCTATTCCGCCGTGCCCGCGCTCGGGAACCCGACCAATCCGGTCACACGCAACTCGCTCGGTGGGCCGAGCGGCCCCGGCTTCGATTGGACCGACGTCGACTCCGGCGCTGTTGGTCTGGAGTACCGCTACTCACCGGCTTTGACCCTCCGCACGGGCTACCACTATTCGACTAATCCGCTGCGCTGGCGCTCGGTCACGGTGAACGCCCTATCCCCGATCATCAATCGCCATCATGCAAGCGTGGGCTTTAATTACGCCGTCACGCGCAATTCGTCGATCGACTTCGCTTTCGTCTACGCGTTCAAAAACTCCTTCACAGGCATAGAGTGGATCCCGCAACAAGCGGGCTTGCCCCTTGGCGCCCCGAACACAGGCGCGACGATCACCCCCTGGGTTCGCGGCCTGGAGTTTACCTTCGGCTATAATTACAAGTGGGACGCGGGCGACTATTCGATCATCCCCACGCATTTCTGAGCGCTGCGAGCGCAGCGAAGCAAGCCGCAACCGCTCTCGCGCGCGATGACGGCGCGCCCTGCAACGGGCGCGCCTCGCCCTCAACCCACGACGATATTCGGCGCGGCGCGCTGCTTGGTCGTCTCCAGCAGCGTCTTCACCTTGGCGGCGAGGTTGAGATAGACGGCCGCCTGCGGGCTGTTGGGCTCCGCCGCGACCACCGGGCGGCCGGAGTCGGAGGTCTCGCGAATTTTCATGTCCAGCGGCGCCTCGCCCAGGAAAGGCACGCCCATCTTCTCGGCGTCGTGGCGTGCGCCCCCATGCGAGAAAATCTCCGAACGTCCGCCGCAGTGGGGGCAGAGGAAGTAGCTCATGTTCTCGATGATTCCGAGGATCGGCGCCTCGACCTTCTGGAACATGGCGACCGCTCGGCGCGCGTCGATGAGCGCGAGGTCCTGCGGCGTCGAGACGATCACAGCGCCGGCGATCGGCGTCTGCTGCGCCATGGTGAGCTGAACGTCGCCCGTGCCCGGCGGCATGTCTACGACGAGCGCGTCGAGATCGCCCCAAGCCACCTCCCCCAGCAACTGCGTGAGCGCCTGCGCGACCATGGGCCCGCGCCAGACCATGGGCGTGTTTTCGTCTACGAGAAAGCCCATCGACATGATCTTCACGCCATAAGCTTCGAGCGGCGCGAGCTTGCCGCCCTCGACCTTGGGCTTTTCATGCAAGCCGAAGAGACGGGGCGCGGAGGGGCCATAAATGTCGGCGTCGAGGAGCCCCACGCGCCAGCCCTGCGCCGCAAGGCCGAGCGCAAGATTGGCCGCGGTCGTCGATTTGCCGACGCCGCCCTTCCCCGAAGCGACGACGATGATGTGGCGGATTTTCTCCAGGGCCGGCGCAAGGCCCTTGCGCGCCTGCGGGGGCGGCGGCGCGGCATGGGAATGGCCATGATGATGATCATGCGCTTTTGCGGCGCCGGTCGCGCGTTCGGCGGTGAGCGTCACCACGGCCGACTCGATGCCGGGCACCGCCTTGATCGCCTTCTCGGCATTGGCGCGCGCCATCTCCCAGCCTTCGGGCTTAGCGGGATCGCCCGCGATGGAGACGAAGGCCTTCGCGCCAGAGAGGTTGATGCCGCTCACCGCCCGCGCCAGCGATATGCCGCCGGGCGCATAGAGGTTTTCGAGCGCTTTTAAGATGTCAGCTTCCGTCGCCACCGGCCGCTCCTTGGGCTTTTAGAGAAAGTCTAAAAAGGATATGCCGACAAATGGCGTGCGCGTCCATGGCGATATTCAATTCTGCTCGCCGCCGCAGCGCCCTTCCGCCTGCACGGGCGGGCACAGGACGTCGCCGGAGCAGCGGCGGCGTGAGTTAACCCAACGAACATCCTCCTCGGCTACTTGGTGGTCGTATAATCCATCCAAATTCCAAGGATTGCGCCGACAACGGCGCCGCATAGCGCGCCGATAGGGGCTCCTGAAAAGCCAGAGCCAGCTCCCGCAACTAAAGCGCCTAGCGCCGCTCCGACCGAAGCGCCAATGCCGGAAAGCGCCAAGAGCCCCGACGCCTCAACGTCGCGGTTATTTTTATCAACCATGTGATGATGCCTTGATGGCGGGTCTGGCGATGCGCCAGATCGCCTTACCGGCATAGATAGGGCGGCTAGGCGGCTACCGCCTGCGCCATCTGTCGCCTTTTTCAACCGAGAGCAAAAGACGCGGCAGTCATGGACGACAACGCAGGCGTCCGTAGGCGCGACGAGCGTTTCGGCGTGGCCGCACGAAGGGCGCGTAAGCGTCGACTCGATCTCACGCAAACAACCCCATCGGTTGCTCGATCAGCGCCTTGAAGGCCGCCAGCAGCTCGGCGCCCAGCGCCCCGTCGACCGCGCGGTGGTCGCAGGAGAGCGTCACGCTCATGATGGTCGCGACCACGGGCGCGCCATTTTTCACGACCATGCGCTGCTCGCCCTTTCCGACGGCGAGAATCGTCGATTGCGGGGGGTTGATCACCGCCGAGAAATTCTTGATCCCATACATGCCGAGGTTGGAGACGGCGGAGACGCCGCCCTCATATTCCTGCGGCTTGAGCTTGCGCTCCCGCGCGCGGCCAGCCAGCTCTTTGACTTCCTCAGAAATCTCGCGCACCGTTTTGGCCTGCGCATTGCGCACGATCGGCGTGACCAGCCCCCCGGGGATCGCGACAGCGACGCCGACGTCGGAAGCCTTGTGCTTCAACATCGACTCGGGCGTGAAGGTGACATTGGCCTCGGGCACGCGCTGCAGGGCGAGCGCCAACGCCTTGACGACATAATCGTTGACCGAGGTCTTCCACGCCGGCGACCCATCCGCGCGTTTCGGCGCCGCCGCGTTGAATTCCTCGCGCAGGCGGAGCAGCGCGTCGATTTCGCAATCCGCCTCCAGATAGAAATGCGGAATGGTCTGGATCGACTCGGTGAGGCGCCGGGCGATGGCCTTGCGCATGGAGTCGTGCGGGACTTCCTCGTAAGAGTCGGCCGCATAGAACTTGCGCGTCGTCTCGAGCGAGGGCGCCTCGGCGAGCGCGACGGGCCTGGCCTCGGGCGCTGGCTTCCGGGCGCCGCCGGCAAGCGCGCTCTTGACGTCGCGCTCGATGACGCGGCCATGCGGGCCCGAGCCCGCGAGCGAGGTGAGGTCGAGGCCCGCTTCTTTCGCGAGACGGCGCGCCAGGGGCGAAGCGAAGATGCGAGGGCTGGAAATCGTCGGCGCCGCAAGGTTCATGTGGTTTCACCTGGTGACGAACGCCATCCTTTGTGCGCGCCCGTTCCAGCGACTATGTTACATGGTCTAGCCGCTGACGTCACGGCGAGGAGCGATCGCCGTGACCGGCTTGCCCAAGAGGGCATTTCCGACCGAATGTCCGCGGACTTTTGAGCAGATGTTGGCCGAAGACAGTCTTACTCCGGCGCCACGTCGGGCGTGCGCCACGCCAGATGCTGGCCCGCATCCACCGCGATCATTTGCCCGGTGACGCTCTTGGCGTTGGCGAGAAACAGCACCGCATCCACCACGCCGGAAACCTCCGCGGCGTGGCCGAGCGGGACGCCGCGCGTCTCAATCTCGAAGTCGCGCTCGCCGAGCGCCTTGTTGGGGAACACCGGCCCCGGCCCCACGCCGTTGACGCGAATGCGCGGCGCATAGGCCTGAGCCATGGTGCGAGTCGCCGTCCAGAGCGCCGATTTCGACAATGTATAGGTGAAATAGCGCGGCGTGAGGCGCCAGACGCGCTGGTCGATCATATTGACGATCGCGCCCTCCGCTTCCGCCGGCAGGGCGGCGGCGAATTCTCGCGAGAGCAGCAGCGGCGCGCGCAGATTGATCGCCATCTGACGTTCATAGCCGTCGATCGCGAAATCGCACGCCTCGTCAACCTCGAAAACCGAGGCGTTGTTGACGAGAAGCGTCAGCGGCCCGAAGGCGCGGGCGGCAAAATTCACGAGGCGCTGCGTCTGCGCCGCGTCGGCGAGGTCAGCGACAGCGACGGCGGCCTGCCCGCCCTGCTTTCTGATCGCCTCCGCCGCGAGTTCCGCCTCCTCGGCCGAGCGCGGGGAGGAATGCAGAACGACCGGCCGCCCTTCCCGCGCGAGACGGCCTGCGATCGCGAGCCCGATGCGCCGCGCGGCGCCCGTCACCAGCGCGGGCCCCCTTTTCCTGTCGCCGGCGTCGATCATCGTCTCACTGCTCCATTCGTGCGGGGCTTCCCACGACCCGCGCGCGCGGTCAACGCCGCCCGCATTCACGAAACATTAGCCAAGTTGCTCTGCTCTCGCCAACAATTTTACAGGCGCTATCAACGCATATGACAAGTATATAGACAGACAAACACAAAATCGACAAGGTTATAACAAAATCAATACAGGAAAAGAGATTTGCGCCTGTCTGCTGGCGGCTTGGGTGCAAGAATTGATTAAGCTGAATGATTTCATTTCTCCCTACCGCAGGCGGAAGCGCCGCCTTGACGAGACGTGCCGCGTTGTATGGCGGCCATGGGGAGTTCCTGAATATGAAACTGAATCGCGCCGCCCTTTTTGCCCCGCTGCTCTTTGCCGCGACGGCGGCGACGGGCGCCGATCTGCCCCGCCGCTCGGCTCCGTCCGCAGATTATTACCCGCCGCCGCCTGTCTTTACCTGGCAGGGATTTTACGCCGGCGTGCAGGGCGGCGTCGGCTTTGCCGCCTTCCAGAACGGCGGGAGCGCTCTGATCGGCTCCACCCCGGTTGGCGGCCTCATCGGCGTGACCGGCGGCTATAATTACATGGCGGCGCCGCAGCTCATGATCGGCACCGAGGTCGATTTCGCCTTCACCGGCGTCAGCGGCTCGCGCTCCCCCTTCTGGGGAACCTACGCCAAGGGAGAGGTGGATGATCTTCTGACCGTGCGCGCTCGCGCGGGCTATGTGATGAACCGCGCCCTCTTCTATGTGACCGCCGGCTTTGCGGCCAGCAAGAACACGATCCAGCTCTGGCAGGGTCCTTTCTATGGCGTGCAGGCGAGCTTTCAGCCGGGCTGGGCGCTGGGCGCGGGCCTGGAGTACATGATCCTGCCAAGTCTATCGGTGAAGGGCGAATATCTGTTCACCTCGACGGGAAGCGGCCGTTATTTCGACTTCTCGCGCTATGCGCTCGATTCCGGGGTGAATATGTCCTCGTTCAAGGCGGGGCTGAACTACCACTTTTAAAGCGCATCCCGCAAAAGCGTGGCGCGATTTCTTTTCGCTCGCATGGTTCCATGCGAGCAGAAAGCGCGCCAAGGATGCTCCGCGCCACCAGCTAGTCGCTCAACCCGGTGAGCGTCAACGCGGTGAGCCGCTCGACGAGGCGCTCCACTCCAACCGGATCGAAGGCTATGCCGAAAGGCGGCGCGGACAGGAGCTCGGCTTCGCGCACGAAGAAGATTGGCTGCTGCGCCAGCCAGACGGCGCGCAGCGCAAGCTCCTCCCGAGGCGCGTCCTGCGGCAGGAAACGCCGCACGACTCGCTCGGCCAGGCGGAAGATGCGGGGCGGGCGGGCCTCCACGTATCGCCTGAAAACCGCGCTCGGGCGCACGCTCTCACAGGCGAAGAGCCGCAAATATTGACTGACCCGGTCACGCTTGACGAGCGGCGACAGGAACTGGCGGAAATAGAGCCGCACGGCGTCTGCTGGCGGAAGCCGATCGAGCTCCTCCGCATCGAGAAAGCTTTCCCTTTCCAACGCTTCGGCGGCGGCTTCGAGGACCTTGCGATAGAGGCCCTCCTTGTCGCCGAAATGATAGTTGATCGCGGCCTGATTGGCGCCGGCGCGCTGCGTGATAAGCCGCACCGAGCCGTTCTCGTAGCCATGCTCGGAAAAGACGGCGGTCGCCGCCTTTATGAGCGCCGTCCGCGTCGTCTCGGCGGCGCGTGAGACGGCACGAGCCCTCTCCTTCTCCTGCGTCTCCAAGCTTCGTCCTCAATAACCGAGCCAGCTCAGGCTGCCGATCATGGCGTCGCCAAGTGATTTCGCGCCGCTCCACAGCTTTTGGCCGACGGGCGCAAGCCTCGACGAGACGCTCGACGGCGTCAACGGCGGCGACATGCCCTCCTCCGCCGCTTCCGACCTCGCTTGTGAGACAACCGGCTCGACGCCATGCCTGATTGGCGGCGCCGGCGTGGCGGGGGCCGCTTTCTCGATGGCCTTTTCGACTCTCCTGCCCGTGGTGGCCGCCTCCTTTGCAGGCTTGATTGCCGCCGCCATTTGGCGCGGGACGTCCTCTCTTAGCAGGTCGACGACGCTCGGCGGCGCGGGCGCGACGAGAAAGGCCGGCGCTGGGCGCGCGCTTTCGTCATCCCATGACAACGGCCGAAGGCCGCCGACGAGAATGCGGTCGGTGAACTTGCCGCTCTGCGGATCGATGTGAAACGCAAGCGGCTTCTGGGGCGCAAAATCCAACAGATTGAGCGCCTGAGGCGCGAGCGAGCCTAGCGCCGTGGCGAAAAAGCAGAGGGCCGCGTCGGCGACGAGCGAACGCAGTCCGCCCGGCCCCGGCTGATGCGCGGAGCAAGCCGCAGCGGATGGAGCCTGAACAATAACCCGCCGCAGTGTGGCGTCGACTTCCGATTTCTTCCACATGCCGAAACCCTCGACTAAAATGGATGTTTGAATT
>DATBRF010000023.1:0-32118 GCA_036560425.1 Methylocystis sp. | reverse complement strand
CTGTGGGCGGCCACGCAGCTCAATCGATCGCCATGTCGACAGGGGCGGTCTGTGGGATGCGCGACGAGCCGATGACAAGAACCAGCGGCAGCGTGGCGAGGACAAGAACCATCAGGAATTTGAAATCCTCGGCGTAAGCGATAACGGCGGCCTGCTGGGAGACGAGCGCCTCCAGCATAGCGCGGCCCTGGTCGGTCGCGCTGGCGAGAGGCGCCGGCGCCGTCGCCAAGGGGCCGCTGAAAGGCGTGACAAACTCGACGAGTCGCGCATGCGCCTCGATCGTTCCCTCGGTGAGGCGCGCGATAACGAGTGAAATGCCCACCGAACTGCCGATGTTTCTCAGGAGGGTCAGCATTGCGGTCCCCTCCGTTCTGAGCGCGATCGGCAGGGTCGCAAAGGCCGCCGTGTTGAGCGGCACAAAGACGAGGCCGAGGCCGAAGCCCTGCAAGACGCTCGCGACGACGATCGTTCCCGATGACGTCAGGTCGGTGAACCCCGCCATTTGATGAAGCGTCAGGGCGGCGAGGGACAAGCCGGCGAAGACGAGATACCGCGCCTCGATGACTTTCAACAGGCGTCCAACCAGGATCATGGCGACGAGTGTGCCGCCGCCTCGGCTAGCCAGAAGGAAGCCTGCGGTCAGGATCGGATAGCCGATGACGTTCTGCATGTAGGGCGTCACCAGCGCCATGGTGGCGAACAGCACGACGCCGATGACCAGCATGAAGAGGCAGCCCGCGACAAAATTGCGGTCCCTGAACAACTCGAATCGGACGAACGGGTTCGAGGTTGTCGCCGAATGGGCGAAGAAGAAGTAGAAGCCGATCGCCGAGACGATCGCCTCGGAGACGATTTCGCGGGAGTCGAACCAGCCCGCCTGTTCGCCGCGATCCAGCATCACCTGGAACGCGCCGATGCCGATCGCAAGCGCGATGAAGCCGAGCCAGTCAAACCGGCGGCCAAGGCTGATGGCGGTCTCTTGCATGAAGGCGATGAGGCCCAGAACCGTGAGGACGCCGATCGGCAGATTGATGAAAAAGACCCAGCGCCAATTGTAATTATCGGTGAGCCACGCGCCGAGCGTCGGCCCCATGATCGGCCCCAGCATCACGCCGACGCCCCAGATCGCCATGGCCGAGCCGCGCTCGTGCGGCTCGTAGGCGTCGAGCAACACCGCCTGCGACAAGGGCACCAGCGCGGCTCCGAAAGCGCCCTGCATGAGGCGAAACAGCACCATCTGCTCGATGCTCCGCGCCAGGCCGCACAACACGGAGGCGATCGTGAAGCCGGCGACGCAGATGACGAATAGCCGCTTGCGGCCAAATCTTTCAGAGACCCAGCCGATCGGCGCCGTCATGATCGCCGCGGCGACGATGTAGGAGGTCAAAACCCAGTTGATCTGATCGAGGGAGGCCGACAAGCTCCCCTGCATATGCGGCAGGGCGACATTGGCGATGGTGGTGTCGAGCGCCTGCATGATGGTGGCGCTCATCGCGCAGATCGTCACCATGGTCCGGCTGGCGCCGGGCCGCGCGCCGTTCATTTCCGGTCTTCCTCAGCAAGGCTCACCCCGGCGCCAAAGAGCGCGGCGAGCCCGCGCCGGCGGCGCGTGTCGATATCCACGGTGACGCTCATCCCGGCCCGCAAGGCGGATAGGCTTTGCCCCGGATCGAAGGCGATGCGGACCGGGACGCGCTGCACGACCTTCACCCAATTGCCGTTGGCGTTCTGCGGCGGAAGGATCGCGAATTGGGCGCCGGTGCCCGGGCCGATCGAAGCGACATGGCCGCGAAACGGGCGGCCGGGGAAGGTGTCGACGTTGATCCCAACTTCCTGGCCCACGTGCAGATGCGTGACGTCCGTCTCCTTCGGATTGGCGTCGACCCAAGGCGCCGTGTCGTCGATAACGCTGAAGATGGGGGCGCCGGCGGTGACGAAGCGGCCCAGCTGGATGTTGTCGACCTGCGTGGCGACGCCCGCAATCGGCGCCTTGATCACCGTGTGATCCAAGTCTCGCCGCGCCTGATCGAGGGCGGCCTTCGCCTGGCGGTAGGGTGGATAATTTTCGATTGCGAGATCTGGATCGCCTTGCAACTGGTTGAGGGTGGCGGCGAGCTGCTGGCGCATCGGCTGCAACTGCAATTCCGCCGTCAGCAGCGCCGCGCTGGCGGCGTCCACGTCGTTCTGGGTGCTGAACTGGCGAGAGGCCAGCGCCTGCTTGCGGTCGAACATGCGCTTCTTGACGCCGATCGTCTGCTCGCCGAGTTCGATCAGGCGTTTGAGGAACTTGTAGTTGGATTTGAGATTCGCGAAGTCGGTGCGGACCGTGTCGAGCTTCCCCTGCGCCTGCCGCAGCGCCAATTCGAAGGGTTCCGGGTCGATGTCGAAGAGTTCGTCTCCGGCCTCGACACGCTGGCCCTCGTGAACGAGAACGCGGCTTACTTTTCCCGAGATGTCGGGGGTGATCAGCACCTTTTGCGCGCCGATATAGGCGTTGTCGGTCGAGATATACCGTCCGCTGGAGAGATAAAGCGCAATTCCGGCGAGCAGAGCGATCGCCGGAACGCCGGCCATGAGGAAGAGGCGCAAGCGTCGGCGGACGGCCGCCGCCAGCCGCGCCGGCGCCGAGATGCGCTTGGCTTGCAGGTTTGAAGGCGTCGCGGTCGCGTCAGCCATGGCGTTGCGCCGCCTCGCGACGCTGCGCGGAGCGGCGCAGATTCTCTTTAATGACAAAGAGATCCTCCAGCAACGCCGCGACGCGGGAGGCCTCCAAGCCCTCGAGCGCCGTCTCCATGAGTTCGCCGCCAAGCGCGCTCAGGCGTTCCAGCAGCGGGCGCGCCGCGGGCGTGAGAAAAAGCCGCTTCGCCCGACGATCGTCCGGGTCGGGTCGGCGCTCGATCAGTCCGTTCTCGCACAGGCCGTCGAGAAGGCGCGTCAGGGTGATGGGCTGGAGGTCGAGCATCTCGGCCAGTTCGGCCTGCTTTAAGCCCTCGAAGCGGTCGAGACGGGCGAGCACGGCCCATTTGGCGCGACTCATGCCGAATTCGGCCGCCTTCTGATCGGCGCACGTCCGGAGCAGACGCGCGACGTCGTTGAGGGCGAAAGCCAATTCGCGGGTGTCCGATTTGATGGGCGTCGAATCCTTCATGCCCATCAGTTAGTATGCTAGCTTATAATAAGCAAGCCGCATTTATTGCGTGTCGGCCATCCCGCCGGAGAGAACCCGCCTCCGATAAAGCGCCTTGACGCCCCGTTTCCGTCTCAAAATGAGCTTTGGCGCAAAATGCGCGATACCTCGGCCTTTTCGTGGCGTAAAAACGCCAGCGATAACAGGGCGCGGAGAGGCATCGCCGCCCGCAACGATGCGCCCGAGCGATTGCGTCGGAAATTCGCCCGGCTTATCGCCGTGCGATTCGAGGCGGCAAGAGCGCGCTGCGCTCCGGCTCGCTCTGGTGGATGGATCCAGCCATTGGCCTGCGCATGCGCCAGGGTTTCACGCCGGGCGGCGGGACATTCGAGATGCGCGGCGACATTGGCGGCTTTGGCGCCGGCAGCAAATTCAGCTGGCAGGTCTTCGGCGGATATAATGCGGATTTCGAAGTCAACGGCATGAAGCTTGTCGGCCCTGTCGGCTATCGCGCGCTGGGGATGGATTTCTCCAAATGGGTCAATGGCCACGACAATGGCCTCAACGCAGGTCATTCACGGCCCCGTCACCGGCGTCGACATGAAATTCCAACGCGGTTTCTTGTCTGACTGAATCGTAGGGATTCCCCGATCGGCTTTGTTCTGGCTCAAGCGAACGAAGCTGGGCGCCCCCTTGGATACAAGGGTTAGCGTCAGCGCCCGTCCGGCGTTTCCACGCCGAACCATTTGGTTTTGACCTGCTCGTAGTGCATCGCCGGATCATAAATCGCGACATCGAGATTCAACTCTTGCGCCGAAAGTCGTCCGATCGAACCGAGAACCGCATAAGAGGCGACGATTAAGTCGCGCTGTGCGAGCACAATGGCGACGCGAGCGTTCAAAAGAGTTTGCTGCGCGTTCAAGACATCCAGCGTCGTACGCCTTCCGGTCTTCGCCTCGTCCCGCACGCCAATGAGCGCGGTTTCAGCCGCCTTTTCGGCTACCTGCCCTGAAACCAGAGATGCTTTCGCGGTTTCGAGAAGCCCGTAGCTCGATACGACGCTCGCCCTTACACTGTCGCGTTGCAGATCGGCGTTCAACCGCGCCTGGCCGAGCCGCTCCTTGGCTTGGCGGATCGATGCATAGTCGGCGCCGCCCTGGTAAAGGGGCAGATTGAATTGTCCGATCACGGCGGCGGCAAACTGGCGTGTGCCAGGAACCCCCAAAACCGAGTCGCGCTGATTGGTAAGCTGCGCGCCAACGGACAGGGTAGGAGAAAGCGCGCTTTCGGCTGTCTTGACCGCCTGCTCAGCCGCATCGACTTGATGCAGAGCCGCCGTGACGCCCGGATGCTCGGCAAGCGCTACGGTGATCGCTTCTTTCAAGGACCTTGGGAGCAAGGGCTCGACCGAACGGCCGGGCTCGAGGCGCCGTGGTTCATTTCCGATAATCTGGCGATAGGCGGCGACGCTGGTCTTGAGACGCGCCGCTGCGGCGTAAAGTTCCGAACGCGCCTGCGCCAACGACGCCTGAGCTTGCGCGACATCGGTTTGCGTCACCGCTCCGACATCGAAACGGTCGGCGGTCACTCCGAGCTGTTGCGCCAGAACGGAAATATTGTTTTTGCGCAGTCTCACGATCGCCGTATCGCGCAGGACGTTCATATAGGCGGCAGCCCCGTTCTGGAGAACCGCCTGTTCCGTCAGGCGCAATGTCGAGCGCGCCGCGAAAACGTTCGACTCCGCTTGCCGGAAGGCGCTTTCCGTGCGCCCGCCGTCAAAGAGGGTTTGAGAGACCGCGAGAGTTGCTCCGCGGGGATTGCTCACATATTCGTCACTGAAAAATTGACGTTGTCCCGTCGTCGAACGTCCGGCCGGAATCCTGATCGCGCCGGTCTGGACTCCAGCCGTAGCCTGGATGCTTGCGTTCGGACGGAGACCCGCGAGCGCTTTTGGCGCTTCCTCATCTTGCGCGCGAACGCTCGCCCGATTTTGGTTCAGATCGGGGTTTCCCACATAGGCGCGCGCCAAGGCGGAGAGAAGGCTCTCTGCGCACACCGCTTGACTCCCGGAGACAAGCACCGAGCCGCTGAGCAGCGCGACAGACAGGAAGCGGCGACTCGCCGGAACGCTCGAGCGCGCGGTCCCTCTCCCATTTTTCACGGCTCTTCGTTTTCCTTACTGATCGAAGAAAAGATCAAGATTGGCTTCGAAGAGCGCTCCGATATCGAGAGGCTGCCGCCTGTCGAGCAAGCCATTGTGAACGATCCCGTACCAAATCGGCGCGATCAGCAGTTCCGGGTGATCCACCAGCGTATCTGATGTCAGTTCCCCATCCTCTCTTGCAGAGAGCGCCAAATGACGGAGCTGGTTCAAGAGGGGGTCGAACATCTCGCGGCGATAAATTTCGACGAGGACGGGGAAGCGCACGCCCTCCGTCAGCACGAGCCGCGCGAGGGCCGCTCGACCCTGACGCTCGACCACTTGCATTGCCGGCGACATGGTGCGTCGGAGAAACGCTCCCACTTTTTCGTCCGGCGCCCGGTTGGCGGCGTTCACATCGACGACCGCGCTGGCGATCTCTTGCCTAACGACGCCCTCGAACAATGATTCCTTCGTCGGGAAGTAGCGATACGGGGTGCCTTTTGCGACTCCGGCCCGCCGCGCGACCGCATCCATGGTCGTGCTCGCAAAGCCTCTTTCGAGGAACTCCGCTAGCGCCGCGGCAATAATCAAGCGGCGCGTCTGCGCGGTCTTTTCCAGGCTCGGGCCCCTGGTCCGCGGTTCGAGCTTCGTATTCCGGGCCTCTCTTCGTCGCTGATTGGCGGCCGCCATTTTGCTTGCTCCGACTCTTGACATGAAATGACTAAACGGTCATTTTTGCAAAATCAAGAGGGCGGGCGAAGCGGCCCACCCAGCGGCCTGGTTTTCCTGAAGGTAAAAAGTGCTGCCCCGCCCAGAGCATTGGCTGTTTTCGATCCAGGCGTTTCTCGCCGGAGTCCTTGCGCTGGCGATCGCCTTCTGGCTCGATTTGCCGCGGCCCTACTGGGCGCTCGCAACCGTCTATATCGCTTCGCAGCCGCTGACGGGCGCGACCTTCTCGAAGTCCTTCTACCGAGGTATAGGAACCCTGGCGGGAGCCGGCATGGCCATTCTGCTGGTTCCAAACCTCGTGAATGCGCCGCCGGTGCTCGTGCTTGCTGTCGCCTTTTGGTCCGGTCTCTGCCTTTATTTTTCGATTCTCGACCGCAGCCCGCGTGGATACGCCTTCATGCTCGCGGGCTATACGACGGCGATCATCGGCTTCCCGGCTGTCGATACGCCAATCGATATCTTTGATCTGGCGCTCGCGCGGACCGAGGAAATCCTCGTTGGGATCTTCTGCGCCGCCTTGGTGTCGAGCCTTCTTTTCCCGCGCAGCGTCGGCCCGGTCGTCGCAGAACGGGTGGCGCTTTGGCTGGATGATGCGCGGGCCGCTGCGCGCGACGCGCTGCGCGAAACTGATTCAAGCGCCCGAGAAGCGCATTGGTTGCGGCTCGCGGCCGATACGACAAAGCTCGAGGCTCTCGCTGACCACTTGCCGTTCGAGGCGGCTGCGGACCGCGTCGTGCTTCCCTTGGTTCAAAACCTCATTCCGCGCATGCTCATGATGCTGCCTGCGATCTCGGCGATCGGGGACTTAGTGAAGGAGATTGGAGCGCTTGGAGGTCCTTCGTCTCGGATGGCGTCCTTGCTGGCGCGCGTCGATTCGGCGCTCGCCGCCGACGCGCCGAGCGCAGACACTGCGCTGTTGCAAGAGATAGAAGACTATATTCGAGCGTCCGGCCGCATCGCGCCGTGGCGGACCTTCGTCGAGTACAACCTCGCTGTTCGGCTGCGCGATCTCATCGCGCTTTTCCTGGACAATAACGCCCTTGCCGGCGCCCTTGCCTCCGACGGGCACAGCACAGACATCCCTCTCGCCTTTCAGATCGATGCAAATGCGCTGCGTGTGCGCCATGATGAGCATGCGCGGGCGCTAATCGCCGCTATAACGCTCTCATGCGCTCTCCTCCTGTGTTGCACGTTCTGGATTCTCACAAGCTGGCCGGAAGGGGCCGCCGCCGCGATGATGGCGGCCGTCGCCGGCAGTCTTTTCGCGACGCAGGACGACCCCGTGCCTGCGATCAGAAAATTCGGCCTCTGGAGCGCGGTCGCCGTCGCCATTTCGGGCGTCTATATTTTCGTCATTCTCCCTAAGGTCCATAGTTTCGAGACTCTCGCGCTCGCTCTTGCGCCGGCATTGCTCGTTTTCGGCCTGCTTATCGCCGAGCCGAAGACGTTTGTGATCGGGATCGCTCTTGGCATTCTCATGCCGACAAGCATGGCCCTGCAGAGCGCCTATGACGTAGACGCCAAGGCTTTCTTGAACACTGGCTTGGCGATGGTCTGCGGCATGGCGATTGCGGCCGCCACGACGGCGGTGCTGCGTGTGGCGGGCGCCGAATGGCGTGTGGCGCAATTCATTCGATCAAATAATCGGAGCCTAGCGGAGGTCGCGGATATTCGAGGCCGGCGCAAAGAGGTCTATCTCCTCGGACTCATGTTCGACAGGCTGTCCATGATCGCCCCCATCGTGCAATCCGCCGATGAAGACATGCCTGACGCCATGCGACAGTTGCGAGCCGGGTTGAATATGGTCGAAGTCCGCAAGGCGCGCGCGAGCCTCCCCCATAGGGCGCGCAGGCGGCTGGATGCGGCGTTATTGCGCCTGCGACGAAGCTACCGGCAGCATGCGCCACTCGACAACCAAGCGCTCGAAGCGCTCAATCGCGCCATTCAGGCCCTACGTCCCGAAGACGCTGCGGATAGGGGTGCGCTTCTTGCGCTTGCGGGTCTGCGTCGGTGCCTGTTCCCCGAAGCGACGCCCCTACAATTTGGAGACTCCGGAGGAATTCGATGAATGCGGAAATCAGTTTCTTTGGGCTCTACGCGCCTGCGCTTCTCGTCTGCGCGCCGCTTGCGTACATTCTCGCGTCCATCGTCAAAGCGGCGCTGAGCGCTTTGGGCCTTTATCGATTTCTCTGGCACCGAGGTCTGTTTAACCTCGCCGTCTTCGTCTGTCTCCTGGGCGCGCTCCTGCACTTTCTTTCGGAGACGTCGCTATGAAAGACGCAATGGCGAAAGTCTTAGGGTTTACCGTCACCACGGCCGTTACGCTGGCGGCGCTCTTCGTCGGTTGGCGTCTGTGGGTTTATTATGAAGAGGAGCCTTGGACGCGGGATGGTCGCGTGCGCGCCGAGGTCGTCGCCGTCGCGCCCGACGTTCCCGGCCTCGTAAGCGCCGTTCTCGTGCATGACAATCAGCGCGTTCGAAAGGGCGACATACTATTCCGCATCGACCAGGAGCGTTTCAAACTGGCGCTGCGCCAGGCCGAGGCGACGCTGGCTGGCCGAGCCGCCGCGCTCGAGGTCGCGGAACAAGACTTCAAACGCTATCGCACGCTCGACGCCAGAAACAACATCGCAGTCTCAAAGCAGCAATTCGAAAACGTGACAGGCCAGCATGCTCAGGCCCGAGCCGCTTATGAACAGGCTATCGCCGAGCGCGATCTGGCCCGCCTCAATCTGGAGCGCTCCGAAGTGCGCGCTTCGGTCAATGGCGCGATGACGAATTTCGAGCTGAGACCGGGAACCTATGTGACAGCCGGCAAGGCGATCGCTGCACTTGTCGACGAGGATAGCCTTCATGTGGACGGCTACTTTGAGGAGACCAAACTTCCAATGATCCATGTCGGCGACCGCGCCGCAGTGCATTTAATGGGTGAGCGCCAGGCTCTCTTCGGCCACGTCGAGGGGATTGCGAGCGGCATCGAGGATCGGGACCGGAGTAGCGGCGCAAATCTTCTGGCCAATGTGAACCCCACGTTCAACTGGGTGCGGCTTGCTCAGCGTATTCCAGTCCGGATCGTTCTGGATCAGCCGCCCTCCGACGTGCTCCTCGTGGCTGGCCGGACGGCGACGGTCGTTATTGCGCCGGAAAAAGGAGGACGTTCAGTTTTTTCGCTGTTCTCTCGCACCGACAAGCCGGTTAGCCCCCCTCTGCCCCGCCAAAACCGGTAATTTTCGAGAGCGCGGAAGATTTGGCGCTTGATCAGGCAATATAAGATGCATGTTGCACTTTGTCTGAGGGTGGCGGTCGCTGCTCGACCAACGCGCGCCCGCAATGGCGCATGAGGGCTTTCACAAAGAAAGCCCCATCATGCTTCCTTCGGCCGGTGGGGACGCAAAACCGCTATGAAACCGCCAACAACCAGGGCGATAAGGACCAACAGGAGAGCGGCCTGCTTCAGCCAGGCTATCGCCGGCACCGTTAGCGCAAGGATAATTCCTAAGACTGCGATATCCGCGGAAATATGAACGCCGGCCACAAAAGTCCCGAGTGCGAGCAGCAACATGAGCGCGAGACCGGTCGCGGGTCCGTTAAGGAAGGTATTGACCGACGGCAGCAACAGGATTGTCATCGCGATCAAAAACGCCAGCCAATGCAGCGATTGGGTGATGACGAGCCGCTTTCGGGCGGCCTTATCGTCGGTCTGGCGCCAGCCAATGGCAATACAGGCGAGACCCATGGCAAAAGCCAAAAACTCCCAGTATCCGAACAAAGGCCGCCCCGACATGCTCGTGTAGGCGACGCCCAAGATCGCCAGGATCAGGACGACAAGGTAGGGCCAACGGGCGCCTAGCCATTTTGTAAGGCCCTGACGAGGCAGAGAAACGTCAGTTTCGATTTGAGCCATGATTCACTCGTTTCTGAATCGCGACAGCAGATAGCGTTGCTATATGCGGCCGTCTCCTAAGGGTTTTTGTCACTCTCCTTACAACTATCCTCAGCGCGTCAGGGGTCCACCCTAGCGCGCCCTCCGCTCGCATGGAATCATGCGAGCGACAAGAAATCGCGCCAAATCAAGCATCTGGATGCGCATTCTTATCGCAAAGTTCTGTCAACTTTTGCGGAATGCGCTCTAAGCCTCGCGATGGCCTCCTCTTCGCATTGCCGGTTACGCGCCACCTATTAAACGCGCGCATCGCCCGCCAAGATACCGTCAAAGTCAAAACGAACCGAAAGCCGACCCCAAGGCAATGACAGCGACGAGCGCGAGGATGGCGCTCACAATGGCGACCATCACTATGTCCAGGTAACTTTCCTTGTGCGTGCAGCCGCACACGGCGAGCAAGGTGACGACGGCGCCGTTGTGAGGAAGACTGTCCAGCGTTCCCGCGCCAATCACCGCGACACGATGCAAGAGCGCGGGATCGATCCCGCTCTGCTCCGCGAGACGCAGATAGGTCTCTCCGAGCGTATCCAGCGCGATGGTGAGGCCGCCCGAAGCGGATCCCGTCAAAGATGCGAGCACATTGGTTGCAATGGCGAGCGAGACGAGCGGACCGCCTTCAATCGAAAGCGCCCATGTGCGAACCGCCGCGAAGGCCGGCATGGCGGCGACGACAGAGCCAAAACCCACCAGACTCGCGACGCTGAGCAGTGGCAAGACTGACGCGGTCACGCCGGCGTCGACGCTTTCGCGTATCTCTGTCAGCCTTCGCCAATTCGACGCAATCAGCGTGACGATCGCTGCCGCCAGGCGGCCGCGGGCGCCAGCAACAGGACGACGCTCCATCCGCGATAAGCGAACCAGATAAGGCCGCACAGGGCCACGAGAATGCCCAGCAGCCCCATGGAGTCATGTTCCTTCAAGCAATGCGTCGAGGTCCAACGTGGAGCGCGTTCCGATGTCGTTTCCATGAAGATCGAGAAATGCATCCGCCGAGCGGCGGCCCTCGTCGCGCAGCATGCAGAGGAACTCCCATTCGGCGAGCAGTTTCGAGGAGGCGCTGAGCGTGGTCATCATTTTTGTCGAAATGCGATGGATGCGCATGCCGGCCCATTGCGCGCATTCCATACCGCCAGGATTCGCAGCCTGACGCAGCAATGCGATCATACGCAGCTCCTTGAGAAGCACCGCATTGAACGACACTTCATTCAGGCGGTTGGTGATTTCCATCGCCGTGCGTGGCTTGTCCTGGCGCGCTATGGGGTTAATCTGGACGAGGATGGTGTCGCGAGAGACGCATTCGCGCACAAGCGGCGTGATGGTCGGATTTCCGGAATAGCCGCCGTCCCAATAGGCTTGCCCGTCGATTTCGATCGCCTGGAACATTGTCGGAAGGCAGGCCGAAGCGAGAAGCGCGTTGGGGGTGAGGTCGGCGTTTCTGAAGACGCGGGCCCGGCCGGTTTCGACGCTCGTCGCGGTGACAAATATCTTGATGGGGGCGGAGGCGACCCTTTCAAAATCAATCACCTCCTCTAGAATTCGGCGAAGCGGATTGATGTCTCTCGGATTGAGGTCATATGGCGAAAAGACGCGCGACATCAGGTCCGTCATGATGAAGAAGGGGGAAGTGTCGAGCGTCCACCGGTTGAGCAAGACATCGACGGGATTGCGTTGCAGAGGGCTGAGCCGCCCAGCCTCAGAAACCCGCCGCCAGAAGAGTTCGAGCGCCTCGCGCGCGCCTTGCGGGCCTCTTTCGACATGGCCGCTAATGAGCGCCGCTGCGTTCATCGCTCCCGCCGAAGTCCCTGAAATGCCTTCAATCTTGAGCCAGCCTTGCTCGAGAAGCCGGTCGAGAACGCCCCAAGTGAAAGCGCCATGCGCCCCGCCGCCTTGCAGAGCAAGATCGACCGAAATCGCTTCGCGCGTCATCCCGTCTCCCTTTCACCCACGGCGCATAGGGTGAAATGTGGTACACTTGAGCGCTGTCGCCAGCGTGAGCGTTGGACAAGCCTGCTTGCAAGCGGCTATAACGTTGCGAAAAGAAGCGCCGCGCTCGCGGTGGAGCAGGCGCCATCAAGAAACCGCAGGTTCCCTTGGCGCCCGAAAATCACTGATGCGCAGTAATTAGCCGGAAACCCGAATGGCGGGCGGAGCCGAACAGTAGCTCCTGCGAGCGGCGGCTATCTCAGCTACAAATCAGCTTCGAAGAGATAACCAACCAGCGCCGACGCAACCGAGCGATCAATCTTCTCGCGGACCCCGACATGCGCGTTGCAGACGTCGCCATGGCGGTCGGCTATTCGGACTCGGCGCATTTTGTTCGGGCTTTCCAAAAATGGGAGGTTTATCTCCAACGGAGTTCAGGAAGACGCTGGGTTGCGAACGGGACGACGGCCCATGAATTCCTTTCAAGTGGCGCGACGCCTATCCCGCGTTCAATGCGACGGTTGCTTCGATTGCTGTTGCTGCAGCCTTTCCGTGACGCAACGTCGAACCGCTTCGTCCTTTTCGCGCCCATGCAGGTTAGCGGTCTGCGCCTTGCGCTTGCACTCGCCCGAAAGACGTCGGGCGGCGACATGCATCTCGAAACAATGGCGCAGTTCTTTGCTTCCGTCGGAATTCCCCACCTGATCCCGGCACCGGCGACGAATGCGTCGCGCTTCGAATTTCGATAAGGAACGCGCCGACTGTGACGTGCCCGTCGGCACGCTGCCGGTTTGATCCGGGACAGATTCCGCCGCCTGAGCGAAGATCCCGCCCAGTTGAGGGCAAAAAGCCAAGGCAAGGGTAACGACAAACAAGGCGAACGCCGCGTCGATCATTTTCGATCGCCATGATTTTTTCGTAAATCGACCGCGTTTCGGCCGATCGGTCTTTGCATCAATGGGAATAAGCTGTTGCATAAGCGTCCCCGCTCGCCTAGCTAGAGATCATAGCGCGTCCAGACACGAAGGGAACCCGAAAATTTCCTTGCACGCGCAACTGAAAGCCCCCCAGCCTCCAGGATAGGTTGCGAAAAGCCATGAATGACAAGCCCTACGTCTTGGGCGACGCGAAGATCGAGTCTTTGGCTGGGGAGGATTCATCCTTTTCCGTTCTATACGGAACGAAAGCCGAGCATCTACTTGGGGACGAGTTGCTCTGCGACATTTTCGCAGACGCTTTGCAGCGAAATCCTCAAGCAATTGCTTTGAAAAGCTTGCGTCATTCTATGAGCTACGGAGAGCTAGACGCTCGTTCGGACGAGATCCGAAGGGGTCTGCTTGCCCGTGGCGTCCGCCCTGGCGACGTCGTCGGCCTTTGGATGGCGCGGGGAATTGAGGGGCTCATCACGCAGCTTGCGATCGCGAAAACCGGCGCGGCGTGGCTGCCTTTCGACGCCGAGGCGCCGGTAGATCGCATCGCGGCCTGTCTCGAGGACGCCGAAGCGCGATTTTTGCTCACCACCCAGGAATTTTCCGCCAAGGCCTCGGGTCGCGCCTCCTCCTCCGCGCTCGTCATCGCCTCAGAGCTCGCCGTTCAGGGGCGGGATAAATTGCCGACGGCAAGAGAATTAGGCGCGACGCCAGAGCATCCAGCCTATATCATCTACACGTCCGGCTCCACGGGAAAGCCCAAGGGGACAATAATCACCGGCAGAAATATCTGCCATTATTTGCGCGCCGCCAACGAAATCTACCGCCTTTCGCCATCCGACGTGACTTTCCAGGGCGCGTCTCTCGCTTTCGATCTTTCGATGGAAGAGATTTGGGTGCCCTATCTTTCGGGGGGCGCTTTGTTTGTCGCGACCCCCGAGATTCTGGCGGATACGGAGGCTCTGCCAAGCATTCTGGAGCAGGCGGGCGTCACCGTGCTGGATACGGTCCCGACGCTGCTGAACGCGCTCCCGCGCGACATCGCTACGCTACGAACCATTATTCTCGGCGGCGAAGCATGTCCTCCCAGCGTTGCAGAACGTTGGTCTCGGGAGGGCCGGGTCATTTATAACAGCTATGGCCCGACCGAGGCGACCGTCGTAGCAACTATCGCCGAGGTCAGGCGGGGCGAAGTCGTGACCATCGGGAAGCCCATTCCAAATTATTCCTGCTATGTGGTCGACGAGTCGCTCGCTCTTCTTCCCCCCGGTCAAGAAGGCGAACTTTTGATCGGCGGACCGGGAGTCGCGAAAGGCTACCTGAAACGCGATAGTCTGACGGCGGAAAAGTTCATCGGGAATCCCTACCGCACTCACGGCCTCGACCCCATCCTCTATCGTTCCGGCGACGCCGTCGTTTTGAACGAGTCCGGCGATCTTGTTTTTCGTGGACGCGTCGACGATCAGGTCAAAATTCGCGGCTTCCGGGTCGAGCTCGGGGAGATCGAAGCCGTTCTCGCCTCCCAGCGCAATGTGCGCCAGGCGGCGGTCGTGCTGCGCAATGACGAAGCACTCGACGAGCTTGTCGCTTTCATCGTGCCGGATGGCCTCCCGCCTGCCGAACGCGATTTGCGCGCGGCGCTGCGGAAAGTGCTGCCGTCCTACATGACGCCTTCGAGATTTCACGCGCTTCCGTCGCTGCCGACGCTCACGTCCGGCAAGGTCGACCGCAAAAGTCTCAAGAATATGCCGCTGCCCGAGCGGCTTTCTGGAGAGGAGGAACGGCAGGAGCAGCCCCGCAACGAGGTCGAGGCGCGCCTCCTGGAGGCCGCGCGGCGGGCCCTGTCGGCAGCCACGGTTCCGCTCGACGCCGATTTTTTCATGGATCTCGGCGGACATTCGCTTCTGGCGGCGCGCTTCGTTTCGATCGTTCGCGAAACGCCGAGCCTGGCCTCGATCACCTTGCAGGATTTATACGCCGCCCGGACGCTCCGCAGCCTTGCGGCCCTTCTGGGCGAGCGAAAAAAGGAGCCCGCGAAGGATCTGGCGTTCGAGCCTCCGCCTTTTGGAAGGCGCGTTCTCTGCGCCCTGGCGCAGCTTTCGGTCCTGCCGCTGCTGATGTCGGTCTCGGCGGCTCAGTGGCTCGCCATCTTCATTTCCTACATCTTAATCACGCCGGAAAACGCAAGCTTCGCCCAGGAGGCAATGAGCCTGTTCGGCATCATTCTCAGCGTCACGTTGTCCACCCTGGCGATCTCGATCGCAGGAAAATGGCTCGTCATCGGGCGCACCAAGCCCGGCCGTTATCCGCTGTGGGGCGTCTATTTTTTTCGATGGTGGCTGTCACAGCGGCTGCTTGGCCTCACGAATGCAAGGCTATTGCAAAACTCGCCGCTGATGCCGCTGTACCTCGCCGCAATAGGCGCGAAAATCGGACGCGACGCGCAAATCAGCGATGTTGAAATCGGCGCGATTGATCTTGTGTCGATTGGCGCCGGCGCGTCTCTTGGCTCCAAACTCAAGATCGCCAACGCCCGAGTCGAAGGCAACGAGCTCGTCATCGGAACGGTCGACATTGGAGCCGATGCCTACGTCGGCACTGGCTGCGTGATCGAGGAGGGAGTCTCTATCGGCGACGGCGCCGTCCTGGAAGATTTGACGTCCCTTCCCAGTGGATCGCGCGTTGGCCCAAATGAAATATGGGACGGGTCGCCTGGTCGACTCATCGGGAGCGTCGATCCGGAGACGCTCGAAGCCCCGGCGCAAGCGACGATGGCCAGGCGGATCGAGGTGCAGCTCATTTCCGCCGCATTGGCTCTCGTTCTGCCCGTGCTCGGCCTTTTGCCTATTTTTCCGGCCTTCTGGGCGTTCGACACCATCGAAGCCGCCATGAAGTTTTCCGAGTCCGAGTATTATTATTACCTGGCGGCGATCCCGCTTCTGGCATGGCCCACCGCTTTCGTCTTGGTGTTGGCGACCATCGCGCTCGTCGCCATTTTCCGCTGGACGGTTTTGCCGCGTACGAAGGCGGGGAGATACTCTGTTTGGTCGTCCTTCTACCTGCGTCGCTGGGCCGTGTCCCTTGCGACCGAAGTCGCGCTGGATACGCTATCGTCTCTCTACGCAACGCTCTACATGCGGACGTGGTACAAGCTCATGGGCGCCCGCATCGGCAAAGGGTCTGAAATCGCCACCAATCTTGCCGGGCGTTACGATATCATCTCGCTCGGTGAGAATTGCTTCATCGCCGACGAGGTTGCGCTTGGCGATGAGGACATTCGAAGGGGGTGGATGCGCCTCAAGCCGGTTGAGATAGCCGATCGAGTGTTTATCGGAAACGACGCCGTCGTGCCGCCCGGAGCAACGTTGCCGTCCGATACCCTGATCGGCGTGAAATCGAAGCCCCCGGCGGGACGAGAGGTGGAAAGCGGCGAGACCTGGTTCGGCTCGCCGCCGATCCTCATGCCGACGCGACAGAGGGTGGCGTCCGCTGACGCCGCTCTGACGTTCAACCCGACGCGGTTGAGGAGGTTGGGCAGAGCGGCGTATGAAGCGCTGAACATCTCATTGCCCTCGATGCTCTATATTACGTTCGGGACATGGGCAGTCGAAATCTTCGGCGAAAAGCTGGTTGCGAAGGACTATCCCGGCTTCATCAGGCTATTCGTATTGGCCTCGATGCTGATCCCTGTCGCCGTCATGCTCGTCGCAGCGGGCGTCAAATGGACGACCATGGGGCGCTACAAGCCCCAGGTGCGGGCAATGTGGTCCTTCTGGGCAATCCGCAATGAGACAAGCACGGTTTTGTACTGGGGGATGACGGGCCGCATTTTGCTCGATCATTTGCGAGGGACGCCGTTCCTGCCGTGGGTGCTGCGGGTGTTTGGCGCAAAATTCGGCAAGGGCGTCTATATGGATATGACGGACCTCACCGAGTTCGATTGCGTGAACGTCGGTGATTACTGCGCTCTCAACATGGGCAGCGCGCTCCAAACGCATCTGTACGAAGACCGCTTGATGAAGATCGGGTCGATCGAAGTCGGGAAAGGCGTGACCTTGGGCCCCGGCTCGACAATCCTGTACGACACAAGGGTTGGCGATTATGCGCGGCTTGGGCCGCTGACTGTCGTCATGAAGGGAGAGACCATCCCCGGTGAGTCGCAATGGATCGGCTCCCCGGCGGAACCCGCCCAGTAATTACGTGGGATCGAAGGGTTCGGGTCAGTTTTCGATGGTCTCTCGGGCCACGCAGAATGCTGCCTGAAACGCGAGCGCCGTATCCAGACAGTCGAAGAAAATCTGCTGACCTGCGGCCGCCGGCGCGCAAAAGAGGAGCGGGACGGCTGCTCCGGCAAGGCCGATCAACGCAGAATTTCGAGCCGAAAGCCAGGTTCCTTTTATTAAAGGCTCCCCCGACTTTCGAAATTTAAACAGTAAGGCGGCCTCCAGCATCGTGCCGGCGGCGAAGGCCAATGCGGAAATTGGCGAACTGACCGCCGCGTCGGGCGCTCTCCGAGCAATTTCGCACCAAACGTCATAGGAACCCTGACAGCCCGCAACGGCAAGGACCAGCGAAAGCAAGAGGGCCGCCGATCTCTCGAAAAACGCTCCCCTGCCAAAAGAGATCGCCACTAATCCGTATATGGCGCTGTCATAAATCCAGGCGATTCCGTCCTCCAAATAGGTCCCCGAGGCCGTCAACCAGTCCACGGCGACGCTCAAAGTGAAAAATAACAGCGCAGCAGCGCAGATCAGCCGCAGCGCATTTAAGAACCGCCGGCCGTCATTTGTGTCTCGGAGACTTATAGCTTGCGAGGTTCCAGCCATCGGTCGTCGTCTCCGCCGCAGCGCTACGAAACGCCTTCAATCAGAGCCAAAGCCACCGCCCCTTCGAACCGCCGCAGGTAAAGCGACCGCTCTGCATTTATGCCCTTGTCTTTCCCAAGCAAGCTCGAGGCCATCGATCGCCGGCGACTGAGGGTTTTTCTGCTGTAAGTTTCAAAATGGGAGCTGAACGCTCACTCCGCCACCATAATTGGATGTGACCGCGTTGCCGTTCGACTGGTACACGACGCCTGCTTGATAAGGACCCGGCCCCGTTTGGCGCGGATTGATATTGGCTGTCGGCTTGATGTTCAGATCATTGGGCGCGCTGCTGTGGTGGACAGAACCCGCAGAGGGCAGCGGCAGAGCATCCTGTTCGCCCTGCCCGAAACACACTGGATCGTCCTTCCAAGTCCCTTGCGGGCACGGAGCCGCCTCCGGCTTTGCCTCTTTTTTCAAATGTGCCTGCGTCGCCCCTGCGCCCGTAGGGCGCACCGTCTTCGCAGCCGGCGGCTGCGCTCGACGTGGCTCGTCCAGCGCCTGCGCCGCAGCGAGCCCCGGAGATAACAAGATAGCAGCAAGAAGCTTTATCAGGCGACGATCCATGGGCATTCTCGAGAACGCTAGCCGGAATACCTAAGGGCGGCTTTGCGGTGGTTTTATGATCTAATATGCAGCGGCGCTCACCCCACCTGAGCTGTCGTCGAGAAGGGTCCTAAAAGAGAGCCGGAGCCCAGATCCAGGCCCGGGATCTTGTTTCGCTAGCATGGACAGCTTTCGCCAGCATGGACAGCCGCTCCAGCGATGGGTCCGCCCCGCGAAATGGCGCGGCCGCAAGGAAATCATGGCAGCGCTCCTTGCCGGAAGACCCGAGGCGCTTACTTGCGCCCAATGGGGCGGCGGCGGACATTTGGAGGCAGACCATGAACATGAAGCTCCTCGTAGCGGCGCTCATCGCGCCGAGCCTCGCCTTGAGCTTCAACCCCGCTTCAGCGCACTACCGTTCGAAGCATCATCGTACGCATCACTACGGCAAGATGGCGCCGAGCAACAAATCCGCCCCCAGCGGCAAGGAGGCTCCGAGCACCAAATCCACCCCCAGCGGCTCGAGCTCGCAGCAGGGAGGCGCGAAAGGTTCGTCGAGCTCAAGCGGCGGCGGCTACTAAATGGTTATGGCGCCGGGAACGCTTGTTAGCGCGCTTTCCGCTCAACCAGCCCAAGAAGAGCCCGAGCCCGGGTCCAGGCCCGGGCTCTGGTTTTGGCGGCGGGACGGCCATTCCAGCGCCAAGGGTCCACAGCGCCAGGGGTCCGCCCCTCCAAATGACGGCCGAGACGACAAAACGGAGCAGCGCTTCGCTTGGCGGAAAACCGAAGGCGCTTAATTACGCAAATCGGGGCGGCGGGCATTGGAGGCGGAGGATGAACAAGAAGCTCCTAATAGCGGCGCTCATCGCGCCGAGCCTCGCCTTGAGCTTCAACCCGGCTTCGGCGCGCTCGAAGCACCATCGCCCTTATTCGCAGCACACCTACGGCAGCGGCAAGGCGGCGCCGAGCAACAAATCCGTCCCCAGCGGCCAGGGCTCGAGCTCACAGGAGGGAGGCGCGAAATCTTCGCCGGGCGCCGGCGGCTCGATCCAGCCTCGGGATCGCAGCCAGGACATCTGAGCGTCAAAAATTTCTGCGCCGGGCCGGACGATCGCGCTCCGCCCCGGCGTCATTGTCTCTACTAGGCAAAACGGCTTAGTCGAGAGCCTTGCCTCCGGCCGTTTCGCAAGCCTGGGCGGAGTCCATGTAGACCCATCCCTTTCCCTTGCAGGCGTTCATGCCCTTGCAGGCGTTCTTGGGGGAATGGCAATCGCTCTTGCCCTTGCAGCTGTTGACGCCGAGGCAGTGGACGCGCGCGGCTGTCGTTTCCGCCTTGGCGGCCGGGGCCGCGCCGGCGAGCGCGATGGAGACCGCAGCGACGGCGAGGGTCGCCCCGTTGATCGTTTCTTTTTTCATGTCGTTTCTTCCCTACGCCGAAATGGCTGGGCATTCTTGCACCAAGCCGCCGGTTTCGCCAGCGGCCGAAATGTAACCATTTATTGGCAAATCGGCGGCGCGTTTCGCGCGCTGCCGATTCGGACGGCTTTTGTCCCCTGTCTGTGCCGGATTTCCCGATTCAGGATATGCCATGCACAATCGTGCTCAATAATCCGGCAAGAAACGGCGCGTCAGTGCACCAGGAACTCGCCGTCGACCAGCCGCATCTCCGCGGGCTTGATGAGGTGCGCATGCGCCACGGTCACGCCCTGGAGCGGCCCGTCGAGGCTCTTTACCCAAAAATCGAGAAACTTCTTGAGCTGGGGAAAGTGCGGATGCAGATCATATTCCTGCCAGATGTAGGATTGGATGATCCTCGGGTGATCGGGCAAGCGATAGAAGATATTCGCCGTCGTCAGACCGTAACCCTGCATCTGCAGAAGAAATTCCGTGGACGCCATGCCTGCCTCCTTCCGATTCGAAGCGCGAGAAAATCTTGGAGCGACAGGCTGAGCAAAGCAATCGCTGCGCCAGAATCATTTGACAAAACAACGCATTATCAGCACAGTTCGAAGAGTGCTGATTTTGGGCCTCAAGGAGTAATGCCTATCTCGCGCGCGCCTGAAAGCTCGTCGTCCGCACGTTAACGATAAATGCAGGCGCCGCCTTGGCGTTCAAGGAGACGCCATCTTTTCGCCGGTCAGCTTCAAGAGCTTGACGAGCCATGATTCGACGCCTCGTTCTTCTGTGTCTACTCGCTTGTCCGACGCCGCTTCTTGCTGGCGCGCTGCCGCCGGGGCCAAAGGCGTCGGTCGCTTCCGTCGTGCGCGCGGTGACGCCCGGCGTCGTCAATATCGCCACGAAGCGGATCGAATCGATCGAGGTTCCCGCTGTCGTCGACCCGGTCCTTCAGGAGTTCTTCGAAATCCCCAGCCGGCGGCTGAAGCGCGAGACGACTTCGGCCGGTTCGGGCGTCATCGTCGATGCCGATGGCGGGCTCATCCTCACCAATGAGCATGTGGTGCGCGGCGCGTCCGTCATCGAAGTCACGACAAAGGACGGCCGCCGATTCCGCGCTGAGCTCGTGGGTCGTGACAAGGCGACCGATGTCGCCGTGCTGAGGATCAGGGCGGATAATCTCACCGCCGTGCCCATGGGCGACAGCCGCACGCTCGACGTCGGCGATTTCGTGCTGGCGGTCGGCAACCCTTTCGGACTCGGCCAAACGGTGACATCCGGCATTGTCTCGGCGATGGGCCGGGCCGGCCTCGGCATCGAAGGCTATGAGGATTTCATCCAGACGGACGCCTCGATCAATCCGGGAAATTCGGGCGGCGCGCTGGTGACGCTCGACGGCCGTCTCGTCGGCCTCAACACCGCCATTCTCTCGAAGTCCGGCGCGAGCCACGGCATCGGCTTCGCCATTCCGATCGACATGGCCCGCCGAGTCATGGCGCAACTCGTCGACGGCGGGGAAGTCCGTCGAGGCCATATCGGCGTGTCGATCCGTTCGCCGGCGGCCGGCGCCGCGGGCGCTGAGATCGTCTCCGTCGAGCCGGCCTCTCCCGCCGCGCTCGCCGGGCTCCGGAAAGGCGACGTGATCGAGACCGTCGACGGCCGCAGCGTCTCGGGGCCGGCGCAATTGCACGCCTTACTCGGCGTCATTCCGGCCGGGAGCGCGGTCGACATCCGCTACCACCGCGCCGGCGCGCCCATGCAGGCGCGGCTGCGAATCCAGTCTAGGGAAAGAGCCGCCGCGCGCTAAAGCGCATTCCGCAAGAGTTGCAGATTTTTGCGAACAAGAATGCGCTTAGGTTTCTGATTTTGCGCGATTTCTTATCAGCCGCATGATTCCATGCGAGCGGAAAGCGCGCCAGCTATTTCAAAACGACGACCTTCGCGCCCACCTTCACGCGCGAATAGAGGTCGATAACGTCATTGTTCGTCATGCGGATGCAGCCGGAGGACACGGCGGCGCCGATCGTATCCGGCTCGTTCGAGCCATGAATGCGATAATCGCTGGAGCCGAGATAGAGCGCGCGGGCGCCGAGTGGGTTTTCCATGCCGCCGGGCATGTAGCGCGGCAGATCGGGGCGGCGCTTGAGCATGGGCGCGGGCGGCCGCCAGTCCGGCCATTCGCGCTTGCGTGAAACAGTCTTTACGCCGGACCAGGTAAAGCCCTCGCGGCCGACGCCGACGCCATATTCGATCGCCCGACCGCCCCCGAGCACATAGTAAAGCCGCCGCTCCTTGGTCGAAATAACGACGGCGCCCGCCTTATATTCCGGATGGCGCCAGACCACGAGCTGCTTGGGAATCGATTGCTGACGAAAAATGGTCAGGAAGTCGGCGAGCGGACCGCGATCCAGCGGATTGGCGTGCGTCGGCGTGGGCGCCAGAAGGGCGAGGCCAAGGAGCGCTCGATAGATTGATCCCAGCCGCTTCGCCATCGTTCCCTCGCCTCCCTCTACCGTGAACGAGAGAGTGTTTATCGACGAATGCGGCCGAAGAGAGGAAACGAGAGCCATGCCAAAACGCAGCGCCGGCATTCTCCTCTACCGCCGCGCAGCGAATGGGCTTGAAATCTTTCTGGTTCATCCCGGCGGACCTTTTTGGGCGAAGAAGGACGCAGGCGCCTGGTCGATCCCGAAAGGCGAAATCGACGCAGGCGAGGAGCCGGAGGGCGCCGCAAAGCGCGAGTTCGAGGAAGAAACCGGGATCGCGCTGACGGGAGAACTGTCGCCGCTCGGCGTTTTCCAGCAACCCAGCGGCAAGTGGGTTGCGGCCTTTGCGTTCGAGGGAGATGTCGATCCCTCGGGAGTCACGAGCAATTATTGCCGGATCGAGTGGCCGCCGAAAACCGGGCGTAAGATCGATATCCCCGAGATCGACCGCGCCGGCTGGTTCCGGCCCGAGGAAGCCATGGCGAAGATCGTGAAAGGCCAGCGCCCGATCATCGAGGCGCTTCTCTCCAGATTGGCGCGTCCCAAGTGAAAAGCCATCAAGGCGCTTGCGGCGCGGAGCGTGGCAGCCAGCATTCCACGCCCCTGTGGCATTGCGCGCCCGTATAGCGGTTCTTGTGGAAATAGGGCGAGCTTGCGGGCTCGAAACGGTTGGCCCAGGCAAAGGCCGCGAGCGAGAAGACCACGATCGCGAAAATCGCATTGCGCCACGTTTTTGGACCAGGCATTCTGGAACATCCCCGCAAGGGCGGCCTCAAATGGGGAAATGTGGGCGCTACCGGCGCGCCGCCCAGAGACGGCGGAAAAACAAAATCAGGCGCGGAGTTGCGCGCTTTACCCCGGCTAGACTTCCGCCGTAATGGTGGCGCGCACGCCACCCGGCTCGAAGGCGATCTCGATGTCGCCGCCGAATTGTCTCGCGAGAACGGTTTTCATGAGATATTGCCCCACGCCCGTGCGTTGTGGAGGCGTTATGGGCGGGCCGCCTTGCTCCATCCAGTCGACACGCAGCCGCTTTCCCTCGTCATCGGCAATGCGCCACTCGATGTTCACATGCCCTTGTTCTGCCGAGAGTGCGCCATGCCGCTCGGCGTTGGAGAGAAGCTCGTGCATCGCCATGCCCAGCGCCAGCGCCACCTCGGAGCGCAGCTCGACGTCTTCGCCGGACATTGAGATGCGGTCGCGCAGGGCAAGCGAATCGCAGGCGAGCGCCGTCGTCGTCAGCTCCTTCATCGGGGTTCGCGCCCACGATTTCTGCACGAGCAGCGTGGACAGCCGGCTCAGGCACTGGATGCGATCGGAAAAACTGTTGCGAAAACTGGTGAAGTCGGTCGCCGTCCGGGCGGTGATGTTCGCGACCCCCTGAATCATGGCCAGCGAATTGTTCACGCGATGGTGCAGCTCCAGGTTCATGAGGCGCCGGTGCTCGTCCGCGCTCTTGAGCTCGTCGATGTCGGTCACCGCAACAATCGCGGCGATAATTTCGCCCGTTGCGTCGCGGATCGGCGCCCCAACGATGCTGATCCATCCCCAGGTGCCGTCGGCGCGTTGATGGCGGCATTCCAGCGTCGGCCGATCTTCCCCGGCGAGCGCACGAGCGAGCGGATACTCTCTTTCTTGAACTGGCTCGCCACTCTCGTGCACGGCGACCCAGTGGCTTAATTTGCCCAGTCCTTCCGAATAGATCACGGGTCCGCGCCGGATCGTTTCGAGCGCGGCGTTGCCGACGAGGATGCGGCCGCTCGGCGCTTCCGCGATCAGCACGCCGACGGGAAGCGCATCGATGATGGCGCGAAGATAGTTGCTGACGCCCGCTTCCCTGCCGACGCCCTGTCTGATGAGCTCCTCGTTGAGCCGGGTCAACAGCGCTCGTTTGCGCCGAAGTCTCTGCCCGAATTCGCAGAGCGTATATGCGATATTGTCCACGTCGGGCGCGGCGGTGGCCGTCCACTCCGGCGGCTCCCCCGCCTTCAGGCGCTGCGCTAATTCCGCGAGCCTATGTGTGGCCGCGGCGTTCCGGCGGCGCGTGTGGTCGAGACGATAGAGCGCAAAGAGCGCAGCGACGAAGGCGACGGCCAGGACGAGGGCGATCATCTCCCAGGCAAAGACGGGCGAAAGCTCAGGCCTTTCCAACGAGGGGGACTCGGCCGCCGCCTCGCCGGGCGCTTCCGCTGCTATAGAAATATAGACAGAAGGAGCGAAATAGAGAATTCGCCCGCCCTTTTCTTCGATCACTTAAATTGCTCCACGCCAATCCGGCCCGCCAATACTAGACCTCTTCGGTCTGTTGAACCCCGTTTCTGGGGCTCCACGAACGTTGCCGGGCGCATGCTTTAACTGGCGAGGTCTTCGCCGGGTTCCCGAGATTTGGATCCGCGTGGGATTTTTGAACCTGTTTCAGAGAGCCTTCGTGCTCTTGCGGGCGGCGATGCCCGTCATCGTCGGATCGTAGTCGATCTCGCGGACATCGTTGAGTCCGAGGTGTTCGGCAAGCTTGGCGCGGGCGCGGTTGAGCCTGCTTTTCACCGTGCCGACGGCGATGTTGCAGACCTGCGCCGCCTCCTCATAGGAAAGTTCCGTGATTCCGATCATCAGCAGAATCTCGCGGTGCTCGGGCGCAAGCTTGTCCAGCGCCTTCTGCACGTCCTGCATTGTGACGTTCGATTCCTGCCCGCCTTTTACAGGAATTTGCTCGGCGAGAACGTTGTCGCTGTCCTGCACCTCGCGAGAGCGTTTGCGATATTGCGAAAAATAGGTGTTTCGCAAAATCGTGACCAGCCAGGCGCGGAAATTGGTGCCCGGCTCGAAGCTGTCCGCGTGCGACCACGCCTTCACAAGCGTGTCCTGGACGAGGTCGTCTGCAACGCTATATGAGCCGGAGAGCGAGATGGCGAAGGCCCGTAGATAAGGGATCTGCGCCACCATCTGCTCTCCAAAGGCCGTGTCGGTCATTTTTTGTCGCGCTGTTTAGCTTCGAGCTGGGCGAGGAGCGCGACGAATTTATCCGGGATCGGCTGGTGGATGAGGTCGTCGCAGAATGAGCGCAGCACACGCCCGAGTTGTTCCTGAATATGAGGTTCGAGAAAGGCCGTTTCCACCCCGTCGACCTGCTCTACGTCAACTTGCTTTTCGATCTGCCGCATGTGATCGCTTGTGCTCGCTGGCAGGGCCATTCCTTCCTCGTTTTTGTTTCCCTGCGTCATCTATCGTCCCGAAAGCGCTCGCCCCATCGGATGGGGCCGTGTCGAAGCGCCCTCGCTTCAGGCGCATAGATACGCAACCCCGTGACGTCGCAATCGTTCCAGATGGAACTTGTGGATTTTCGATCCGACGCAACGTAATGCTCAATCACGCTGACAGGCTCCCACCAATATCGCAGGTGTCGTCATGAACATCTCCCGCGAGATCGCTCCGCATCTTCCCTATCTGCGTCGGTTTGCGCGAGCCTTGTGCGGCTCGCAGAAGAGCGGCGACGCTTACGTCGTTGCGACGCTGGAGGCTCTTGTCGCGGATGTCGACGCGTTCCCTCCGAACCTGTCGGCCAAGGTCGGGCTTTATCATTTGTTCATGAGGAGCTGGACGTCGATCGCGCTGAACGTCGACGAACGGCTGGAAGACGAAATCTCGCCGGCGGAACGGAATGTGAGCCTTCTCACGCCGCGCTCCCGTCAGGCCTTCCTGCTGCGAACGGTCGAAGGATTTTCGATCGAGGACGTCGCCGACATCATGTCCGTGACTCCCCAGGAAGTCGAGGCGCTGATCGCCCAGGCAGGGCGCGAAATCGCCGAGCGGGTTGCAACCGACGTGCTGATCATCGAGGACGAGGCGCTGATTGCGCAGGACATCGAATTCATCGCGCGCGATCTCGGGCATCACGTCATCGGCATCGCGCGCACGCACAAGGAGGCGATCGAGCTCGCCAAGGGACGCCATCCGGGCTTGATCCTTGCGGACATTCAATTGGCGGACGGCAGTTCGGGGCTCAACGCCGTGAACGAATTGCTGAAGACTTTCGACTGCCCGGTGATTTTCATCACAGCTTTTCCCGAGCGCCTTCTCACAGGCGAGAGGCCCGAGCCTGCCTTCCTTATCAGCAAGCCATACAAGGTCGATACGGTGAAGGCGACGATCAGCCAGGCCCTGTTCTTCGAGCGCAAGGCGTCGCGCGTCGCCTGACGGTTCCGCGAGAGCCCATTCCGCAGAAGTTGACAGACTTTTGTGACAAGAATGGGCTCCGACTTTTTTGATGTGACGAGATTTGCGCGCGTTGCAGGCGGAAGTTTCGATCGCGTTATTTTCGGCGATGCGGAACATCGCCCGCGGGCGCGCGTTTGTCGCCTACTTCGTAGGAGGCGGCGATGACCATGAATGTTGCCGAGAGCAGCGACACCGAACGCGCGGCCCTCAACACGCCAAGCGATCTATCGCCGGAAGCGACGGCGACGCTCGCGGATTGCATCAATCGGCTGGTGGCGGACAATTATGTCCTCTATCTGAAGACGAAGAATTTCCACTGGCATGTCAGCGGGCCCAATTTCCGTGATTTTCACGAAATGCTCGACGAGCAGAGCGAGCAAATTCTTGAAACCATCGACCCTCTTGCGGAGCGGGTGCGCAAGCTCGGTCAACCGACGCTGAAGTCCCTTGCGCAGATTCTTCAGCTTGCGTCGCTGAGCGAAAATCAGAAAGACTTCGTCTCGCCCTATGGGATGCTTGTCGAGCTCATGAACGACAATATCGCCATCGCCAAGTCCATGCGCGAGGCGCATGGCGTCTGCGACGACTGGGACGACGTGGCGACGGCCGCCCTCATCGAGCAATATCTCGACGAGACGGAAAAGAGAACCTGGTTCCTTTTCGAGGCGGCTCGGGCGGCGGACTCAGGCGGCCACTGAGCCGCTCCGATCGGCTCTTGCGGAAGCCTCGCCAAGACGCATAAGTTCCCGGCGGCTCGCGCGCCCGACACCGGCGGCGCGTTGGCGGCGCTGGAAAGGGCAAGATGGCGGCCGAACCCGAGAAGCTAATTGGCGCGGTGACGTCACATTATGCGGCAGCGCGGGGCTTGTTGTCCCGCGTGTCGGCCTTCGTCGCCAAGGTCACTTTCAAGATTCCCAAGGGCTCGCCCGGGGAGACGATCGACGAGCTGGGCAAGAGGTGGGCTCTCAACGAGGAGGAGAGGCTCACGCTGCATATTCTCGTCAGGACCAAGCCGGGGGCGGCCTTCTTCGACGAGAAGATTCAGAGCATCAACCGCGCCGCCTTCCATCGTTCGGCTTTTGCGCTTAACGCGGCGACGCAGCTTCTCTTCGTCGACATCGCCGCCCAGCTCTATATTGCGCTTCCCCAGCTCAAACTCTCGCTCGTCGCCGCTAACGTCCTGCTCGCCGCAGTCGCGCATTTCGAGATAAAGGGGCTGCAGAGGGCGTTGATCGCCGGGCCCAATTCGCTGCCGCCCAAGCGCCGCTTTTGGGGGGTTTTTGCAAACCCGGAATACAACAAGGCCGTGAAACGGCACTCGCGCCATTATGCGCGCAGCGCCTGGAAGGAGAAGACGCTTTATCGGCCGGCCTATTTCGTGAATGCAGCCTCGATGTTTCTCGGCGCGCAATTTGTTATCCCGCCGGAACGGATCATTTTTCCCTTCGGGTTCATCATCGGCAAGACGACGGGACTTCTGACGACCCTTGTCATGATTTTCGACGTCTGGCGGGGCGTGCGAGCCGGCGAAGACGCGCGCATCGCCCGAGAGCGCGAAATTGCGGTCTATCGGGATCTCGATATATGAATTTTAGCGAAAGCCAGGCCGGCGATGGCGCTCCGTTGACCTGACTCCTGCATCATCAGTTTGATCCATTGGCGCGCAGCCTGCTTTCCGCTTTGGCGCCGGGATAAGGCGCTCAGACAGAGTCGATCCGCGCAAACCGGGCGCGCCGCTCCAAATTGATGAGCCGCGGCGAACGCCGGGCCAGAGTCCAGCCCGCGCGTTTCATGATGGCGTAGGAGGCTACAACAGCAGCTTCCTTGCCGGCGCGCGCTTTCACCGGGACGACCATGGCAAGATCATTTACCCCAAGCTTGCGGACCATGGGCTTTCTCCCTCGCGTCGCCTCGTGGCGTTTGTCGATCAGTGCTTTTTTCGTGCCAGACCGTTCGGGCATTTTCTTGGTGAAGAGCAGAAAGGGAAAGGACCACGTGCAGGGGTTTCTTGGTGGCGCCAGCCTGGCGAAGCTTGCGCGCAGAACTTGAGCGCAAGCATCAGCGTGCGTCAGGGTTTCATGGGTGCGGCAAAGTGGAGGATTGCAAGTCGGGCGTCCATCGCCCAACACTTCATGCATGCTTCGCCCCCAGATTTCCAACGCTGTCGTGCTGTCGATACTCTTCGCGTCGCTCGCGAGCGGGGCGGTGCTGATGCTCATGGAAATTCCCGCGATTCACCGCGCCGGCGCCGCAAAAGCCCTTTCAAGCCTCGCGGCGGCACGCCCATAGGTTGCGTCATCCGCCTGCCCTGGCGCGGCCGGGTGACGCCAAATAATCCTTTCGTCGCTGCTTTCCACCTCATTTCCGGCGCTATTTGGAAAGGCGAAGAGCGGAGCAAAGCCATGGCGAGCAAGTCGAATTTTACGCCGGTCGAATGGAAGAAGCTTGTCCAAGCGCCGCTGCTCGCGGGCTATGCCGTGAGCGCGGCCGATCCGAGCGGATTTGTCGGTTTGCTGCAGGAAGCCTTCGCCACCGCGCGATCGCTCGCCCAGGCGAGGACCGAGCCTGGCGACCCGCTCATCAAAGAGGTCGCGGAAGAACTCCTGACGGCGAGCGGCCGCGCCGACGCGCGCGAGGGCGTGCGCACGATCGTGCAGGGCGCCGCGCTCGAGGAGATCAAGCGCCACGCCCTCGACGCCTTGAAGGAGACGGGCGCCATCGTCGACGCAAAGGCGGGCGAGCATGCGAAGCCCTTCAAGGAATGGCTCCTGCATATCGCGCGCCTGGTCGCGGAAGCGGGCCTCGAAGACACTTTCCTCGGCTTTGGCGGAATTAGGATGAGCGAAAAGGAGAAATCGACGCTCGCCGAGATTTCCGCCCTGCTGGGGCTCGGTGAGGCGGCCCCACATCCAGAATGAGCGCGAGCGCGCCTTCCGCCAGCATGGGATCATGCGAACCGATTTAAGAATGTTGAGCGTATTCTTATCGCATCGATCGACATGGGATTTCGCATGTCGAGGCCGGTGGGCTAAAGTCTGGTCCTGGCGAAGGCCGGGGTTCGGACGACAATGGCGAGACGTATTTTTTCTAAGCTGATCGCAATGATTTCCGCGACGCTTTTCGTCGCGTCCGCGATGGCGCAGCCGCAATGGCCGGGGGATTTCCTGACACGGGTCGAGCTTCTCGCCCTGATCCAGACCCTGAACGCCTCCCTGCTCGCAAGCCGCAGCGCCACGGCGACCTTGGAGAAATGGTGCGCCGACCACAAAATGTCGGCGGAACCGAAAATCGTCGCGAAGCGCCTGACCGACCAAGACAAGCCGCCAAGCGAGGGAACCCGGGAGCGGCTTCGCCTCGGCGCGTCCGAGCCCGTCAAATACCGGCGCGTTCAGTTGAACTGCGGGGACCATGTGCTCTCCGAGGCCGATAATTGGTACGTCCCCGGCCGGCTTTCGGAGGAAATGAACAGGATGCTGGAAACGACGGATGCGCCATTCGGCAAGGTCGTCGCGCCTCTGCAGCCGTTCCGTCGCACGATCGACATGACGATGCGCTGGTCGCCTCTACCCCAAGGCTGGGAGCTCGCGGATGCGGCGCAGCCGGGCCAGGAGGCCGGAGCGACGCCGCTCCCCTATGAAATCTTCGAGCATACGGCGATCCTTTATGGGCAGGATCAGAAGCCGTTTTCCGAAGTCCACGAAACCTATACCCGTGGCATACTGGATTTTTCGCCACTGAGCGGCGCCCCGTCAAAACATTAGCCTGATTCACTCCTTATTTGACGCTTGCCGCCGAAATGGCGCGAGGGAAGGGCAAATGGCTGATCAATGGTATTATGCGGATGGCGGCGAGACTTTTGGCCCCGTCGACGCTGGGGAAATCATCGAGCGCGTGAAACAGCGGCCACTTCTCGTGTGGTCGCCCGGCATGCAGGAATGGACCGACGCCCGGCGCATCCCTCAATTTGCCCCGAGGAGCCCAAGCGACGCCGGCGGCAAGACGGTCCTCGGCGGCAAGAGCCTCGCGCGGCGCGCGCGCCATGAGCTGGTCTCCTACCTGGCCGTATCCGGCTATTTGATGATCTGGTTTTGCGCGGTCCTTTTCTACAAGGCGGCGGTCTTGCGCAGCGTCGGCGTCGAATTCGCGCCCTTCGGAATTGCCATCGCCAAGGCGCTGATCCTCGGCAAATTCATGCTCGTGCTGGAGGCCTTGAAGCTTGGCGAGCGCAAGGACGGCGCCGAAATGCTGATCGTAGGGATCGCAAAAAAGGCGCTGCTCTTCACAATCGCGCTCTTCCTCATGACGGTCGCCGAAGAAGTTGTCGTCGGCCTTTTTCACGGCCGTGGCCCAAGGGATGCGCTTGGCGGAATTGGTGGGGGCTCGTTCACCCAGGCCGGGGCGGCGGCCGTGCTGATGTTTCTCGTGCTGCTTCCCTATCTCGCCTTCCGGCGCCTTGCCTTGGAGATCGGCGAGCTTCCCGAGCTACTTTTCTCGCGTCGGGGCGTCGGCGAAAGGGGAGGCCAGAAAGCCTCCAAGCTGGGGCGCTAGTCTAGCGATGGAAAATTGAAACCGGCGCGGTCGGGTCTAATTGTCATAGCGGAAGAGTGGACGCTAGCGCGCGCGGCGGCGCATTTGCGCTGGCAGGTCGATCGAACGGAGCCGCCAATGGAAGAGACAGACGTCCACGACTACGCCCGACAGCTCTTTGAGGCGCATGGCGACAAAGCTGTCGCCGAAGCCGCCCATAAGGCTGCGGCTGCAGAGGAAAAAGGCGACGCGGAACAAGCCAGAAATTGGCGGCGGATAGAAGCGATACTGTATCAAATGCTGGGACCGCACCAAAGCTGAGCAAGCTCTTCGCCGATGGGCCGAAGCCCATTGGCCGCGAATGTCGCCGCGGCGCCGCGCTTTCCGCGCGCATGGAATCATGCGAACGACAAGAAACCGCGCCAAAACAAGTATCTGGAGCGCATTCTTATCGCTTTTTGCGGAATGCGCTCTCGGTTGCGCGCGCCCCTCTATTCCGCCCACCGCAGCACCGGCTTTCGAGCCGCCAGCGTCTCGTCCACGCGCCGCCGCGGCGCGAAGCGCGGCGCCTGCGCAAAGCGGCCGCTATCCCCTTCCTTGGCGCGCGTCGCGAGATTCCGCAGCGTTGCGATGAAGAGGTCGAGCGAGGCTTTCGACTCCGACTCCGTCGGCTCTATCAGCATGGCGCCATGCGCGACGAGCGGGAAATAGATGGTCATGGGATGGTAGCCCTCGTCGATCATCGCCTTGGCGAAATCGAGCGTCGAGACGCCCGTTCCCTTCAGCCAGGCGTCGTCGAAGAGCACTTCGTGCATGCAGAGGCGATCGCCGAAAGGCTGGGTCATCACGTCGCGCAATGACGCGCGCACATAATTCGCCGAGAGCACCGCATCCTTCGAGGCCTGCGTTACGCCGTCGACGCCATGGGCGAGGAGATAGGCAAGCGCGCGCACGAACATGCCCATCTGCCCATGAAAGGCCGTCATGCGGCCGAAGCTTTGCGAGCCCTCCGCATGTTCGACGAGCTCGAGCGATTCGCCGTTACGCCGAATGAAGGGCACGGGCGCAAAACGTGCAAGGCGTTCCGAGAGCACAACCGGCCCGGCGCCCGGTCCGCCGCCGCCGTGCGGCGTCGAGAAGGTCTTGTGCAGATTGATATGCATGGCGTCGACGCCGAAGTCGCCCGGCCGCGCCACGCCCGCGATGGCGTTGAAATTCGCGCCGTCGCAATAAAAATAGGCCCCCGCTTGATGAACGGCTTGCGCGATCTCAACGATATCGCGCTCGAAGAGT
>DATBRF010000022.1:0-3180 GCA_036560425.1 Methylocystis sp. | reverse complement strand
AGTCGCCGACTGGACGAAGGACTCATAAAGAGGGTGGACGAGAGCCGGGCCAGGGACTAAGCCATCGGTCGAAAACGGGCGAGATAACCGCCCCACCGGAAAGACTGACAATTCATATGTCCACTCGTATCGACGACCGTTTCGCCGCCCTCAAATCTGAAGGGCGCGCCGCTCTCGTGACCTTCGTGATGGCGGGCGACCCCGGCCCAGTGACGTCGCTCGAGATCATTAAGGCCCTGCCCGCGGCCGGCGCCGACGTCATCGAGCTCGGCATGCCCTTTACTGACCCCATGGCCGACGGTCCGGCGATTCAGGCCGCGGGACTGAGGGCCCTCAAGGGGGGCATGACGCTCAAGGGGACGCTTCAGCTCGTCAAGGATTTCCGCGCGGGGGACAACGCCACCCCCCTCGTGCTGATGGGCTATTACAATCCGATCTATGTCTATGGCGTGGACAAATTCCTCACCGACGCCAAGGCGGCGGGCGTGGACGGGCTGATCGTGGTCGATCTGCCCCCCGAGGAGGACGCGGAGCTCTGCATTCCGGCCCGAAACGCCGGGCTGAACTTCATCCGCCTGGCGACGCCCACGACGGACGACAAGCGTCTGCCAAAGGTGCTCGAAAACACTTCCGGCTTCGTTTACTATGTCTCGCTGACGGGCATCACCGGCGCATCCCTTGCCGACTATGCCGGCGTTAGCGAGGCTGTGAGGCGGATCAAGAGCCATACCAGACTGCCGATCGCCGTGGGCTTTGGCGTGAAGAACGCTCAGAACGCCGCCGAAATCGCCCACAACGCCGACGGGGTCGTGGTCGGCTCGGCGCTGGTCGAGGCTTTGAAGGCGTCGCTGGACGAGGGCGGCAAGGCGACGGAAAAGAGCGTCGAGGCGGTGACGTCCCTCGTGGCGAGCATTGCGGCGGGCGTGCGCGGCGCTCGGGGAACGCCGACCGTCGCAGCCAAGAACGGCGGCGCGTTTTCCTGGCTCAAGGGGCTTTGGGCATGAACTGGTATTCCAATGTCGTTCCGCCGAAGATCAAAGCCCTCATCAAGCGCGAGGCGCCGGAAAATCTCTGGGTGAAATGCCCGGATAGCGGCCAGCTCGTTTTCCACAAGGACATAGAGGCCAATCTCTATGTTGTGCCGAACTCCGGCTATCATATGCGCTGTCCGGTCGACGTGCGGCTGACCAATCTTTTCGACGATGGCGAGCTCGAACTGCTGCCCACGCCGGAAGCGCCGCTCGATCCGCTGAAATTCCGCGACATCAAGCGCTATGTCGATAAGCTGAAGGAGTATCGGCTCAAGACGGGCGCTCAGGACGCGGTCACGCTCGCTGCCGGCAAGCTCGGCGGCTCGCAGGTGACAGTCGCCGTGCAGGATTTCGAGTTCCTCGGCGGCTCGCTGGGCATGGCGGCGGGCGAGGCCATCGTCGCGGGCATTGAGCATGCGCTCGCCGGGCGCACGCCCTTCATCATTTTCACGGCTTCGGGCGGCGCGCGCATGCAGGAGGGCATGTTCTCGCTGATGCAGATGCCGCGCACGACCATCGCCGTGCAGCGCCTGCGCGACGCACGCCTGCCCTATATCGTCGTGCTCACCAATCCGACGACGGGCGGCGTCACCGCCTCTTACGCGATGCTGGGGGACATCCAGATCGCCGAGCCGGGGGCCATCATCGGCTTCGCCGGCGCGCGCGTCATCGAGCAGACCATCCGCGAGAAGCTGCCGGAGGGTTTCCAGCGCGCTGAATATCTGCGTGATCACGGCATGGTCGACATGGTGGTCCCGCGCCAGGAGATGCGCGAGACGCTCGCGCGCCTGTGCGGCCTGCTCACCAAGGCGCCGCCGCGCCGCGCCGCCTGAATCCAGAAAGGCGCGGCCGCAATGGATCAGCACGACGCGATCCTCTCGCGACTGCTCACCCTCCACCCGAAAAAGATCGACCTGTCGCTGGGCCGAACCGAGCGGCTGCTGGAAGCGCTCGGCCGCCCGGATTTGCGCCTGCCGCCGACGATCCATGTCGCCGGCACCAATGGCAAGGGCTCGACCATCGCCTTCCTGCGCGCCATGCTGGAGGCGGCGGGGCAACGCGTGCATGTCTACACCTCGCCCCATCTTATCCGCTTCAACGAGCGCATCCGGCTCGGCGCAGTTGGCGGCGGCAAGCTCGTCGACGACGAGCGCCTCAGCGCTGTTCTCGAACGCTGCGAGGACGCGAATGGCGGCCAGCCTATCACCTTTTTCGAGGTGACGACGGCGGCGGCCTTCTCACTCTTCGCCGAAACCCCGGCCGACTGGCTGCTCCTGGAGACGGGGCTCGGCGGCCGCTACGACGCGACCAATGTCATCAAGACTCCCAAGGCGGCGATCGTCACTTCCGTTTCGCTCGACCATATGGAGTTCCTGGGCGATACGGTCGAAAAGATCGCCTATGAAAAGGCCGGGATTTTCAAGCGCGGCGCCGCGGCGATCGTCGGCTTCCAGCCCGAGGGGGCCGAGAGGGTGCTGGAGCGCGAAGCCCGCCGCGTCGGCGCGCCGCTCTTCGTCGCGGGACAGGACTTCTACATCCGCGAAGAAAACGGCCGGCTGGTCTTCGAGGACGAGCGCGGGCTGCTCGATCTGCCGCTGCCGCGCCTTGCCGGCCGGCACCAGCATCAGAACGCGGCGAACGCCATCGCCGCCTTGCGAGCCGTCGCGCCCGACCTTCCGACGAGCGCCATAGAGGCCGGGCTCACCCGCGCCGAATGGCCGGCGCGATTGCAGCGCCTGCTGCGGGGCCCGATTGTCGATCTCGCCCCGGCCGGCGCCGAGGTCTGGCTCGACGGCGGCCACAATGAGGACGGCGGCCGTGTGTTGGCCGAAGCCATGGCTGAATTCCACGACCGCTCTCCCCGACCGCTGGCGCTGATCTGCGGCGCCCAGGTCACCAAGGATGTGCGCGCCTTGCTGCGGCATTTCGCCGGCCTCGCGCGCGAGATGGTCGCCGTGCCGGTGGAGGGCGAGCACAAAAGCTGGCCGCCGGAAGAGGTCGCGGCGCTCGCCGGGGCCGAAGGCGTCGCCGTCGCGAGCCACGCCGATAATGTCGAGGAAGCGCTGCGGATTCTCGCCTCGCACAGATTCGATCAGCCTCCGCGCGTGCTGATCGCCGGCTCGCTCTATCTCGCGGCTTCGGTCCTCTC
>DATBRF010000021.1:0-10093 GCA_036560425.1 Methylocystis sp. | reverse complement strand
GACGGCGAACGTCAGGCCTGAAAATATCCTAACGAGCTATGAAGCGGCGCCGTAACAGAGCGGCGCCGCATCTGATGCGATGCGCGAATACGACTTAATGTCCGATCTCCCAGATCAAGGCTTCGATATTCGCGATCGTTCGAAAGTTGGACGGAACGAGCTTCGAGCTGGGAATCGTCAGATCGAATTCCGCTTCGATCGACAACATTAGATTTACCATCTGCATGGATGTGAGGCCGAGCTCCTCCAAATCCTGGTGACGCGCTAGCTCGGGAGCGTTCACGACGAACTGGGAGACGATCGCATTGATGCGATCGAGAGGCGCAACCGTTGTAGTGCTCACAGTAATCTCCGATTATCCGAACGGCTTATTCGAGCCGACGATTCGTTCATAACGGGACCGCGTAAAAAGTATTCGCGGCAATTCGAGATAATTCTAATTATTAAGGATTATGCAGACAATTTATCGGCGAGAATGGAATATTCATATCTCCGGCTCTAGCATTCTTCATCGTCGGAAAGTTAGCATTATCTCGTGAGGGCGGTTATGGCGGCGGCTGAATTGAAAGCAATCGAAGCGCGAAGCAGCTATGATGCAGCGGCCGCACTATCGGCGAGGATCGCCGCAGCTGTCGCCGTTGCAGCGAAATTTGCCGTGGCGGTCGATGAGGAAGCGCGCTTTCCCCAAGAGGCGTTCGATGAATTGAAGGCGCAGCGCCTGCTTGGCATTATGCTGCCATCTCGTTTCGGCGGCGAAAGCCGCTCGGTGGCTGAGGCGGCGGAGATTTGCTACGCGCTGGGACGCGTCTGCTCGTCTACGTCTATGATCTACGCGATGCACGCCGCCAATGTCGCATGTCTCATGAATCATGCGGGAGATAACCCGCGCTTCGATTTCTATCTTAGCCGCATCGGCGCCGAGCAGATGCTCCTTGCTTCGTCTACGACCGAGGGAAAAAACGGCGCCAATGTGCGATCCAGCGCATCGGCGATCGTCACCTCGGAGCAGGAAATTTCACTCGACCGGGACGCCTCTGTCGTTTCTTATGGCGCGGCCGCGGACGCCATCGTGAGTACCGCGCGCCGCTCCCCCGAGTCATTGCCTAGCGATCAGGTGTTGGCGCTCTTCTTCAAGGAAGACTACACGCTCGAACAAACCTCGAAATGGGATGTGATGGGCATGCGCGGGACCTGCAGCGAGGGCTTCCATCTCCTCGCCAAGGGCGAAGCCGAGCAGGTTCTCGGCGAGCCCTATGACAAGATACATCGCCGTTCGATGGTTCCCGTGACGCATCTCCTTTGGGCGGCCTGCTGGACGGGAGTGGCGGCAGGGGCAGTGGAAAGAGCCCAAATGTTCATTCGCAAAGTTTCCCGCGCGCAGAAGGGAAATCTTCCGCCAGGGGCGCCGCTTGCGACACAAGCCTCTCAATCATTGATGGCGCTCACAAGTCTCGTGGACTCGGCGATCGCTGATTATCTCGGCCGCGTGAGCCGGCCGGAGCTGCTCGATGATATCTATTTTCAGACGTCGCTGAACCTCTTGAAGGTGAGCGCCTCCGAGATGGCGATTTCAACGGTGATGCATGCGCTCAACGCATGTGGGATCGCCGGCTATCGCAACGATGGCGAATTCAGCATCTCGCGGCCCTTGAGAGACATTCTTTCCTCTTCGGTGATGATCAATAACAACCGCATTCTCGCAAACGTGGGACCCTCTTGCCTTATTGGGGGCGTTCCGGAAGCAATTACAAAACTGCGCTGAAGAGAGGAGGAGGGAATCGGGATGGGCGTCATGACACGGGCCGCCGCGAAAGACGAAGCGATGCTCGACTATCTTTTTCGTCCGATGGGCGTCGATGGAGTCTATGCGCGCACGCGACGCTATGAAGACGTTGTCGATGCGCTACAGGCGTTGATCTCCAGGCATCGCCCAGACAACGCTGAGATATTCCGCTTTCCACCGGTCATGAGCTTGCGACAGCTCGAGAGGCAAGGCTATCTCAACAGCTTCCCGCAACTTCTCGGCTGCGTTTGCGCCTTGCACGGGACCGAGGCGGATGTGACCGCGGCGGTCGATCGCGCAAAGCAAGGCGGCGACTGGACGCGAGAGGCGACGACCGCCGGCCTCGTGCTCAGCCCCGCCGCTTGTTATCCTGTCTACCCGATCGCCGCCGAAAAAGGTCCCGTTCCAGTAGAGGGGCTTACGTTCGACGTGGCGGCAGACTGCTTCCGTCACGAACCGTCCAAAGAACTGGATCGATTGCAATCCTTCCGCATGCGTGAATTTGTGCGCATCGGCGCGCCCGCGCAAATCGCGGTTTTTCGTGAGCAATGGATGAAGAGGGCGCAGTCGATCGCGCAGTCGCTGCGGCTTTCCTTCGCTTTCGATCGCGCCAGCGACCCATTCTTTGGCCGCGTCGGGCAGTTGATGGCGGCCAGCCAGATCGAGCAGGCTTTGAAGTTCGAGCTCCTAATCCAGGTTCGCGCGCAGGGCGGGCCGACGGCTTGCATGAGCTTCAATTACCACCGTGAGCATTTCGGGAAGACGTGGGGTCTTGCCGACGAGAGCGGCGAGATCGCGCATTCGGGTTGCGTGGCGTTTGGAATCGACCGTTTGGCGTTGGCGCTCTTTGCGGCGCACGGGGTCGAGCTGAAAAACTGGCCAGGCGACGTGCTCGAGATCTTACGTTTGAATTGAGGACAGGCAAACCGGGAAAGGCAAGATGACAATGAACAACAACAAGATCGTTTTCCATGACGGCAAAAATGTCGAAATGACGCCTTGCCCCGTCAACCCTGCTTGGGTGATCGACGGAATGCCCGTCGCGCGCAACTTCGTCTTGTCGCGCAGCCTCGATAATTCCTCGACCACGCTTTTGTGGGATTGCACCAAGGGCGTGTTCAACTGGTATTACGACATCGACGAGACGGTCTATGTGCTCGAGGGGTCCGTGGTGGTGACAGACGATAATGGCGTCGAGCACCATCTGGGACCGGGAGACCATGCGCTCTTTCGCGCTGGCTCGCATGCGGTCTGGCGCGTGGAGAAGTACGTGCGCAAGGTTGCGTTCTGCCGCAACCCGGTGCCGGCGCCTGTGATGTTCGCTGTGCGTGTCGTGAAGAAGCTCGCGCGAATGATGAAACTGTCCGCCGGCGCGTCCGATGCGCCCGCGATGTTCAACGGAGTGTAAGAGGCAGTCATGGCGTCTCCAATTCCATTCCGTCCTGTGTCGCAGACATGGACTTTCTTTCAGGGCGAATGGCGCGATGGCAACGCGCCGATTTTGGGACCGAGGACGCATGGCGCCTGGCTTGCGTCAATGGTGTTCGACGGGGCGCGCGCCTTCGAAGGCGTGACGCCTGATCTCGATTTGCATCTCGCGCGCGTGAATAATTCCGCGCGCGAGATGCTCCTCGATCCGCTTTTGACCGTCGAAGAATGGCGTGCGCTCGTTGAAGAAGGGTTGCGCAAATTCGCGCGCGACGCGCAGCTCTATATTCGCCCGATGTATTGGGCGGAGGAGGGGTTGGGAGGCGGCGTTCGTTTCGAGCCGTCGTCGACCAATTGGGCGCTGACGATCTACGAGTCGCCGATGCCGGCGCCGAAGGGCGGCGCGGTGACGCTCTCGCCCTTTCGTCGGCCGAGCGCAGAGACAGCGCCGGTCGGCGCCAAAGCGAGCTGCCATTACGCTAATGGCGCGCGCGCATTAATCGAGGCGGCGAAGCGCGGCTTCGACAACTGCCTCATGCGCGACATGCTCGGCAATATAGCGGAGTTCGCTAACTCCAACGCCTTTCTTGTCAATGATGGGGTCGTCTTCACACCTGTCGCAAATGGAACCTTTCTGAACGGCATCACGCGGCAGCGCGTCATTGGCCTGCTGCGCGCCGATGGCGTAGAGGTGATCGAGACGACGCTAGCTTACCAAAATTTCCTCGATGCTGACGAGATTTTCTCGTCTGGGAACTTCCAGAAGGTAGCGCCGATGTCGCGCATCGACGACCGGCGTTTGGAGGCAGGGCCGATGTACAAGCGCGCGCGATCTCTCTACTGGGACTTCGCCCATTCCCGAGCGCCGCTCCGCACAGCTTGTTGAAAATGGAAGGCGCCGGGAGGCGCCTCTCTTTTTTGTTTGCGGCTTTTGCTACGCGCGGCTCAATGCGCCAGCCCTGAGCGCCGACAGATTTGCAGTCGGCGTGATGCGATCCAGATCGATCAGCAAATGGATGATCGAGGGTAGCCCCGAGGCGCGCGCCGCCTCGAATGCTTCCGGGAAGTCGGCGGTCCACTCAACACGCGCGCCATAGCCGCCGAAAGCGCGGGCATAGGCGGCGAAATCGGGGTTGCGGAGATCGGTGCCGATGACGCGAGCCGGATAGGTGCGCTCCTGATGCATTCGGATTGTGCCGTAACTCGCGTTGTCGCAGACGACGACGATGATCGGCAACCCGTATTGTACCGCCGTCGCGAATTCCTGCCCGTTCATCAAGAAGTCGCCGTCGCCGTTGAGCGAGACAACCAGGCGTTCAGGATAGAGGCGTTTGATAGCGACCGCCGCCGGGACGCCATAGCCCATGGTCGCCGAGGTCGGCGCGAAATGCGAACCGAAACGGCGGAAACGAAAGTAGCGGTGGATCCAAGAGGCGTAATTGCCGGCGCCATTGCAGATAATGGCGTCGTCCGGGAGATTGTCGGACAGCCAGATCATTGTTTGCGCAAGATCGACGTCGGCGGATGAAAGAAAGCTTCTTGAAAAATCGAGATAGTCCTGATGCGCTTGAGCTGTCTCGGCCTGCCAGGCGCACGCCGCTGGCGGCTGCAATTTCGCCAGCGCCTCGACGAAAGGCTTGGGCGACGCGTGGATGGCGAGCGCTGGCGAATAGACGCGCCCCAGTTCCTCTGCGTGAGGATAAACATGCACGAAGCGCGTTTGCGGCGTCGGTATGTCAAAGAGCGTGTAGCCTTGCGAGGGAATTTCGCCGAGGCGCCCGCCGACAAGAACGAAAAGATCGCTCGCTCTTGCGCGTGCGACAAGCTTGGGATTGGCGGCAAGTCCGAGGTCGCCCGCATAGCAGTCATGCAATGCGTCAAAGAGGGGAAGTCGGCGATAGCTTGTCGCAACGGGCATATTGAAGGCGTTCGCCCAATCCATCATCTGGCGAGAGGCCTTTTCATCCCATCGCGTGCCGCCGAGCACGAAGAGGGGGCGTCTCGCCTCCGCGATCATCTCCGCGAGAGCCTTCATCGAGCCGGCGTCTGGCGCCGTTTCCACGAGAGCGGCTGCAGGGCAGGGATGTGGCGAGACGCGCTCTTCGAGCATGTCTTTGGGCAAAGAGAGGACGACGGGGCCAGGGCGGCCGGCGAGCGCAACGTGAAAAGCGCGCGAGACATATTCCGAGATGCGCGCGCCATCGTCTATTTCAGCTGTCCATTTGGTTTGGCCGCCGAACATGGCGCGATAATCGACTTCCTGGAAGGCGCCGCGATCCCGGTTCGTCCGTTCGATCTGACCGATGAAGAGGATCATCGGCGTCGAATCATGCTGCGCGATATGAACGCCGGCGAAGGCGTTTGCGGCGCCGGGCCCTCGCGTGACAAAGCAAATGCCCGGGCGTCCGGTCGCCTTGCCATAGGCATCGGCCATCATCGCCGCGCCCGCTTCATTGCGGCAAACGGTGAGCTTTACGTTGCGCTCGTAACAGGCGTCGAGGACGGCGAGATAGCTCTCGCCCGGCACGCAAAAGATATGGTCGACGCCATTGATGATGAGCTGGTCGACCAGCGCCTGCGCGGCGGAGATCTCGTTCTTGGCTTTCATGAGAGGGTCAAGGTCCAAACACGACGCTTTCACAGAAGGCCAGATCGCCGAGCCGCGGTCGCTCGGGGCCTTTGAAATATTTCGGACCGCGGTCTTCGAGATAAATTCCGACAAGGCCGGAAATTTTCTCCGTCGCGTCCACGAGAATTGTCGGATGGCCGCGCTTGAGCAGCTCGCGTCCCAGAGGCCCGGCAAAGCGTTGGAGATCCGAGAGGTCACGACAATAGACGAGCTGTTGCGTAGGAACGAGCCCTTTCAATACGCGACGCGGCAAGAAGACGAAGGGATGCGTTTCGCGCTTCTCGTGCGCGATCAGCGCCAGGCAGCCTCGTTCGACATGGGCGACGAGGAGATCGCGTTCTCGCACCGAAAGCGAATTGCCATAATCGCATTTCGCGTCGAATGCCCCAACACGAACATTGGGCGCCCAGCGCGCGAGCGCGGGAATCGCGAGCATCTGACCATTGCAATAGCGCCGGAATCCCTGCGCTTCGATCACACGCCACGTATGGGGCGCCGGCGAGATATTGATGTAGGTGACGTCCTTGTGGCGCACTGCGGCGGCAATTAGCAAAGACGCATAGCCGCGGTAGTCCTCCTCGACATACCAGCTTGAGATATTGCAGCGAATCTTCTGTTCGCCGAGGCGCGTGAAGATCATCAGAATCACGCCGATTAGCGCGCCTTCGTGCTCGAGCAGATAGCCCATGCGCGGATAGCCTTCCGGCGCGTCACGACGCGCGAGCGTTTCGAGCGCCTCTCGCCAGTAGTCGATACTGCGCTCCGGGAAGCCTTTGGTGAGCAACGCGGCAAGCGCGGGCGCATCGGCCTCGGCTATCATTCTGCATCGAATGCGCGGCGTTGCGGGCTCGGTCATCTGCGCTTAACCCTGGTTATGGTTCTTCGCGGTGGGTGGGCGAATTGCTTACGAATGCAGGATAAAAGGAGTTTCCTTAGCCGATAATGAAGAGGCGCCTCTCGATGAGCATAAGGTTAACGGTGCTTTCCGTGATGGAAGAAGTCGCAGCCGAGCAGGAGAAGAAGCTTGCAGCGTTGAAGGACGATACGCTTCTGGTCAATTCCGGGCTGGACTCCCTGTGTTTCGCGATCATTGTCGCGCGTCTGGAAGATGCGCTCGGCGTCGATCCCTTTACGGCCTCGGAAGAAGTGTACTTTCCGGTAACCTTCGCCGATTTCGTCGCGCTTTATGAAAATGCAGCCGCGGTTTGATCTGCGCAGCTACGCTCGCGACGCGGCGAGGGAAGATGGAACAGGATTGTGCGCGCCCGGCAGGCAGGTTCTGTGGCGCGAAGCGATCGAAGGCACGGTCCTTTCCGGCCGCCGCGCTCTGCTTGCGGGCAAATCTGTCCTGATCGGCCTATCGTCTCAATTCGACGCCGCGCTCGCTATGTTGGAGCTCGACGGGCTCGTTGCGCGCATGGTCATTACGCCGCCGGATTTTTTGGGCGAACGCATGGCCTCGGCCATCGAGCAAGCTCAAGTCGACGTCGTGATCTGCGACGACGAAAACAAGGATTTCGGCGTCACGGTCCCTCGCTTTGTCATTTCGCCGATAACGCGCGAAACAGAAGCGGCGCCGCCGCCAATCGAAACTCAATGGGTGCTGCCGACGTCGGGCACGACAGGCGCGCCAAAGCTTGTCGCGCATCGTCTCGATGGATTGCTCGGGGCCGTGCGTCCACGCGCGGCGGCGGAGCCCGCTCCGGTGTGGGCAACCTTTTACGACATCCGCCGCTACGGCGGACTGCAAATCTTTTTACGCGCGGCGACGAGCGGCGCGACCTTGGCGCTGACGGAATCGGACGAGCCACTTTCCGACCACCTCGCACGCATGGCGGAAGCGGGCGTGACGCACCTCTCCGGAACGCCCTCGCATTGGCGCCGCTTGCTGATGAACCCGGGGGCCCCTCGCATCGCGCCCAAATATATTCGGCTTTCCGGGGAAATCGCCGATCGCGCCATTCTCGACAATCTCGCGTCCTTTTACCCTGATGCGAGGGTAGTCCACGCTTATGCTTCCACGGAAGCAGGCGTCGGCTTCGAGGTGACGGACGGGCGGGCGGGATTTCCCGCCTCATATCTTGGCGGCGTGGGCGACGTCGAAATGCGCGTCATAGACGGGTCCTTGCGTCTGCGCTCGCGACGAACTGCTGATCGCTATGTCGGGCGTGACGATCTGAGGCTCGCGGATGAAGATGGCTTCGTCGATACGGACGATCTTGTCGAGAGAGAAGGAGATCGCTTCTACTTCAAGGGCCGGCGTGCGGGGACGATCAATATCGGCGGCCTCAAAGTTCACCCGGAAGAGGTGGAGCAGGTCATCAACTTGCATGACGGCGTAAGGATGTCGCTCGTTAAGCCGAGGCGCAACCCGATCACGGGCGATCTCGTCATAGCCCAAGTCATGCTGAAGGAAAATGAGGTTTCCCCCGAACGTAAGCGGTCCTTGAAGGATGAGATTCTAGGCCTTTGCAAGGAGCGGCTGGAAAGGCACAAGATTCCCATTTCGATCGAATTCGTTTCGTCGCTCGCCATGTCGCCGGGCGGCAAGCTTTTGCGCGGGAAAGCATGATGCGCAACGTCATTGTTACCGGCGGCAGCCGCGGTCTGGGTCTGGCGATTTCGCGACGTCTGGTCGCCGACGGCTTTCGGGTAATCGCTGTTGCGCGCAAGGAGAGCGGCGAGCTTGAAGAGGCGATCGCCGCGTCCAACGGGGCGCTTGCTTTCGCGGCGCTCGATCTCTCGGAAATCGACTCGATTCCGGATTTTGTGTTGAGACTGAAAAAGGAATTCGGTGCGCCTTACGGACTCGTCAACAATGCGGGGCTCGGCACGGAGGGGCTGCTCGCCACGATGCACAATTCTCAGATAGAAATGCTCACGCGCGTGAACGTCACGGCGCCGATCGTTCTGACGAAATATGTCGTGCGCAATATGATGTCGGCGGGCGGCGGCCGGATCGTCAACATGTCCTCGATTATCGCCTCGACCGGCTACAATGCCCTTTCGGTTTACGGCGCCAGCAAGGCGGCGCTCATCGGCTTCACAAAGTCTCTATCGCGCGAAGTCGGCCGGATGGGCATTACCGTCAACGCCGTGGCGCCGGGCTTCATCGAAACCGAGATGACGGCTTCGCTCGGCCCGGAGGAGCGCGCAAAAATTGCCCGCCGCGCGGCTTTGCTCCGATTGGCCACGCCGGAAGATGTCGCGAACGCCGTGTCGTTTCTGCTGGACGACAAGGCGCGCAACGTCACTGGTACTGTCATGACGATTGACGCGGGCGCTACTGCCTAGCTTAATGAAAAGCTTGCGTCGGCAGGCCGAATATGAGGCGTTAACCTTTTGGTAACCATTCTGTTTCAGTCTGGACCCGTCAAGAATGTGACGCCAGCGGTTCACGCTAGCCCCACGTTGAAGGCCCGCGACCTCGGATGTAAAGGCGCGGGCCGTTCTATATCGCCCCGAGCATTTGCGGTCTCCAAGAGGGGCCACGCGCTCGTCAGAGACCGAGATCGCTCAAGCCTGGGTGATCGTCCGGTCGTCGGCCGAGGGGCCAGTGAAACAGGCGCTGCTCTTGCGAAATCGTAAGATCGTTGATGCTTGCATAGCGGCGCCGCATCAGCCCGCATTCATCGAATTCCCAGTTCTCATTTCCGTAGCTGCGAAACCAATGGCCTGAGTCGTCGCGCCACTCGTAGGCAAAGCGCACGGCAAGACGATCGCCCGTGAAAGCCCAAAGCTCCTTGATGAGGCGATAGTCGAGCTCGCGCGCCCATTTGCGTTCGAGGAAAGCCCGCACCGACTCCCGCCCTTCCGGGAATTCGGCGCGGTTCCGCCATTTAGTGTCGAGCGTATAGACCTGAACCACGCGGGCGGGATCGCGGGAGTTCCAAGCGTCCTCGGCCAGGCGCACTTTCTGGCGAGCAGTCTCCTCGGTGAAAGGCGGCGAAGGCGGCTTGGGCTCCATCGGCAGGCTCCGCGTCGGATGTAGACAGATCTGTCGACATCGATAGCTTAGTCTGACAGATTTGTCCCTTGGAGAAACTTGCGCAATTCTCCAGATAATGAGCCGCAGCGTTAAGTCCGGGCTGCTCGCGTCGCCGCCAGCGGCGGGGTCCGAGCGTTAAATTGAAAAGCAGAGCATTGACGCTGGCGTCAGGCGCACTAGCTAAGCGGAGAAACACCATGACCGCATTGACGCCTGACGGGCCTCGACATGCAGCTCGAAACGCGAATGCAGAACGAACGAGTGG
>DATBRF010000020.1:0-35066 GCA_036560425.1 Methylocystis sp. | reverse complement strand
CCCCTCCCCAAACGGCAAAGCCGTCATCAGAGAAGACACTTCCTCGCCCCGACAATACCCAGTCGAGCTATCAACCGTCTATCAGAAGACGAAGAAGCGACCGCATCCGCTGCTCGTTGGCAGCGCCGCCGTCGATGAATGGGGTTTTAAGCGCGGCCGATTTTCATGTCAACATCCTCGTGCAGTTTTCCACAGGCCCCGTGAGGGACCGTGTTCCCCCTTATGCCGAGCCGCGTCTCCGCAACGATGGGCGCCCGCCGGTCTGCCTGGAGGGAGCCAGGTCACAGCGCGTTTCCTCGAACCAGACATAGGCGTCGAACTGCTCCGCGAGCACGGCCCTGAAATAATGGCCCGTCAGCTTGCTTTCGGGCCGATGAGCAACGCCGATCGCACGCTCCACAAGCAGGGCGATCAGCCGCGCGGTCGCCTATCTTCGCACGGCTTCTGGCCCCACTTGAGGACGGCGCGGTAATCCGCCGGCTTTTTCGAAAGGTCAGACAGGGATAACGCCGGAAAGCGTGCCCGGCTGCAACAGGGTCAACGCGATCGAGATAATCCACGATCGCTTCGATCGAGGCGGGGGCACGAACGGAAGTCGAACGTCGCAGGCGGCGCAAGCGCGTCGAGGCCCTTGCGCCCAGAACGCGAGACATCGTTCAATAAGATTTTTCCTCGATAAGAATAGAGCCGCAACTTACATTCAGGTGATATTTGAGCTCTGCGCGACGATCGTTCTGATGGTAAACGCTGCGGGCAAGCTCAATAAAGCGCGGGCCGAAATCGCTTCGCCTCTCGCACTCGCGAATTTGGTCTTCGATCGCCCACAGAGCTGCGTTTACCTGCGCCAATTCTCGCCGCGCCGACTCTACGCCGGAGAAATCGAGACGGAGGTCCACCTCGGCTGCGCGCAGCAGCTTCAACTCTTGGCGGACGTTGGAAAGCTTCTTCGCATCGACAATGTGGCGCTCCTTGAGTTCCAATATTGAAATGCGGTCGAACAACTCACCGATTGAAGACGGAAGCATCAAGGGCTTGTTGCTGGCGGGTTCTGCATGTTGGCGCGTCATAGTTTCGCTCTCAATGCGGACGTCATCTCGGCGATGACGCTGCCCCAATCGCCCGGCTCCTGTTGCCGGAAGAGCCGAGCAGTCGGATACCAAGGGCTATCTGGGCGCTGCAGCAGCCAGCGCCATTCGGGAACATGTTTGAGAGCGATCCACACCGGCCGGCCCAATGCTCCGGCTAGATGCGCGAGAGAAGTATCGATCGTCACGATCAGATCCATCGCCTCCATCGCCGCCGCCGTGTCGAGGAAGGCGTCCGGACCGGCGTCGAACTCCGGACCTAGCGTCTCGACCCTAAATTGCGCGTCGGCGAGCTCTTCGACGCCTTCGTTCTTTTGCAAGGCGATGAGGCGCACTCCGTGAAGCTGCGCTAGCGGCGCAAAGGCGTTGAGCGGAGCGCTACGCGTATCGTCCGATTGAGCGGTCGCACTGCCGCGCCAAGAGACGCCAATCTTGAATCCGCCTTCTCCAATTTTCTCTCGCCAAAAGGCGCAACGTTGTGAATCGGCCGAGAGATAATGGGCCGGCGCCGGGATAGCGTCGAGCTTCGTGCCGAATGCGAGCGGAAGGCTGCAAAGCGGAAGAAAAAAGTCGAATTCATCAGGCCGCACATTTGTGGCCAGCTCAATCGGCGGCGTTAGCGTCCTCAGCAGAGCGCGCATGCTCGGTCGACAACCATATGCGACTCGGCCGGGCTTTCCCATTGCCGAAATTGCATCGATCAGCATCGGAAGATAGCGACAATATTGGATGACGTCGCCAAGCCCTGCTTCGTCCATCACCAACAGGCGCTTGCCGGTCAGATCCTCGCCCCGCCATTCGGGCCAAGGCAATTTCGCGTTCATACGAAGGACGTCGTTGTTTGCCCGACGATATTCGAATAAGGGGAGCCCCTCTGGATAGCGGCCGAGAAGCAGCAGGAGCGCGCCCTTATTGCTTTTCGCGTTCTCATTGTCTGGATCAATGGCCAGGGCTGCGTCAAAATCACGTAGAGCGGCTTTGAAGTCGCCAAGCTCCTTGAGCGCGATCGCTCGACCGCACAATGCATCCGGCTCATTGGGAGCAAGAGTGAGCGTTTGGGAAAAGGCGTCCTCGGCCGTCTCGTATTGACCGAGCTTCAGAGCTATATTGCCGTAAGTGCGCCAGCCGAGGACCGATCTTCCGTCGCGGGCAAGGGCTTCGCTTGCAGAAAGAAAAGCCTCATGGCGCCGATTGAGCGAGAGCAAGGCCGTCGCCCGATTGACCAGCGCTTCCGCGTTGTGAGGGTCGGCCTTCAGCAAGGCATCATAGGCGCCAAGCGCGTCGTCGTACCTCTTCGAATCAAGCAGCGCGTCGCCTTTGAGGCGCAAGGCGCGAGTGCTGCCCGGATTTATGCGCAACAGCCGGTCGCAATGAGCAACCGCCTGCGAAAAATGCCCGCGCCTGCTTTCCGCAAAAGCTGCCGCCTCTGCGGCGGCCGCATATTCCGGATGGATGTCCAAAGCGCGCCCGAATGCGAGCGCTGCGTCGTCGATAGCTCCAAGCTTCAAGAGCGAGACGCCAAAATTATACCAAAGATCTGCGTCTGCGGGCGCGAGGGCGATTGCGGCGTCATAGTCTACGAGAGCGTCGCCATCGCGCCCGAGCGCGTGCAGGGCAAGAGCGCGCCCCCTAAGCGCCCCGATGCTGCGCCGGTCGAATTTGAGCGCTTCAGTATAGGCTGCATGCGCTTGCGCATAGCGTCGCGCCAAAAGCTCTGTGGCTCCTGTGGCCACAAAGAACTCGGCGCCTTCCGGGAACGCAAAGGGTTTCGAAGCTTGCCGAGAAGCCAGACGTCGAGACCGGGACATATGGCGTTACAACCCGAGTTTGATCACTGCGTTCCCGGGAAGTTATGAACCCTGCCTTTCCGCAAGCTGACCATGAGCTTCCGTGTCGCCGGTTCGCAGCGACATCCGCCCCGGCCACCAATTCGTCCAAATCGAGCAACGCCCTACCAGGGACGCCGCCGTGGCTGCTTTTGCATCGTCTTTCCTCGGAAGCGCGGCGATGCGCCCGCCACGGCCGTCGGCTCGGGCGAGGCAAGCGTCAACGAACGGCATGCCGGTTTCCGTCGGCGGGTGACCAAAGAAACCCTCAGCGCCTCTCTGCTTTCCTAAAATATTCGGGCCGTTAAAGCTCTTCCAAAAGCTTTCTCAAATACGCTCCATAATCGGTCTTCGACAAGCGCTCGCATGCGGCGCGCAAGGCCTGTTCATCAATCCATCCGTTACGGAATGCGATTTCCTCCAAGCAGGCGATGCGCTGCCCCTGACGCTGCTCGATTGCTCTGACATATTCAGCCGCTTCCAGCAACGACGCCGGCGTTCCGGTGTCGAGCCACGCGATTCCGCGACCAAGTCGCGTCACATCCAAATCCCCGCACGCCAAATAAGCCATGTTGAGATCCGTTATTTCGAGTTCTCCCCGGGCCGATGGCTTCAGCGTGGCTGCAAATCGCGGAGCGCGCTCATCATAGAAATACAAGCCAGTCACCGCCCAGTTTGATTTTGGCGCGACCGGCTTCTCTTCGATCGAAATCGCCCTGCCGTTTCGATCGAATTCGACGACGCCATAGCGCGCCGGATCGCTGACGTGATACGCAAATATCGTAGCTCTCCGCCGCTTTCCCTCGGCCTGGCGGAGCGTCTCCGTAAAGCCGTGGCCGTAAAAGACGTTGTCCCCCAGCACAAGCGCGGAGGACCGTCCCTCGACAAAAGCGGCGCCGATCACATAGGCTTGCGCTAGCCCTTCGGGCCGAGGCTGTTCGGCATAAGTGAGGGATAAACCCCATTGGCCGCCGTCGCCCAATAGCCGCCTGAAAAGCGGCAAGTCATCCGGCGTGGAAATCAGCAGAATTTCCCTTATGCCCGCGAGCATCAACGTGCTCAGCGGATAATAAATCATCGGCTTGTCGTAAACGGGCAAAAGCTGTTTCGAAATCGCCGACGTCATAGGATGGAGCCGTGTCCCGGCGCCTCCCGCCAATATGATGCCGCGCATTTGTTTTTGCTCCTGTAAAGCAGATTTTGCTGAATGACGCCCGTCACGTTCAATAAACGAAGCGTCCCATTTTTCCCGAGATTACGCCGCGATGGTCGATCGCGGCGTCAGATTGATCGATCGGCTCCATATGAGCATTACAATGCGACCGATGTTCATGAGAAAAATTCCCTCAAATCGCGTAAACGCGGCAGAGCACGGTCCTTCTCGGAAAGCCTGGCCTCGTTGGCGGCGACCGGCCAGGCAACGCCGAGGTCCGGATCGTCGAAAGCAAGTCCCATGTCATTTTCGGCCGAGTAGAAATTCGTGACCTTATATTGCACTTCCGTGTTCGGCTCCAATGTGCAGAAACCGTGAGCGAAGCCGATTGGCACGAAAAGCTGGCGCCAATTCTCGGCGGAGAGCTCGACAGCGACATGCCGCCCAAACGTCGCCGAAGAGCGCCGCAAGTCCACGGCGACGTCCATGATTCGACCGCGCACCACGCGCACCAGCTTATCCTGCGCAAAAGGCGGCGTCTGGAAATGCAGGCCGCGAATCGTCCCTGCCGCGGTTGAGAGCGAATGGTTATCCTGCACGAACGTAAAATGCAGCCCCGCCCTTCTCCATTTCGATTCGTTGTATGCTTCCGAAAAGAAACCCCGCTCGTCTGCAAATTTTTTCGGCGTTATGATTTTGACGTCGCGGATTTCAGTTTCCTCCACAAGCATGCCTGGCTCCAAAGAAACGACTGCGACGCCTCACACGATCCGACCCAGGCGCTCGCCGCGATATTTGCCCGTGCGGATGGCCCGCCACCATGCGGGATTGGCTAGATACCATCGAATCGTTTTAGCCAATCCCGTCTCGAACGTTTCCGAGGGACGCCAGCCGAGTTCCGCCTCGATTTTGGAGCAGTCGATCGCGTAACGCAAATCGTGCCCCGGCCGATCTTCCACGAATGTGATAAGGTCGTGATACGATCCCCTCTCTCGGGGCTTTATTTGCTCGAGGATGCGACAGATCTCATTGACGACATCGATATTGCGCCTCTCGCTCCTTCCGCCGATGTTGTAGGACTCCCCCGCTTTACCCTCGCGCGCGACAAGCGTGAGCGCCGCGGCGTGATCGTCGACGTAAAGCCAGTCGCGGATATTCTCCCCCTGCCCATAAACAGGCAGCGGCTTTTCCTCGAGCGCATTCAAAATGACCAGCGGGATGAATTTCTCGGGGAAATGGTAGGGACCGTAATTGTTCGAGCAGTTCGTGACGATCGTGGGGAGGCCATAGGTTTCCCGCCAGGCGCGCGCCAGGTGGTCGGACCCGGCTTTCGAGGCGGAATAGGGTGAATTCGGCGAATAGGGCGTGTCTTCGCGGAAATGCCCCTCCGCTCCGAGCGACCCGAACACTTCGTCGGTCGAGACGTGAATGAAGCGGAAATTATCCGCGCGCGCGCCTCTCAACGCGCGCCAATAAGACAAAGCCGCCTCGAGCATTTGAAACGAGCCGACGAGATTGGTCTCGATGAATGCGGCCGGCGAATCGATTGAGCGATCGACGTGGCTCTCCGCCGCGAGGTGCATCACGACGTCGGGCTGAAACGCGTCGAAGACGCCCGTAACGGCGGCCCGATCGCAGATGTCTGCGCGCACAAAGGAATAGCGAGGGCAATCCGCAATCGGCGCCAGCGAATCCAAATTGCCCGCATAAGTAAGCTTATCCAGCACACAAACATGCGCATTGTCATTTTGGATAAGCGCACGCGCCACTGCAGAGCCGATAAAGCCGGCCCCGCCGGTTATCAACACACGCATAGAAAGACCCCCAAAACCGCATTATCCGCTTCGAAGTAGCCTTACCAGACTACCTTTTCTGACCCCAACGCTGAATTGCCCCGCAAAGCCGCGAACTCCAGCGCCTGCCGCTCAAGGGGTCGTCCGCGACCGAGAATAGTTGTTGTTAGACGCATAGACAACGCCTCGAAAGACCCTCGAACGGATTTGCATCTGGACAAATTCAAGCCCGATGATCAATAGCATTCCTCGTCGCATGACCAAAGTGGCCGGCTGGGACGGCTGCCATCCACCGGACTTGACCTCACGAAAACAGGCCCTCATGGCCGCGGGAAGCCGTCTCGGTCAACGCCGCTTTGTAAGCTTTAACGACGAGACGCTGGTCATGATGCTCGGCCATTCGCGCCCGTCCTGCGGCGCCCATAGCGGCATGCTTCTCTCCTGTCATGGCGATCATCCGCAACATCGCTTCGGCGAGGCTTTCAGCATCGCGCGGGCGACAGAGAATTCCGGTGATCCCGTCCACGACGACATCCCGGCAGCCCGGGACATCGGTTGCAATCACCGGTTTTCCCATGGCAGACGCCTCGATAAGAGTTCTCGGCGCGCCCTCCCGATAGGACGGGAGCACAATACAGTCCGCCGCGGCGATGTGAGGTCTGATATCGCGTGCTTCGCCAACATGCATGATAACGCCCTCACGGCGCCAGATGTCGATGATGTCTTCACCCAGGGCTGAGCGATTTTCCGGTGATACGGGACCAGCCATTAGAAACCTCGCGTCGGGACGGCGCTTCAATACGCGCCGGGCCGCCTCCGCATATTCCAAAACCCCCTTGTCACGGAGCAATCTCGCGATCATGAGGAATGTCGGACCTCGCGTCTCGGCGACGGTTTCCATGGGCCGAAAATAGTCGAGGTCGATTCCGGAGCCCGGCGCCCGTCGGACCTGTTGACGTCGAACCAGTGCGCGACTTACGAACAGCTTTTCGTCCTCTCCATTCTGAAAAAAGATGAAAGGAGACGCCTTGAAGGCGATCCGGCACAACGCTTCCACGAGGGTTTGAAGCAGCGGGCCCGATAGGAACGCCGTTCCAAGGCCCGTGACAGTCGGGATGAAGGGAACCCCGAGGATCCGGGCCGCCATTGCCCCGTAGATGTTGTTCTTGATTGTGTAGCTGAGAACGATATCCGGTCTGAGCTTTCGGAATGCGCGCACCATACGAAGAGCCAATACGAAGTCGCGAGCCGGCGACAGTCCTTTCAGGTCTATGGTCAGTGCATGAAATTGGCACCCCAAAGATTCGAGTATGCTCTCGTACCCGTCATCGGGCGCCAAAATAATGACCTCGTGGCCGTCTGCAAGAAGCGCGTCCAAAATCGGCCGCCGGAAATGAAAGACGTTCCAACTGGAATTTGCCGTGATGAGAATTTTCACTGGGCAGGCTCCGATTCAGCGCCATCGAGAAGATGGCTGCCATATTCACTTGTGGAAAAATCAAGGGCTTGCTTTGGATCGCGAGATGAGAGCTGGCCGCCCAAACTCGGACAGCCGCTTGAGGGCGCGCCTGCGCGTGCACCGCGCATCAACTCATATCCGGGAGTTCCGTGACCGCTCGCCGCAATGCCTGGTGAAGGGCTCGAGCATCGGTTCGGCGAATAAAGCAGGCCATAGTGAGCTTGCGCCAGCGCGATAAGCAATGATTTGCCGAACGCCCGGCGGTCTGCGGCGCCGGTCTCTTGCTGTTTTGCGAGCGCGCTCGCCGACGCGGCGTCAGCCTTCCGGGAACCCGAAGAGCCAAGTGTCATAGGGCTCATAACATCGCTGAAAAAGCGTCGATAGAGTCGTCCAAACAGCGAAAACCAACATAAGGCCGAGATAGGGTAAAGCGACGAAAAGCTGTCGGTTGGGCAGAAGCGGGAGGTAAGGCAGGCGCGCAAAAATCATCGTTTGAATTGGGATCAGGTAATAGCCAAGCCGGTCCCCAATGACGGAAGAGATTGGCACGAGGACCATCATCGCCATCATCATGAACGAGCCGATCGCCACGAGCTTGTAGTCTTGCGGGAAAGCGGCAGCCCACTTCTTGCGCAAAAACAAAAAAAAGAAGACTGCGGTCACGACAAGCAACGCCACACGAAACGCAGCGCCGGCCGCATCGGTCCCGGCGCCGATGTAGCGACTCGTCGCCACCTCTGCGGCCTTGGTCGACAAGAGCGCAAGAGCGCCGGGCGCCGCAAGCATTCCAGACAAAGCGAGGCGCTTTTTGGAATAATTTCCACGCACGAGCGGCATTAAAAGTAAAAAGACAATAGCGCTCGAGTGGAAAGCAGCAGCAAGGAGCGTTGTAAGGGTAAAACGCACCAAACGTCGATCGACAAAAGCAACAAACGCCATGCACAGGACGCCAGTCGCCGCCGCCTGCCGGATGCCCGACATCGGTATGTTGATGATTAAGATTGGGAACAACAGAATCAAAAAAGCCAGCGGATCGAGCTGGCGGCGCCCCAGGACGTGCGCCCCCCAGAAGAAAATGACGGATGAAAAGACATTGATCCACGGATAGGGAAGCCCAAGCCAGCTCTGGAGCGTAAACAGGCCGACCCAGAGCGGTTCCCTTTCTTGGAAAATCTCTGAAAACGGAACCGCCCTATAGAGATAGAATTGGTTGAGATAACCCGACCAGTCGCAGCCGACTTTGAACCGGAAAGCCGAAAATAGGAAAAGCGCGATCAAAACGACATAGTAAAGGTTTTGAGCTTTCGCAAAACGCAGCAAGATCAACCCGGCGTAGGTCGTCAGATAGAGCATAATCTGCCCCTTTCTACGACTTCTTTCAGCATCCCAGCAACGCGAGGTCCCCAGGCTTGCAGGCTGTACTGGGTCTCAACCTTGCGTCTACCTTCAGCGCCCATCCTTCGACGCAACTCTTGGTTGCCTAGCAAAGTCACAAGCGCCTCGCGCCATTCCGCCTCGGTCGTGGCGAGGAAGCCGTTCACGCCATGCTCGACAATCTCGGCGTTGACCCCGACCGGGGAGGCGATGACCGGAAGTCCGCAGGCCATGTACTGGATCAGCTTGTAGCCGCACTTGCCGCGCGCCCAAGGCGCGTCGGTCAATGGCATGATGCCGATGTCCATGTCCTGGATTCGCGTGACCTCTGTCTCTTCGGACCAGGGCAGGTTATCGAGCAGCGGATGCGGCGGGGCGGCCTTGCCGGCGCCAACGGCTGCAATACGCGCTCCTTGGGCCTTCGACACCGAGGCCAAGATGGGCATCATTGGCGCCATGTATTCCGCCCAGGTGCTGGGCGTGCCGATCCAGCCGATTTGGGCATGCGCTCGGTTCGATGAAGAGCGGCCTGGGGAAAAGGTTTCGGTATTGAGGACTGTTGGAACTATTTCAGTGGCGCGACAATACTTCCTGGCATAGTTCTCGAGGTACTTGTTGCCGCAGAATGCAATCTCTGCCGCTGAAAGAACACTTTTCAGTTTCCCGCCGAGGAGCATCCGAACGATCGAGTTTCTGTGCAAGTCGTAATTGTGAAAAACCGCATCGTCATAGTCGAAGACGATTGGCTTTTTGGGAAGCTGGATCAACGACTCGAAGATGCTCGGGAGATAGGGAAATACCTCACAATGGACCCACAGGAGGTCGACATTTTCTGAACTGAAAATTCTTTTCGCGCGATCGGCGTAGCCGCTTAAAATATGCCGAGGATCTCGTCCATTCCCAGAGTATATGCCCGACAAATATTCGTCGTTCAGCAACGGCCAGAGCTCGACATCGCAGCCTGCAGCGGCCAAATAGGGTTGGTATTGGTGAAATCGCTGCCTCGTGCTGGCGGCAAGCGGTCCATACTTCGTTAGTTGAGCAATTCTAATCATCCGTCTACCGCTTTTTCCTGCCAACGGCGCACCAGAATGGAAATCTCTCTGAGAAAATGACTTTCTCCAAGCCACTGTCGACCATCATGGCTTCGATTTCGCGGCGCGTGAACCTCTGTTCCAATGGCGTGCCGAAGCGATCTCGAGAGTCGGTTCGCATCGTATAAAAGCTGTAGCCGCGATAGCTGGAAAGCAACCAGCTATCTACCTTGAGACCGAACCACTCACCAAGAAGCGCGATGCGCGCGAGCGGAAAGTAGATCAAAGCAGCAATAATGTCGGTCGTTATTGACTTCGTCCGATCGGCCATTCGACTGATGATCAGTCGTAATACATTCGAAATCTTCCATATCGCGGAATACCAAGGCGGCCTGTTGTCGAACCTGTAGTAAAGATAAACCAGAAATGGAGCCCCGGGCTTGAGAAGCTTGACACAATCTTTCATCGCCGCCGTTGTGTCGGGGATGTGATGAAGGACGCCAAGTGAATATCCAAAGTCCTGGCTGCCCGCAACAATCGGGCAATCGGAGACGCCAGCATTGATCAGGTTGACGTTGCCGAAACCTTCAAGGTTGCGACGTGTCACGCCCAGCGCCATCGCTGATGGATCGACACAGTTCAGCTTGCCCACGCGGGGCGCCACCAGTTTGGCCCAGCGACCCGAGCCGCAACCCATATCGAAACCCTCTGCGCGCTGCGGGAGCTCTTGCCAGGGAAAAATGTGGAAGTAGGCGTCAAATAGTTCCAGCAGCTCGACGTCGTCGAGTTCGTGCTGAGCAAAACGAGACCATTCAGCGCCAAATGATTCCACAGTATTTTGGTCGATATTCGTCATGCTTGCATTTCTCTCGCGCGCCACGCCTGCAGCATCAGAATGATCCAGAGTCGGCACGTCCAATCGCGGCGGCCGGAGAGATGCTCGGTCCAGGCGGCCGTCACTGGAGCGGGGTCGATCAAGCCGTCGCGCGTCAGGGCTTCCGGCGACAGCAGGTCTTCGGCCCAGGATTTCAGCGGGCCGCGTAGCCATTCGCCAATCGGGATCCCAAATCCAGACTTTGGCCGTTCGATCAGCTCGCGGGGAACGTGGCGATAGAGGATCTGGCGCAAGGCCCATTTGCCCTGGCGGTCGCGGATCTTCATCTGCGCCGGCAGGCGCGCCGAGACCGATAGCACAGCCGGATCGAGGAACGGCGCCCGTGTCTCGAGGCTTACCCCCATCGCGGCGCGGTCGACCTTGCAAAGGATGTCGTCGGGCAGGTAGCTGCGCATGTCCTGCGCCATCATCCGGCCCACGGGATCGCCGTCGAGCGCGGATGGCAGCGCGTCGTCGAGGACCGAAGGCGGTTCGCGGTCCAGATCCTTCACCATCTGGTGGCCTTGCCATTCAGACACGAGGCTACAGTAGAGGTCATCCAGGCTTTCCACCTCGCGCATCCTCGTGGCGAGCTTGTGCGCCTTGTCGCCGGGCCGGTTGACTGCGACAGCGCCGCCGGCGAGCGACCAAATCCGGTCCCAAGCCGCCACGGGAACAGTCTCAACAAGACTGCCAAGGGTCCGCCTGGCTGGGAGAGGCATCCAGTCCAGCCGCCGCCAAATCTGCGGCCCCCAGAAGTAGCGGTTGTAGCCGCCGAAGAGCTCGTCCCCGGCATCCCCGGAAAGCGCGACCGTCACCTGCGACCGGGCGGCCTGACAGACCAGATGGGTCGGGATCTGTGACGAATCCGCAAAGGGTTCGTCATAGAGGTCAGGCAGGCGGGGGATGATCTCCTGCGCCTCCTTTTCGGTGACGGTCAATTCGGTATGATCCGCGCGAAGATGGCGAGCGACGGCTGCGGCATAAGGCGCCTCGTTGAAGGCTGCGTCTTCGAAGCCGATGGTGAAGGTCTTCACCGGACGGTCGGATTGAGACTGTATCAGCGCCACGATGAGAGAGCTGTCGATGCCGCCCGAGAGGAACGCGCCCAGCGGCACATCGGCGACCATCTGACGGCCCACGGCGTCGCGCAGAGCGCCTTCAAGCGCGGCTGTCGCTTCAGTCTCGTCCGTGAATTGCGACCTGCTGCCCGCCTCGATCATCTCGTTCAGACACCAGTAGCGCCGGATCGAGAGAGATCCGAACGCCTCGCCGGGCCGAAGCGGCGCACGCGGAGGCGCGGACGGCGGGCTTCCGTCGACGTCTAAAATGCACCCAGGCTCGAGCTTGTAGATTCCGGGATGGATGCTGCGCGGCGCCGGCACATAGGCGAACCGCAGATATTGCGCCAATGCCGCGCGGCAGACTTCGGAAGGAAAGCCCGGATGCTGCCGCAGGGCCTTGAGCTCGGACCCGAAGACGAGCGCCGTCCCGGCCCAGCCCCAGTAGAGCGGCTTTTCCCCCATTCGGTCCCGCGCGAGCGACAGGCGCCGCGCCTTGCGATCCCAGAGGGCGAGCGCGAACATACCCCCCGCGCGGATCAGCGTTTCGTCGAGCCCCCAATGCGCAATCGCGGCAAGCAGCGTTTCAGTGTCGGAATGGCCGCGCCATTCTGGCGCCGCCCCTGCTGCGCCGAGCTGCTGGCGCAGATCGAGGTGGTTGTAAATCTCGCCGTTGAAGACGATCACATAGCGCCCGCAGGCCGAATGCATCGGCTGCGCCCCCGCCGGGCTGACATCGATAATCGACAGCCGCCTGTGACCGAGCGCAATGCCATCAGCGCCCCAGATCCCCTCGGCGTCCGGCCCGCGATGTTGCAGACGGGCCGTCATGGCGCCGACGGTTTCGCGCAAATGGGCCTCCGGGCGACTGCCCGAGACGAGGATTCCGGTCAAACCGCACATTGAAGCGCCTTGTTGAGAGAAAAAAGATCAGGCGTTCGCCTGTCTGTCACCGGCAGCCCGTGGGTCCGCGTCGGCAAGAACGGCCGCGTAAAGCCGTGAATAGGTGGCTGTTCCAGTCTCGAGCGAAAAGACCTCTTCCGCCGCCCTGCGGCACCGCGCAGGCAATTCCGGGTCCGCCAGCAGGCGCTGCAGGTCGTCCCAGGCGGCCTCCATCTCTTGCCTTCCGGGGCCTGCCGCCAGGACGCCCACCCGGTAGTCGCGGATGATGCGCGCGACATCGCCGACGCCTTCATTGGCCACGACGGGAAGCCCGCAGCCGAGGATTTCAGCCAGGCGCGTCGGGGAACGGCCGAGCTCCGATACGTGGCCGCCCGCATAGAACATCACCGACGCGATCTGCCCCTGCAGCGCCTCCTGCACCCGATCCGAAGGGCAAGGCCCGACCTGCGCTCTGTCCAGCAGCTCATTGTCGTCACGGAAAGCGGCGCGCACCCGGTCAGGGTCGTCCCGGGTGGTGAGTTCGAACACGAGCTCCGGATCACAGCGGGCCGCAATACTCAAAAAGGCGGCCAGCCAGTCCAGCCGGAACCAGCCGCTCAACACCGTCCCTAGGCAGCCGATGACCCGCCGCTCGGGGCGCTGGATTGGGGGGACGAACCGGTCGAGGTCGGCGCAGGTCGGGATCACGACGACCCTTTGGCCAGCCATGTGCCGCGGGTAAATTCGATAAAGATGGTCCACCGCCGCATGGGTCAGAGACACCACCGCCGCCGCCCGCCGCAGGCAGGCTCGTTCGACGGCGACGGTAGCGCGGTGCAGCGCCGACCCCCGCCGCAAGCGCCCTGCGGTGATCAGCTCCTCCGGCCAGAGCGCGCGCATGTCGAAGATGAAGGGCACACCCGTCATCCGGCCGATGAGCAGCGCGACGGCCGCCGGGATGTAGGACCGCGCGTGGATCAGCCGCACGCCCTGCCCGCGGACCTCGCGCCTAACCAGCCAGACCATCCGCAGCATGCTGAGCGCCGGGGCCAGCACCTTGGGCCGCGGGCGGAACCGCTGTGGCAGCCAGCGGACGCCAAGGCTCTCGCATTCCATGCGGGCCCGGGCCATCCGCTCCGCATCCGCCCAGTCCTCGCCCTTTTCATAGGTGATCAGCGTGATCCGATGCTCTCGCGACAGCCCGCGCAGATAGGCCATGACTTGGCTCTGCCCCAGAGGCTCCAGTAGGCCATTCCGGGTGAGGTACAGCGTCGGACTCATGAAAGTCCCAGCAGGTTGAGATACTTGCGGGCCGCGATCTCGGGCGAGAAATCGGCGGCGCGGCGTTTCAGGGCTCCGCGATCGACCGGGGCCGATAGGGCCGCATCCATCGCGCCGGACAGCGCCTCTGCATCGCCCACCGGGACAAGTCGCCCCCGGCGGCCGTTCTCGAGGATTTCCGCAGGGCCAGAGGGACAGTCCGTCGAGACCACCGGAACCCCGAGGGAGAGCGCCTCGACAATTACATTCCCAAAGCCCTCGTAATCCGACGACAGCGCGAAGAGATCCGCCGTCGCATAGAAGGGCGAAGGATCGGCATGGAACCCGGCAAAAATCACCCGATCCGCGATGCCGAGCTCCGCCGCCAGCGCACGCAGCATCGCCTCGTTCTGACCTTGGCCAAGCAGCATCAGCCGGGCGCCGGAACGGGAAAGACGGGCGAAGGCCCGCAGCAGGAGGGGATGGTTCTTCTGATCCTTGAGGCTGCCAACAGTGAGAATGCGCTCGCCTTGCGCACAATTCCAAAGCGCGTCGGCCTTAGAACGGGCGTCCGCCGCTGGCATGGGGCGCTGCGAAATCGGGTTGTGGAGAACAGCCATCCGGTTGGCGGAAAGCCTGGCGAGACCTGCTGTATCCTGGGCTGCGCCTTTGGAGACCGCCGCGACCCTATCAGCCCAGCGATAGGTTGTCGCGATGCTGATACGCATTGCGAGATTGTGGGACCTGCTCCACCTGGCATACTGCCGGGACAAGATGCAGTGCTCCACCAGCACAAGCGGGCAGCTTTGCCCTGAAAGGGCGCGGCCGATGACCGCAGCCGAGGTTAGCGGCCACATATTGGCAATCAGCCCGGCGGGGCGCCGGGTCCGCAGATAGCGCGCGAGCGGCCGTGGCGCGCGCCTCGTCTTGTTCACCCCCAGATCGACCACCGGGAATTCCCGCCGCGCCTCGGGCAGGAAATCCCCGGTCGCCGTCATCAGGACGAATTCGACCTCGTGCCCGAACCCGGCGAAGGCTCGCGCCAGGTCGATGCTCACCCGCTCGGCCCCGCCACCGCGGAGGTCGGGAAGGAGGATGCCGATCACAGGCGCTCACTTCCCGTTCCGGCCGGCAAAAGAGGACATCTTTCCAGTAATGCATCAAGGTCAATCTGGATTCGGTAGTCGAAGAACAATCCATCCAGGTCTTTACGGGTCGTGTCGTCTCTGACCATGTGGGGCTCTTGGTCTGGGCGACCCACAGACGAGAAATAATCCAGGAATTTGAATCCATCGCCCTTCGGTCGATTCGATGCATGCAGCCAAATAGCTGGAATACCGAAGGCGTCAGCGCAGATAATGCCATGGAGCGATGACGAAACGATCTTATCGCAAGCGACGATCTGTTCCACGACATCCTCAATATCCCCGCAAATGTCGATGACTCTACAGTCATCCCAGGATATCGATTTAACAAAGAATGGCACATCCCATTCGAAGCAGTGCGGAATAATCCCAAGAGACCGCCTCTCATATTTTCTACTGGGTTCGAAGAAACGAGGGAGTAACAAGGCTGCGTCGCCCACCACATTGGGAGCCTTGACGCCAAGATCCGCGAGTCTCCTGTTGGACAACCACCCTCTGACAGCTCGAATGTCGCGCGGAACGCCCCTGACGGGAACATCCCTTGAAATAAAACCAGAACCCCAGACAATAGACCTGGTGTCACTGCACGCCGTTGCAAGATGGCTGCCAATCCAGTAATGCACTACCTTGTCACCAAATGGATACACGTCAGATCTGTGCATGATAATTTTTTTTGATACATGTTCAGCGAGGTATGGGTTAAGCTTGTCTCCCCAGTTCTTGGCGATTATTCCTTCCGTAGCCCAGTTGAGCACAGCTACACTGTCATTTCCCTGCCAACGGATTGTATTAACAAGCTTTTGCGGCGCATGCTGTAGACGCTCAAGAAATGACATCTAACTGATCCTTTCGAGCAACTCTATTAACCGCATATACTCAGCATCATGCCGATGATGAGAAAACCTGTTCCGTATCATGTCGCCATTCTCGCGAACCCGATCAGACGGTTCATCAAGAGTTGCACGGATTCTCGCCAGCCACTCGCTGGGATCATACCCATCGACGATCCGGGATCTGTCCAAGACCGTTTCCGGCAATCCCCCCGCGTTTGCCACTAAAACAGGGCGATCGGCGGCCTGAGCCTCGATCGAGACCCGGCCGAACGGCTCCGCCCATAGTGATGGCGCGATCCAAATTGCGGCCGATGTGAACATGCGCGTTCGATCATTGATCCAACCACGAAGCTCGATGTTTTCTGGCAGACGATTTTTCAAAGCTTTCGTATGCCCAAAAACAAGAAAACGTAGATCCGGCGCTCTTTTTGCGATTTCGATTACCAAAGCGATGTTTTTTTCGGGGCCCCGGTGAACAAAGCCGACTGTGCCCGGTGGAGGCGGAAAATTCGGCGATGACGTGACCTCTGCAATCTGCGGCATGACTTTAATCTGGCATGGATCTATGCCGAACCGGCGGTTGATGGCCGACCGCATAAAATCGCTATTCGTGATAACGACGTCGGCTTGCCGCATGAGACGCGCATCCTGGAAGCGATGCACTGCGGCCAGCTTGAGCAGGTTTAGACGTTGGCCCAACGGAACCCAGGGGCACATCGCCCCGAAATTCTCATAGGCCTGGACGACCGCAATCTTTTTGGCGCCTCTTGGCGCAACATCGAGAGCCGCAAGGGTCGACGTGGTTGCAATCAGCGCCAAGGGCGCAGGTTCATTCTCCAGAACCGAAGACACCTGCGAGCGGACATACCCAATCCATTTCATCGTCAATTGTGGCGCCCGCCACGCGGGGGCCGGCCGTGCGACGACCCTGAAAGGATGGCCATCGAAATCCTGGGCGCCAGAGGCCTGATCGAACGACAGCACGATCACGTCATGGCGCCGAGCAATCGCACGCAGGAGGCTCATATTGCTGATTGTTCCCCCGGTCTGGCCAGCGCTGCCAATCGCGGGAAAGAACTGCGTCGCGAAAATAACTGTAGGCATCAGGAAAACAGTTGCCTTATGCAACAAAAGAACTCCAATCCGAACAGGCGAGGTATTGCCCATCTCGTGAATTTTGAGTCTCGGACCGTGAAAACAAGCTGCAATCTAGTTGCGATCGTCGCATCCCACCAGAGTCCACGCGATCTGAGTAAAGCTATTTGCGCCTGAAATCGCCGCTTTTCGAAACCAGCCTCGTGAAGCTGGCATTCAATTTTGGGCGCAACAGCCTGTAAAAAATACGATAGCGCTTCGCAATACAAGAAATCCTTCCGTGACGACATTTTTTCTCGAGACCGCAAATTCTGGCGGCGGAATCCAGATGTGTCACGTTGACTTATATTGTCGTTATGCTCACGATGCATGACAAGGACAGTTTCTACTGTAAATATTCCTACTCCGAGCGCTGCGGCAATGAGCTCGAAGATGATGTCTTCTACCAGTATTGCCGAGATTGGGAGCGGCGCCACGGCCAGCAAAGCACGCTCATACGCAGCGACCGCTCCGAATACCCGCTTTCGCCGCGTGGCTTCCCCGAAATAGGGATCTTTATGAATCTTCGAAATCTCGCAAACAGGCTTGACGACAAGGCCAATCTCATCGACCGACGAGAAGTTCGACAGGATTATGGAGGCTCTTGATTGCCTCCATGCTTTATAAAGGCTTTCGGCGCGTCGAGGTAAGGAGATATCGTCTCCAGCTCCGACTACTATAAATTTTCCGTCGGATTCACTGGCAACCGTTAAGACGTGAGAAAGCGTACCCAGGTTTATCGCGTTTCTTCGCACCCGCACCCGATGCGGCCCCTTGTACGTCGCCGCCATGTCCTGCATGATCTCGAAGGTCCTGTCGGTCGAGCAATCATCGGACAGGATGATCTCAAGCGGCTCGAACGTCTGGGAGAAGGCCCCCGCCACCGCCTCGCGGATGAATTTTTCCTGGTTATAGGCAAAGAGCGCGAAGGTGATGAGCGGGCGGTCGGCCACGGGCGTCTGCGTCATGCTCTGCGTATCATCCATCCCTTCACCTTGTCCCCGGCCGCCGCGATCTCGCCGAGCCTGCCGCCCGCGCCGGCCATCACTGAGAGGCGCATCACGGCCCAGAGCCCCATGCCCCCCGCCAGAGCGGCGCCCAAGCCTGCCCCCAGAGGATCGGACCAGCGGCCAGCGACGTCCACCACCGCCGCCGCGACGATGACGGCCGCCGCCTGCGTCTGCACCGCGCGCGTCCAGCGGAAGCCGATCCGTCGTCCGCCGAGCTGCCAGACGAGCGGCAGATAGGCGACGTAAAGCGCGAGGAAGGCGACCCCGGTCGCCGCCACGCCAATCAGCGGCAATCCGATGAGAATGCCGAGCACGAAGACGCCGATGCCGAGCGCCTCGGTCACAATGAAGGTCTTGCCCGCGCCTGCCGCCAGCAGCACGAAGCCGAGGGGCCAGCTCATCACTTTCAACATGTCGCCCAGAAGCTGCCACCGCAGCACCTCGATGGCGGGGCCGAATTCGGCCGAATAGAGCAGCCGGATCACCCAGGGCGCGAAGCCCAGCATGGCCAGCAGCACCGGCGCGCAGAGCAGAAGCGCGACCTCGGTCTGCTCATTGACCAGTTGCGCCGCCGCGGCGCGGTCGTTTATCGCGGCCGTCAGGCGGGGGTAATAGTCCGTGCCCATCGCGCCGAGAACGAAGCCGAGATAAGTCATCCCGATCGCCCAGGCTGCCTGAAATTGACCGAGCGCCTCCGGGCCAAGCTCGCGTTGCACCAGCGTGCGGGCGGCGAGATGGCCAAGCATCGTGACGAGCCCGCTGATCATGAAGGCGGCGCCGAGCTGCGCTATCACACGCCATTGCTGCGCCAGCTCGGATAGCGGGGCGGGCGGGCCGGTCGGGGCGCCAAGGCGGGCCACGTAGAGATGGCCGAGCAGGAATGTGACCACTGGCGCCGTCAGGACCATGGCGACGAGGCCCTGCGCCCCCCACAGCCAGAGCGCGAGCACGCTGAGCGCCCCGCCGATAACGCTGGCGCCGATGTTGATCCACGCCAGATCGCCCAACCGGCGCAGCCCCGTCAGCAGCGCGCTCTGCGACCCGGCCGCGACCGTCAGCGCAACGCCGAGCGAGAGCCAGGCGACATCGGAGGCGCGGGTCTCGTCGGCGAGAACCACCCGGGCGATCCAGCCGCTCGACAGCCAGAATAGCATGGCTCCGATGACGGCGAGCGCCAGCGCGCCCCAGAACAGCGCCCGCCAGGTCCGGCCGACCGCGACTTCGCCGCCTTGGGCATGGGCGGCTGCGATCTGCCGCGTGCCCGAAGCGCCGGCGCCGAGCGAGCCGACGGCGGCGGCGGTCTGGATCAAGCTCATGTAGAATCCGGCCAGCCCCACTCCGGCCGGCCCCAGCAGCACCGCTGCGACCTTCATCTTCGCGAGGCTCGCAATGACGGTGATGACCTGCGCCCCCCCGATGATCGAGGAGGAGCGGAGGATCGTGCGGTAGGACGAGCCGTTCACGCGGTGGCCGCTCTCACAGCCTCAACCACGCCGTCGGCCTGGGCAAGCGACAGATGCGGCCCCATCGGCAGGCTCAGCGCCTCGCCCGCAAGCCTACGCGCGAGCGGGAGCGCGTCTGCCGCAAGGCCGAGGTCCGCATAGGCCGTCTGCATGTGCGGCGGAATCGGGTAGTGAATCAACGTGTCCACGCCGGCCTCGGTCAGCCGTTTCTGGAGCCCGCCGCGGTCGGGCGAGCGCACGACGTATAAGTGCCAGACGGGATCGGCCCAGGCTGGAACCCGCGGCAGGATCAGGCCGCTGTTCTTCAGCCCCTCCGCATAGGCGGCGGCGATAGCGCGGCGGCGGTCGGTCCAGGCGTCGAGATGGGGCAGCTTCGCCCGCAGGACCGCCGCCTGGATCGGGTCGAGGCGCGAGTTCACGCCCTGCATCTCGTTGACGTATTTCACACGGCTGCCGTAGTTGCGCAGCACGCGGATGCGGTCGGCCAGATCGCCCCGGTCGGTGGTGATGGCGCCCGCGTCGCCGAGCGCGCCAAGGTTCTTGCCGGGATAGAAGCTCCAGCACACGACGTCGCCATGCGCCCCGATCCGTCGGCCCTTGTAGCGCGCGCAATGGGCCTGGGCGGCGTCCTCGACCACGCGCAACCCATGCTGGCGGGCAATCGCAAGGATCGGGTCGAGGTCGGCCGGCTGGCCGTAAAGATGCACGGGCAGAATGACCTTCGTCGCCGGCGTGATCGCCGCCGCAATGCGGTCGGGGTCGATGTTGTAGGTGGCTGGGTCGGGTTCTACCGGCACGGGCCTTGCCCCCACGGCGGTCACAGCAAGCCAGGTGGCGATGTAGGTGTTGGAGGGCAAGATCGCCTCATCCCCCGGCCCTACATCCAGGGCCCTCAGCGCCAGGGTCAGCGCATCGAGGCCATTTGCGAGACCCACCGCATTACCAGCGCCACAATATGCCGCCCATTCGGTCTCGAACGCCTCGACCTCGGGGCCGAGGATGTACCAGCCGCTCTCGAGCACCCGGTGAATCGCCGCGTCGATCTCGGTCTTGAGTTCGCGATAGGCGGCGCCGAGGTCAAGAAAGGGGATCAATTTGCGGCTCCGCTAATGATTTGGCCTTGCTTGTTCGCTCCCTTATCCAAACCCTTGCAGGCTCCTCGACAAAATGGTGGGCGCTCGCTGAAACGACTAGCAACAGTATCGTTGCAACCAAAGCGTATGCTGTTCCACCGATCGTTTCGATCGGCAGGAGCCAGCGGAGCCCTTCAAGCACATGAAATTGAAATGAATAAAAGCAGTAACTAATCTGACCCAGCCATACGAAGACGGAGCCACACAGCAACTTTCCGCCATTCATCTCGGATTTATAGAGCAGAACGAGAGCGGAAGAAACCGCCGGTATAAGGATCCAGTTATGCAATGTGTACCCCGGAAGCCAGCGCCCCAACAACGCAACATAAACGAAACCGAGGATTAGAACTATCAGCAAACTATTCCTAATCGTCGCACTCCATTCAATCCTCTTCATTAGGACAAATGCGATAATTCCGCATAGGAACTCTGCCGATCTGAAAAACGGGAGCGCGTAAAAGAGCGCAAAGCTGCGCGGAGAGTTGCTGAATACGATGGATGAAACGGGAACCATCGAGCTGAGTAGAGACAGGGCTAGAAAAAGGGCAATCAGCTGGCGTGAGCTAGCGCTAATCAGGAGATCTCTTGCGAAGGGGAAGAGCAAATAGAAAAATGCTTCATTGGAGATAGACCAGCTAGCGCTATTGTTCCAGAACTCAAAGGTTTGAGGCAGCCATGCCTGGATCAGGAATAGTCCAAAGACCAGCAATATGAACGTCGCCAGAACAGCACAAATTGTTGACGAGGCAAAGCTATTGTTCGCGAAATTCCTTGCCAGCCAAGGTAGAGCAAGCAAGGCTGCCAGAAGGTATATCGGGTATATCCTCGCAAATCTGTTCCAAAAATATTGCTTGATATCTATTCCGAGAGAATCGTATGCGTAGGACAGGATGAAGCCCGACAAGACGAAGAACATTGTCATGCCCACCGCCCCTTCAGAGATAAAGTCACCCAAGACTCCGTTAAATATGGGTGCTCTATTCTGAATGTGAAACAGGAAGACGTAGAATGCCGCCAAGAAGCGAAATGCTGTCAGTGACCTGATTTCGTTTCGAATTTTGAACTCGGCCGTCATAATTTTTCAAGCGCCCTCTGAAAATCATCATAGCTTCGGTAATAGTCCGCCTCATCATAACGGTGCGAGGCGAGCACCATGCAGACGGCGCCCTGGCTAAAACTGTCCATCTCGCGCCAGACAAGCCGGCTGATATAGAGGCCCCTACGCGGATCGCGCAGCCAGTATTCGGATTTCTGGCGGCCGTCGTCGATTTTCATGCGGAAGCTGCCCGAAAGGGCAAAGACCACCTGTTCGAGTTCCATGTGGGCGTGGCCGCCGCGCTCCGCATCGACCGGGACGTTGTAAAGGTAATAGACCCGTCTGACCTCAAACGGGATGTGGTTGCCGCCTTCGACGAAGGTAAGGTCGCCGCGCGGATCGTGAATTTGTGGGAGGCTAATTTCGCGGACAAATCCTGAGCTCGCTGTCATGCCCTGGACTCCCGTTGAAGGATTGCCAGAAAGCCCGCCCGATCCGCCTCATATCTTGCCCGCGGGTAGACGAAGTAGAAATCCCGCTCATCGCTGTGTGTTTCGGTCGCGCCAAAGCGTCGGTGAAACTCGAGGGTATTGGCGTTGTCCCGGCGAACATCGAATTCGGCGCGAGAAAGGCCGAGCAAGTCGAAAGCGACCAGATACACAAGATACGCAGCCTCCAGAGCCGCTTTCGGCGGCTTGTTGGCGTCGAGGATCCAGCTGCCCCAGGTGAAGCTCTCCGGGCCGATGCCGTAAAGCCGCACGAGCCCGCAGCGCACACCGTCCTTCCGTTCGATCACATAGTAGAATTCACGCCCCTCGGCCTCGCGCGTCTTGTAGCCTCCGATCCAGTGGCGCTGGACATCGGCCGCACCGTGGACCTCGGATAGGTGGCGGTTGTAGACCGGGTTCGTGCGCAAGGCGTGGACATATTCCGCATCCTCGGGCCGAATCAGCCGCAGCACGAGGCTCGGGCCTTCCACGTGGGCGATGTTCTCCGGGACCATTAGAGCCGTAGATCGCTCGCGTCGCGCCCGAAGACGCTCTTCAGGTCGCAAAAGATATGGCTCTCGCGACCGTAAGCGCGCAGGGCGGCGACGCCGGCGTCGCGGTAGTGATCATGCGCCACCGCAAGCATCACGCCGTCGTAAGCGCGCTTCTCGGGCCTCTTGATCAGATCGAGGCCGTATTCGTGGCGCGCCTCGTCCGGGTCGGCCCAGGGGTCGTGTACGTCGACTGTGACGCCGTAATCGCGCAGCTCCGCGAGCACGTCCACCACGCGCGTGTTGCGCAAGTCGGGGCAGTTTTCCTTGAAGGTCAGCCCAAGCGCCAGCACCCGTGCGCCGTCGACCTGGATACGGCGTTTCAGCATCGCCTTCACCACCTGCCCTGCGACATAGGCGCCCATCCCATCATTAATCCGCCGCCCGGCAAGGATCACTTGCGGATGATAGCCAAGCGCCTCGGCCTTGTGGGTCAGGTAGTAGGGATCCACGCCGATGCAGTGGCCGCCCACGAGGCCGGGGCGAAAAGGCAGGAAGTTCCATTTGGTTCCCGCCGCCTTCAGCACCGCGTCGGTGTCGATGGCCATTTTGTTGAAGATGATGGCAAGCTCGTTGATCAGTGCGATATTGAGGTCGCGCTGCGTGTTCTCGATCACCTTCGCGGCCTCGGCCACGCGGATGCTCTCGGCCCTGTATGTGCCTGCGGTGATGATGCTGGCGTAAAGCGCATCGACCTTCTCAGCGACCTCCGGAGTCGAGCCCGCGGTCACCTTGCGGATCGTCGTGAGACGATGGGCCTTGTCGCCGGGGTTGATGCGTTCGGGGCTGTAGCCGCAGAAGAAATCGGCGTTGAAGATCAGACCCGAGACGCGCTCGAGCACGGGCACGCAGTCTTCCTCGGTAGCGCCAGGATAGACAGTGGATTCATAGATGACGATGTCGCCCTTCTTCAGCGCCCTGCCCACGGTCTCCGACGCCTTGATCAGCGGGTTCAGGTCGGGCCGCTTATGGGCGTCGATGGGTGTGGGGACGGTGATGATGAAGATGGTGGCGGCGCGCAGATCGGCCGGGTCGGACGTGAAGGTGAGACGCCGCGCCTCCGCGAGTTCTTTCGGCTCGACTTCGCACGTATGGTCTTGGCCGGCGCGTAGCTCGGCGATGCGGCCCTCCTTGATGTCGAAGCCGATTACGGGACGGCGCTTCCCGAATTCGACAGCGATCGGCAGGCCGACATAGCCGAGGCCAATAACGGCGATGCTGTTCAGTGCAAGGTCGTTCATTGCAAAAGGCGCTTTTCTCAGTTGATTTGCTACGCCCGCGAAGCCGAGCGTCGCGTGAGGAGTTGAAGAGCCGGCCGTTCAAACAGCATGTGATAGGCGACGCCGACCGCCACGCCAGCCACACAGCACGCTGCGAAAGTCAGAGGCCAAATGTCCAGACCGCGAAACACCCGTGCAACGAGTGACTGAAGGGGATTGTGAACGAGATAGATTGCGTAAGAAGCCGCGCCACAGAGCAGGGCCGGGGCCGGCACGCGATAGCGGAAGCGGGCTTCTGCGAGCGCGAGTCCAAGAACCAATGGCGCAAGCGCCATACCGAAGAAGACCCGATCGACTTTCGGCGCAGTGAAATAAACGGCAGCCAGGCTGAGCCCCGTTGCCGTGGGCGTCGCCCAGGCAGTAGACGGCAGACGCGAAAACAGCGCCGCCATAATCATGCCAGCGACGAATTCCAGAGTCAGCGGATGAAACATCACGCTGATCAGCGCGATGTCGAATTTGTCGGCAAGTCCGGTGAGCGCGAAGATGACGGTAGTTGTCACCCACATCGAGACGAGCCACCAGAAATGGCGCGTGAAAAAGAACAGGAGGAAGAAAATGTAGAAAATCATCTCGAAAACGAGCGTCCAGGCCACGGAAAGCGCGGGGGGTGAACCCGAAGGCATCAAGGTTATTGACGTGAACAGGCTCCAGTCGCGGTTTCCCTGCGGCATGCCCGGGAAAAACGCATAGGCGGCGATCAGCGCCAACGTGATCGGGAGATAGGGGACGTAGATCCGGCGGAGGCGTTTGCCGAGAAACCGTTGCGCCGCGCTCAAGGATTTAGGATCCCGATGATGCGCGTGGTAGATGATGAACCCGCTGAGAACGAAAAAGAAGTCGACCCCGAGCGCGCCGTCGTCGAACCAGTGACCGAACTTTTGCGAGGTGAAGGCGTCGCTGGCTTGGCCTGCATGATGTGCAACGACAGCCAGCGCTGCAAGGCCGCGTCCAAACTCCAAACTTCCGAGCTTGGCTTGGTCAGAAAATGTGCGGTTGCCGCTCACTTCTCGCAAGGTGAAAACCGATGAACCCTGCTGTGCCCGGTGATGAGACTGCGCCGCGCGTCTTTGTTTCGTTCGATTTCGCTCACGGTTTCACACTGTGTCGCTATCGAGGTAGCTCAGGTACCACTGACCAGATTCATTCGCGCAAGCAGCGGCATTGGTTTTGGGCCGGCTGCCGAACCAGATCCGGATCGGGCGCAGGCGTTGGGGCAAAGGAAGAAACCCCGCGCCTCTCAAAGCGCGATAGTTTGGCGACCATGGAAAGGACCAGGCCAGAACAAGTTCGACCCCGCGGCCACGCAGGCGACCGAGCTCCGACATGAGCAGTTCTTTCAAGGAAGCGCCGCCCAGAGCCTCCATGAGGTATGCGATCCGCCCGCCATGCTTGGCCGCTTCGCGTGTGGCGACGAGAGCAGCGGTGCGCGGATTCGGATCGGCCACGACTCTGTAATCGTTTGCCTGAGGCGCCCGGAAAAGCCGATGCGACAAGAATTCCCGGTCGCGGACCGTTCCGCAGCGAATCCCGAGCGCAACGCTCTCCCATAAACACTCCGCCCAGTCTCCAATATCTGTAGCCGCGGCGAGGTTCTGGTCTCGGGCGACGCTCAACGGAATGTCCAACGGCAGTTGCAGTTTTCTGAGGAAGAAACCCGAGCGAAGCGGCTTTACCAGAAGCGGAACCTGCTCGTGGCTGCGCCAGCCCAGCTTGCAGAACCATGCCGGAGCTGCGTTGTCGTTCGGAAATCCCCACACCAGATCGGCGCCCGATCGCCTTGCATGTTCGTCGTAGGCGCGTGCAAGCTGCGTGAAAACACCTTTTCCCCGCATGTCGGTAGAGACGAAAGAGTCAACCGCCTGAAGCCCGACGCCCGTGATTTTGCCGAACTTCATTCGCGAGAGGATATAGGCTGATACGCCTGTGATACGGCCATCATGACGCGCCACGGCGAAAGCATTCGGATTCGAGTCGAAGGCCCATTCGATAGCGTCTCGCCCTCCCTTTCCCCGAACCATGTCAGAAGCTTTGTAGACGTCGAGAAGCTCGCTGCTTAAACCCTCGATCGAGACCACGAGGCCCTTCATGCAAAGTCCGCCATAGTCCTGGATGCCATGCCGAAAGCGTCGCGTAGTTGCCGGAAGTGGGAAATGATCTGCCGCAGCCCATCCAGGTTCGCCTCCAAATTCCGGCCGAAATTGTGCGGATGCCACCAGAGATGATACCCCGCGCCGGATTGTGCGGCCGCGCTCATCTCCCGCCGAATCGTGGCGATGTGGCTCTGATGGAAGGGCGCCAGACGCCCGGCGCAAGGCCGCAGAAAACGGCTCGCGGGGACATTTTCCAGAACGCCGCCAGACCGTCCGAATGTCAGCGGACCGAGGAACCCCGTGTAGGCGTCCGCGAGCCGCAAAGCGCGGCGCAAGGGGGTTTGTTCCGCGCCTTTCGCCGCCCGATAGGCCCAGCCCTCAGGATTGCCGCGGTACGTCGTGAGCCCCTGCCGTTTGCAGACTTCCAGGTGCTCGGGGCCGAACTGGTTGCGGGGAAAGACGATCGAGCGAAGAGTGACGCCGCGGCGCGACGCGAGCCGCTGCGCGGCCCGCAGGTCAGCCTCAAAGGCCTCCAGCGTCTGGCCATCCTCAAGGCAATAGTAGTGCGACAGTGTGTGCGTCCCAATCTCCTGACCGGGCGTCTGTCTGATCGTCTCGATCAACGAAGGGGCGAAATAATAGGGATCAGCTGACTCATTCCTGCCGACCTCACCGAAGTATCTGTAATTTGACAGCGCTGGATTTGCATACATCGGCCGATCGTCCTCCGGCATGCAGTCGATCAGCTCTTCCTTGCTTTCGCAAAAAAGGAAACCGACGGTTGCCCAGGTCGCGTGGACGCCACTTTCAGCGAACAAATCCAGCATTCGCGGCACAGCATCACGGGCGCCGAGAATATTGCGCCCGTAGCCTATCCGGTCAGAGTGATCGCGAACGCCCCAAAGCAACTCAAAGTCCAGCGAAATAACAAAGTGACCGCTCACGTGCCGCCCCTTTCATAAGCCTCAAAGCTGCTACCTTCTGGCCACCCACCGTTGTTTCATGGGTCTGTCCTTCGGGCGCCGCGCGACGACAAATGCGAGCCGTCTGACATCGCGCACCGGAAATTCGTTTCATCGGAAAGCAGCGTCTCGTCGTCACCGTCCGACAACGACGGCGCCGCCAAGACCAAGCGCCTGCGCCAGCGACACGCCGGCCTTTCCAGCGCGTCGCAGCCCGGCTCCAACCGCCGTCCGCGTCTCGGGGCGGGCCAGCGCGAGCGTCACACGCAGCGCGGCGCGCTCGGGGCCTGGCATCTCCGCCCAGCCGCCGACGAGATCCCGGATCAGTCCGTTGCGCGCATCTATCGGCAGCATCGCCCAAAGCGGCGCGCCGAAGGATGCGCGGGCCGCCATCTCATGACCTTCGTTGGGCCCCGTAACTCTCGCCATCGCCAGCGCAGTGACGACCGCCGCAATCGGCGCCCCCGCCTGCAGGCGGGCGCGGGCGAGATTGCGCCAGCCGCCGCTCGCGAGTGGCGCATCGGCGAGAAGATCCTCGATCCACTGAAGATTACGCGTGTCATGAACATCGGACAGGCTCAGCAGCCGGGCGCGCGCCCGCGGCCCCACTACTGGGTCGGCGCACAATGGCGCAAGTCGCGCCGCGGCGGTCGCCGCCTGCGCTGGCGTCGAACCGTCGATCGCCATTTCGGCCGCCGCCAAGCGCAACATGGAGACGGCGCCTGCGCCCGTGAACAGACACAGGCCAAGGATCAGCAGCGCCGTCGCCATTCTCGGCATCCGCTGCGCGATCATTCCACATAGTATTTCTTGTAGTAGCCGCCGCCGAAATAATAAGAATGGGAGTGTTTTCCGTATTTCTGCGCCTGCTCGTCGACGACGTGATTGAAAACCACGCCGGCGACCTTCTTATGGCCCGACAAGCGCTCAATCGACTGGGAGATCAATTCGCGCGCGGTCGAGGCCCAGCGCACGACGAAGACGACCTTGTCCACGAGTTGCGACACAATCAGCGGGTCGATGACGGGGCCCATCGGCGGCGTGTCGATGATGACGAGGTCGAATTCCGAGCGCAAGGCGGCGATCAAGGCTTTCATGCGGTCGGATCCAAGCAGATCCGCCGGATTTTGGGTCTTGCCGCCGCCGGCCATGAACCAGACCCGCAACTTCTCGCTATAGAGAATGACCGATTTGAGATCGGCGCCGCTCGCCAAATATTCCACGAGACCCGTCCCCTTCTCCGCCTTGAAGAAGCGCGACGCCGAGGGGTGGCGCAGGTCTCCGTCGATGATGAGCACCTTGAGGCCCGATTGCGCCGCCGAACCGGCGAGCGCGAGCGCCAAGGTGGTTTTGCCTTCGCCGGGAAGCGTCGAGGTGAACTGCAGCACTTTCGGCGGCTCATCGACGTCGCTCATCTGAACGGCGCTGCGCAGCGAGCGAATAGCCTCACTTAAGCGTGACAGCGGCCGCACCAGCGGATAATCAGGGATGGTCAAGGGGGCCCCGTCGATAATCAAATCCCGCGCATCGTATCTGGAGATTGACGCCAGCAAGGGCAGATCGAGCATTTCCTCGATCTGACGCGGCGTGGTGAATCCGGCGTTAAGCATCTCCAACGCATAGGCGCCGCCAACGCCCGCCATCAGTCCCACAGCGAGGGCCATCAGCAACGTCAGCATCTTCTTCGGCTTCGACGGGGCTCCTGGCGGCAACGCCGGCGTGATGACGCGCGCATCCCGCGCCTCAAAGGTCGATTGTTCCTGCGTGATGCGGGCGCGCTGCAAGAAGTCCTCGAAAAGACTTTTGTTGACCGCCGCCGTTCGCTCCAATTCGCGCAGCGTGATGGCCTTCGTATTGTCGAGATCGGTCGCGCCCGTCACCTCGCGCAAGGTCTTTTCGACCGCCTCCTGGCGCGCCTTGGCGAGATCGTACTCGTTGCGAATCGTCGCCGAGAGCCGCTCAATTTCGTTGTGAATCGCGCGGGTGACGTCGGACAGCTGCGCACGAATGTTCACAACGGACGGATGATTGCCGCTGTAGCGCGCAAGGAGATCGGCTTCCTGCCGCGACAGGTCGGTGGCCTGTTTGCGAAGATCGGCGAACGCCCCCGAATTCACAATGTCGGGAAGTGCGGCGATGCTGCCGCCGCGCGCCTCGATTTTTCGCAACATCTCGAGGCGGGCCTTCTTTTCGGCGGCCTCCGCTCTCACCTGGACAAGGCGCCCGTTCAACTGGCCAAGTTGTTCCTGGTTAAGGCTGACGCCTGTCGATGACGCGCCGGAAAGATTGTTTTCCGAGCGGAACCTGGCGACCTCCTCCTCCGACTGACGTAACTGCTGGCGTAATTCGACAAGACGGTCGGAGAGCCAAGCGGAGGCGCGCTTCGCCGCTTCGAAACGCGCGTCGAGCTTGTCGACGACATAGGCGTCGGCGACTGCATTGGCGAGCCGCGCCGCCTTCGTCGGGTCGGCGGAGGTGACCGAGACGACGATGACATAGGCCTGGCCTGCGCGCGCAACCGTCAAGGCGCCTTTGAGGCTCTCAACCGTCGCAACGATCTCCGCGGGGAGAGGCTCCGTCATGGCGCCTTTCTTCTCGGCGGACGACTTCGAAAACAGGCCAAAGAGTGAGGCGAAGAGACCGGGGCTCGCCTCGCGGCGCCGCGCCACGCCGAACTCCGGATCATTGACCAGGCGCTCCTTCTCGACGACCCGCCGCAGCAACCCGCTCGAATTGATGATCGCGATCTGATTTTCGATGGTGGCCATGTCGAGCTCAGTATCGGCCATGACCGTTTCCTGGCCGACTTTCACCTTTTGCGGATCAAGTAAGAGCGTAGCGGTGGCTGTATAGAGCGGTGTCTCTCGGACCAGATAGACGGCGGCGATAATCAGAACGAATCCCGTTACGCTAGCGATCAATTTCCACTGCCGCCAGGCGAAATTGATCGCGGCGTGCAAATCAAACCCTTCGCCGCCTGCTGGAGCGACGGTTTGAACAGGTTCGAGTCGATTGAGCATTCGTTTCTTAGCCGTCGGGATACTGACGCCAGACTTGCCGCATTCAATCCGACAATGAGAGTTGCGAACTCTCGGATTGCGCACAGCCGGCCGCAAGGATCGCCAGATAGGTCAGCGCTACCGCTTCAATTTGGAGACTGAAGTCGACGAGCGCATGGACAGCGACAAGAACCGATGCGGCGCTAGCGATCATTGGCGTCGCCGCATTTTCACCGCGCGCGACCGTTCCCTTAAAACATTTGACGGCAATGACGCCGAGGGAGGCGATCAAGGCGCCGCCGAAAACCAGTCCTAGCCCCTGAAAGATCTCAAGGTAAGTGTTATGCGCCTTGTCCCAAACGCCGATGACGCTGATCGATTGATCGCGATACATCGGGAAGACGTCAGCGAATGTCCCATAGCCGAAGCCCAGCAAGGGCGTATCCAGCACCGAGCGCAGCGTGATCAGATAAACCGCGATTCGACTTGCGTCTCCGAGACCGGTCATCTTGATGCGGTCGATGAAGAGATCGCCAAGGAAAACAAGCCCAGCGATCAACGAAATAGCGATCAGCGCGATCGCTTCGAGTCGCTCCGCCCTTCGTCCTCTCCGACGGGAAAGGGAGAGGATGAGAAGCGCCAAGGCGCCAAGCGCGGTCGCCAGAACGCCGCCGCGCGAGCCGGATCCCAGAAGCGCGGCGAGCGTGACGAGGCCGACCCCAAGCAGAAACCAACCCTTTCGGCATGTGACTTCAAGAAACATCGCCAGCCGATAACGCAGGTTCGTAGTTTCGGGGACATCATTGCGAAAAAGGCGCAAGATCAATCCTCCCGAGACAATAAGGCCAAGTCCGGCGTAGGTGGCGAAATTGTTGTGATTGACGAATGTCGCATGCACGAAGACGCCCTCCCCGACCGGATCGAGAAACGGAATCATGCCCGAGAAAAACGCGGTCAACACAAGTCCATAGGCTGAGTAGGCCGCGACGATGAGGCTTATCGCTCGCAACAAGAGATCGGCGCGCAAAGCCTGTCGGGAGAACTGCAACGCCAACCAGAACAGGCTTGCGCTCGTCAGCAGCCGAATGAGCGCGATGTAGGTTTCACCATGATCGACGCTTATCGTCGCATCAAGCGAGCGCCCCAGCGCCTCTTGCGCCATTCCCCAGATTGGATGGACGACCGAGGCCGGAACCATCGGCGACATCTGTATCGCAATCCAGAGAACAATTGCGCTGAACATGAGCGCCGAAGCCGGGAGGCGCCTGAGCCCGACCGGGTGCGGTTTTCCGGTCACGAGCAAATTCATCTCATAGAGCGCCGCCAACGCGGGAAAGAGAACTCCATTGACTCCCCAAGCAAAGAGACGATTCGACCCTAGCCAGAAAGGCGCCCATGCCAGACCTGCGATCAGGGCGCAAAAGAGCATTGTTTCGAACTTGCTTTCACGCCAGAGCGCCAAGAAGGGCAAAGCGCTTTTCCTCAACGGAAGCGTTTCTCAAGATAGAGTGAAGGCTTGAAAGGGGGAAGAGCGCGCGGCGGCTTGCGCCCTTCAATGCTACCGCACTCTGGGTGAAATAGATCCCCAGAGTGCAATGATTTAGACAGCCGCCTTTCGGCGGCTGGATTTACGCCGCCGTCAGCGCGGATCCTTCCAGCGTGGCCAGGACCTGGCCACCCATAATGTCGAGAAGCGCGCGGACGCGGCCCCTGGCGTCAAGCGAAACAAGACGACCGACGGTTTCCGCGAAAGGTCCGGATGTCACGCGAATAGCCTGGCCTTCGATCAGATCGCGATCGAAGCGGCAGATCCCGCGTTCATCCAGAGAGTCGATCAAGGATTCGACGACGCCACAAGGAACTGGCGAAGGGGCGTCTTCCACCATAATGAGGCGGGCGACGCCGCGCGTGCCGTTTACGGATCGCCAACGATCCCGCCTCACGTCCAGCGCTACGAATTGGTAGCCCGGAAATACGGCGGTCTTTATCGTGCGAAGCTTACGGGCATGGCGGACGGTCTTGAAGATTTGCGGCCAAAATGTCGTGAAACCTTGCGCTTCCAAGTTTAACTTGGCGATGAACTCACGATTGGCGATTGTCTGCGCGACATACCATCGCTGGCCATTCCCTAATCTGTAGTCTAAATCAGTATCCGCAGCCGTCCGCAACGCTGTTGTCGAATGCATGCCCCACCCATAGCTTTCGAAATGACTTCCACGGCAAATCACAGCGCGAAAAGTCCCCTGTAATTCGACCGCGATTCTCTTTGTCGAGATAAAGCTATCTGTTTCGAAGAGACTTGTCTATCAGATTAATTCGTATTTAATCAGTTTTGTAGATTTGATCCCCCGCCCGGCAAGGGTCAGTTCGGGCTGACCGGCAAGACGCCGCCGCCGCTCACTCCGCCGCCACCAAAACCGCCGCCGCTGAAACCGCCACCACCAAGGCCGTCCCCGCCCCTTGCGCCTGCTTCAGCGTAGTTCTGACTTAGCAGGGATGCGACCATCGCAACAAAAGTCGGATCGGCCCCTGACAGCGCCTCCCGAAGCTTGCGGGCGCCTTCCTGATTGGATTCTTCTAGTTCCGTCAACGCCCGTGCATAGCCGGCGGCGATCGCGGCCTTTTGGTCGGGCGTCGCCCTATTCGCCAGAGCGACGACCGACGGCGCGGCCGAATACGAGCCCTTCAGAAGGGCCTCGACCGCCTTTGCAAGCGGCTGGCCGCCCGCCGGGTTCACTTTGAGAAGATGCGCAAGGCTGTCCGAGCCAGAGGATGTCGTCACTTCGGCATTTTGCGGCCGGGGCGGCTTTGCGGCCGCGTCCTGCTTTCCGATCGAAAGAGCCGCCAGGGAAAGGGTGAAGGCGATTACCTTTTTCATATGCGTCCTCTCGGCGCTCAATAGGTATAGGTCAGTCCGGCGGACAAGCTATTTTGGGTGTAACCCGAAGACGCGCCGTTCCAGAATAAGGCTTTGGACCAGTTGGTTCCGGTCAGCGCCCACCAATTGCTGGTGGAATTCGAAGAGGTCTTCGTTACCTGATACTCCATCGTCACGGCGACGTTGCGCCATAAATTATAGATTAATCCCGCGCGCGCCGCCCATTGCGTTTGCAGATCGGGTGGATTGGAATAACGAGATTCTCCATAGCCCCCTCGTACATAGGCTGTCCAATATTCCGAAAGCGCATAATCGGCTTGGAGGCGCACGATCAGCGTCCGGCTGATCGACGCCGCCACGCCGCGGTGAAGCGCAGACCATACCGGGAAACCGAAAGCGATGGCCGGCTTGTTGAGTCCCGAGGAAAGCGGCTGATCGACGCTCGCAGTGACTTTTATGTAGCGCGTCGGATAATAAAAAATCCGCGCGCCAAAAGCCGGACTGGACGTGGGATCAAAATAGCCCTGCGACCTCATCTGTTGCTGATAACCGCCGTAAATCTCGCCACGGAACAGGCCGATCATATCTGATCCCAGCCCCGCGATAATGCGGTAACCGTTCGTATCCAAAAAGGAGTTCTGATAGAAGCGCGAGTTGGCGGACGGCTCGATAAAACCATAGACCTGCGGAGTCAGCCAATATCCCCCGCGCAGCGACGCCATATAGGCCAAACCATCCGACGCTCGAAAGAAATTGGCGCCGTAGAGCCACGTCGACAAATAGGGCTCGGAAGGTCGACTATCATAAGCAAGATATTGCGCGCCCGTTGTGCCGCGAACAAACCAGCGGTCGGCAAATTTCTTTTCGGCAGACATATAGGCGGTGTATTGGTTGGTGAATTGAGGCGTGTTCGAGACGACGCCGGTGCTCGGAATATTGACCATTTTTGGCGACCCGACATAACCCGGGCCAATCACGCCGTTTTGCCGCGTGTAATCCACGTCGACGCTAAAGGCTAAATCCTCGCGCGGCGACCAGATATGGGAGAAACCCACCTGCCCGCTCACATTCGTTGGCGTGTTGTAATTGGTCGGGGTCGGGGTGAACGCCGTCAGCCCGCCTTGGCCGGGATAGACCAGCACATCCGCCATGAAATACAGGGTTGATCTATGCAGGCCATTGTCGAGAAACCCTTGCAGGCTCGGGCTCACGCGAAAGCCGACGCCCGCGATCCGTTTCTTGGGAAGTTGATACAAATTGTCTGTGAAAACCGCACCCGACAAAAATGACGGATAAAACATCCATCCTCGGAGCGGGATGCCAGTGTCCGGCTTCGGACCTGTGGAGGCGCCGAGCGCCGCCTCCGCAGAGGTCGATGACGCCGCTGAGCCGGACGGCGCTGATTGAGCCCCCGCGTCCGCGGCCGCCGCCCCACTTGCCACGGCGGCGAGAAGGCTGCTTCCAAGCGTTAATGTTTTCGTGCAGATTCTCGCGCCTTGGAAATCCATATCGCCCCCAAAACACGCACCCGCCCTACATTTAGATCAGATTCTCGGGCGCGCAAGCAAAAATCAGGATTTGCGGCTCAGATAAAACATGCGTGGACGAAAAGACGCAACGACGGACTCGGTCAGCTTCTCTCGCCTGTGGCGCCGCGCATCGACCTAGAAATAGCGCTCAGGCACACGGATCAGATCGCCGGGAAGGACGGGGATGGTCGGCGACAAGGGATATTCTCTGAAACCGTTCTCGCCGATATGCTGAATGAGAACGCTATCGCGACTCGCCCGATAGGTCGATCCGCCCGCCAAGGCGATCGCGCTCAAGGCATTGAGCCCGCTCTTGAACGAATATTCGCCCGGCCTCGAGACCTCGCCCAGGATATAAAATGGCCGGAAATTCGAAACGTCTACGGTGACTTTCGGATTCCTAAGATATTCGCCCCGAAACCTCTTGGAGAGCTCCTGCTCGAACTGGGGCTTGCTCAACCCTGCGGCCTTGATCGTGCCCGCAAGCGGCAGTGACACATAGCCCGCTGGATCGATTTCATATTCGCCAGAAAGGCGATCTTCGCCAAAGACGGTGACCTTGATCTTCTCGCCGGGATGGAGAACCGGCGCCGTCATCGTAACCGATCTGATCAAGGCCTCCCGCTCTTCGTCCGAGATCGGACCGAGATGCGCTTCGCTGCCGCAACCCGTCAACGCAACGGACAAAGCAAAAAAAAGATCGCGCAATCTCGGAAAAAACATGAGCCTTA
>DATBRF010000019.1:0-5737 GCA_036560425.1 Methylocystis sp. | reverse complement strand
TACACCGAACGCGCGCGCGGTTTCGTGCAAAGCGCGCAGTCGCTCGCTACGCGCGAGGGGCATCAGCAGTTCACGCCCGAGCACATCCTCAAGGTTCTGCTCGACGACGATCAGGGTCTTTCCGCCGGTCTGATCGACCGGGCGGGCGGCAATTCGCGCGAGGCGCTCGCCAAGACCGAGGCCGCGCTGGCGAAGCTCCCCAAGGTCGCCGGCGCCGGGGCCGGGCAGCTCTATCTCGCGCCCGCGACGGCGCGGCTTTTCGCCAACGCCGAGCAGATCGCGCAGAAGGCGGGCGACTCCTACGTCACCGTCGAGCGCCTGCTGCTGGCGCTGGCCCTGGAGAAGGACACGGAGGCTGCAAAGATCCTCGCTGCCGCGGGCGTGACGCCGCAGTCGCTCAACGCCGCCATCGAGAGTCTGCGCAAGGGCCGCACCGCCGACACGGCTTCCGCCGAAAACCAGTATGACGCGCTCAAGAAATACGCCCGCGACCTCACCGAAGCGGCGCGCGAGGGCAAGCTCGATCCGGTGATCGGCCGCGACGAAGAAATTCGCCGCACCGTGCAGGTGCTGTCGCGCCGCACGAAGAACAATCCCGTGCTCATCGGCGAACCCGGCGTCGGCAAGACGGCGATCGTCGAAGGCCTCGCGCTGCGCATCGTCAACGGCGACGTGCCGGAATCTCTCGAAGACAAGAAGCTGCTGGCGCTCGACATGGGCGCGCTCATCGCCGGCGCGAAATATCGCGGCGAATTTGAGGAGCGCCTCAAGGGCGTGCTCAACGAGATCACGGCCGCCGAGGGCAAGATCATCCTCTTCATCGACGAGATGCATACGCTGGTCGGCGCCGGCAAGGCCGATGGCGCGATGGACGCCTCGAACCTGCTGAAGCCTGCGCTGGCGCGCGGCGAGTTGCATTGCGTCGGCGCGACCACGCTCGACGAATACAGAAAGCATGTGGAGAAGGATGCGGCCCTCGCGCGGCGCTTCCAGCCCGTCTTCGTCGACGAGCCGACGGTCGAGGACACGATCTCGATTCTGCGGGGGTTGAAAGAAAAATACGAGATGCACCATGGCGTGCGCATCACCGACAGCGCCATCGTCGCGGCGGCGACTCTGTCGAACCGTTACATCTCCGACCGCTTTCTACCCGACAAGGCGATCGACCTCGTGGACGAGGCGTCGTCGCGGTTGCGCATGCAGATCGACTCCAAGCCCGAGGAGCTCGATGAGCTGGATCGCCGCATCGTCCAGCTCAAGATCGAGCAGGAAGCTCTGAAGAAGGAGACCGATCCGGCCTCGAAGGACAGGCTCGTCAAGCTGGAAGGCGAATTGGCGGACCTCGAGGAGAAATCCGCCGCGCTCACCGCACGCTGGAAGGCGGAGAAGGATAAGCTCGGCAGCGCCCAGAAGCTCAAGGAGCAACTGGAACACGCGCGCAACGAGCTCGCCCAGGCGCAGCGCCGCGGCGAATATCAACGCGCGGGCGAGCTGGCCTATGGCGTCATCCCCGACCTCGAAAAGAGGCTTACGGAGGTGGAGGCCTCGGAGGGCAAGGGCGCGCTGATCGAAGAGGCCGTGACGGCGAATGACGTCGCGCAGGTCGTCTCGCGCTGGACGGGCGTTCCGGTTGACAAGATGCTGGAAGGCGAGCGCGAGAAGCTCCTCCATATGGAGGAGGAGCTCAGCAAGCGCGTGGTCGGGCAGCATGAGGCGGTCATTGCGGTTTCGACCGCTGTGCGCCGCGCGCGCGCCGGCCTGCAGGACCCGAACCGTCCGATCGGCAGCTTCATCTTCCTCGGCCCCACGGGCGTCGGCAAGACGGAGCTAACCAAAGCGCTTGCAGCCTTCCTCTTCGACGACGAGACGGCGATGGTGCGCCTCGATATGTCCGAGTACATGGAGAAGCACTCGGTCGCTCGCCTGATCGGGGCGCCGCCCGGCTATGTCGGCTATGAGGAAGGCGGCGCGCTGACGGAAGCGATTCGTCGTCGGCCGTACCAGGTCGTGCTCTTCGACGAGATCGAGAAGGCGCATCCGGACGTGTTCAACGTGCTGCTGCAGGTGCTCGACGACGGGCGCCTGACGGATGGCCAGGGCCGCACGGTCGACTTCAAGAACACGCTCATCATCATGACCTCGAACCTCGGCGCCGAATTTCTGGTGATGCAGAAGGAAGGCGAGGACTCGACGGCCGTGCACGACGAAGTGATGGCGCTCGTGCGGTCGCATTTCCGGCCGGAGTTCCTCAACCGCGTCGACGAGATCATTCTGTTCAATCGCCTGCAGCGCGAGGATATGGGCGCGATTGTCGATATCCAGGTCAAGCGCCTCCAGAAGCTGCTGGAGGATCGCAAGATTACGGTGCATCTGGACTCGAAGGCGCGGGATTGGCTCGCGGCGAAGGGCTATGACCCGGCCTATGGGGCGCGTCCGTTGAAGCGCGTGATGCAGAAGGAGCTGCAGGACGCTTTGGCCGAACGTCTGCTCGCGGGCGAGATCGTCGACGGCGCGACGGTGGAAATTTCCGCCGAAGGCCCATCGCTGACGATCGATGGCAAGCCCGCGCATGGACCGGCGAAGCCGTTGCTGCGGACGGTGGGGAACGCGTAAGATAACGGGAAGGCGGGCGACGACGCCGCGCCCGCCTTCCGCAAGATTGACGAGGCCCTCACAACTTCCGCAGCGCCACTTCCTCTATCTTGTGGTCTGCGCCCTTGGTCAAAATCAAGCTCGCCCGCTGCCTTGTCGGCGCAATGTTCTGGCGGAGGTTTTCCAGATTGATGCGCGTCCAGATTTCGTTCGCGACGCGCACGGTCTCGTCGTCGGAGAGATCCGCATATTTGCGGAAATATGAGCGCGGGTCGCGGAAGGCGGTTTCGCGCAATCTCAAGAAGCGCTCGACATACCAGCGCTCCAGCAGATCTTCGCTCGCGTCGAGATAGACGGAGAAGTCGAAGAAATCCGAGACGAAAGGGATTTCCCTGGGCTGCCGCGAAGGCCGCGCGGCGAGCACATTCACGCCTTCGACAATCAAAATATCCGGGCCGTCGAAGCAGGCGGTCTCGCCCGGGACGACGTCATAGGTCAGATGCGAATAGACCGGCGCGCAGACATGACGCTGGCCGGCTTTGACGGCCGAAAGAAAATGCAGCAGCGCCTTGTTGTCGTAGCTTTCGGGAAAGCCCTTCTTCTCCATCAGCCCTTCCCGCTCGAGCACGGCGTTGGGCAGAAGAAAGCCGTCGGTGGTAATGAGCTCGACCTTGGGCGTGTTTGGCCAGCGCGAGAGCAGCGCCTTGAGGATTCGGGCGGTCGTGGATTTCCCTACGGCCACCGAGCCAGCGACGCCGACGATATAGGGAACCTTGCCGTCCTCGGCGCCCAGAAACCGTTGGGTCGCTTTGAAAAGGCCTTGCGTCGCCGCGACGTAGAGTGCGAGCAGGCGCGAAAGCGGCAGATAGATTTCAATGACTTCTTCGAGCGAGATCGGATCGCCGAGAGATTTCAGGCGCGTCAGATCGTCGAGCGTCAGCGTCAGCGGCGTGTCGGCGCGCAAGCTCGCCCATTCGGTGCGCGTGAAGCGACGATAGGGCGAGAGCAACCCGCCATTTGCCGCGCCGACGTCGTTCATTTCGGAACTCCGCGCGAGGCCTTTTCGGCAAGCCCGGATTGCGTCGTGCGGCGCTGAAGCTCTGCGACGACCTCCGCCAGCGAGATGTCGCGCGCCTCCAGCAGCACGAGGAGATGGTAGAGCACATCGGCGGCTTCGCTGACGAGCGCTTTCTTGTCGTTCTCCATGGCGGCGATAACTGCCTCGACCGCCTCCTCGCCGAACTTTTTGGCGATGCGCGGCGGGCCGGCGTCGAAAAGCTGCTTCGTATAGGAGGTCGAAGCGCTGTCGTTGCGACGCGATGCGATGAGCGCGGCGAGATCGTCGAGGGTGAAGCTCATTGGCCCCCTCCCCAGCCCTCCCCCGCTAAAGCGGGAGAGGGAGTTGACGTGCGGCCTTCATCGAGAATGCTGATCGCGAGCGTCCCCTCTCCCGTGGAACGGGGGAGGGACAGGGAGGGGGCGAGTCGAACATCCGTAGTGGTTCCATTCATCCCAACGCCTCCAGACCATCGAGCCTCATTGGCAGGCCCGCCGCCGCCATATGGCGCTTGGCCTGTGGAATCGAATATTCGCCGAAATGAAAGATCGACGCCGCCAGGACGGCCGCCGCATGCCCTTCCCGAATGCCCGCGACCAGATGGTCGAGATTGCCGACGCCGCCCGAGGCGATGACCGGCACGCTCACCGCATCGGCGACCGCGCGCGTCAGCGCTATGTCGAAGCCGATCTTGGCGCCGTCGCGGTCCATGGAGGTGAGCAGGATTTCGCCAGCGCCGAGCGCCGTCACCTCACGGGCGTAGTCGACGGCGTCTATGCCCGTCGGCCGCCGCCCGCCATGGGTGAAGATTTCCCACTGCTCCGGCCCCACCTGCTTGGCGTCTATGGCCACGACGATGCACTGCGAACCAAATTTCTCCGCCGCCTCGCGCACAAATTGGCGATTGGAGACGGCGGCGGTGTTGATCGACGCCTTATCGGCGCCGGCGAGCAGAAGATTGCGTATATCGTCCAGCGTTCGCACGCCGCCGCCGACGGTGAGCGGCATGAAGCAGGCTTCCGCCGTGCGCTTGACGACATCGAGCAGAATGCCGCGATTTTCATGGCTCGCGGTGATGTCGAGAAAGCAGAGCTCGTCGGCCCCGGCGGCGTCATAGGCGATGGCGCATTCGACCGGGTCGCCGGCATCGCGCAGATCGACGAAATTGACGCCCTTGACGACGCGGCCTTCCTTGACGTCCAGGCAGGGGATGACGCGGGCTTTCAGCATCCGTCTTTCCCTTCCGCTCTCGCCTTCTTGATCATCGCCAGCGCCTCCGCCGGATCGAGCCGCCCGTCATAGAGGGCGCGGCCGGTGATGGCGCCGGCGAGCTTGGCGCAGTCGGGCTGCAGCAGGCGCTCGATATCCGCGAGCGAAGCGAGGCCGCCCGAAGCGATGACGGGAATGGTCAGCGCGTTGGCGAGCGCGAGCGTCTGCTCGATGTTGAGGCCCGTTAAAATCCCGTCGCGTGAAATATCAGTATAAATGATCGCGGCGACGCCCGCGTCCTCGAAGCTCTTGCCGAGATCGAGCGCCGACATGCGCGTGGTGCGCGCCCAGCCGTCGACAGCAACCATGCCGTCCTTGGCGTCTATGCCCACCGCCACGCGGCCTGGATAAAGCCGCGCCGCCTCTCGAACGAAGGACGGGTCCTTCACGGCGGCCGTGCCGATGATGACGCGTGCGACGCCCTTCTCCAGCCAGCCGGAGAGCGTGCGCATGTCGCGAATCCCGCCGCCGAGCTGAACCGGAATCGTCAGCGCGGAAAGGATCGCCTCGACGGCCTGCGCGTTGCGCGGCGCGCCGGCGAAGGCGCCGTCGAGATCGACGACATGCAGATATTCGAAGCCTTGAGCCTGAAAAGCGCGCGCCTGCTCGGCTGGATCGTCATTAAAGACCGTGGCGCGGTCCATGTCGCCCTGGGCGAGACGGACGCACTGGCCTTCTTTAAGATCGATTGCCGGAAAGAGAATCACGGGCGCCACCTCAGGAAATTGGCGATGAGAGCGAGGCCGAGCCTCTGACTCTTCTCGGGATGGAACTGAACGCCGACGAGATTGTCGCGCGCGACCGAGGCCGTGAGCGGCG
>DATBRF010000018.1:0-8143 GCA_036560425.1 Methylocystis sp. | reverse complement strand
GCGCAGAAGCGCAAGCAGCCGGTCTATTACGTGACCGAGCGCTGCGTCTTCCAGCTCAAGGAAAACGGTCTGGAGCTGATCGAGGTCGCGCCGGGCGTCGACATCGACAAGCACATCCTGCCCTTCATGGACTTCAAGCCGATCATCAATGAGCCGGTGTTGATGGACAAGCGCATCTTCATCGACGAGCCCATGGGCCTGATGAACGATCTCCTGAACCTCAACCTCGATCAGCGGATCAGCTACGACCCGGCGCGCAATATCCTTTTCCTCAATCTCGAGGGCTGGCACGCGCGCACCAAGAAGGACGTCGACGAGATGCGCAAGGCGCTCGTCACCGCCTGCGAGAAGGTCGGCAAGCGCGTCAACTCGGTCGTCAATCACGATGGCGCGCATATAAGCGAAGCGCTTTACGACGATTACGCCGAGATGATCGAATATCTGAGCCAGCACTATTATCTGACGACGACGCGCTATGCGACTTCCGCCTTCGCCCGCATGAAGATGAAGGAAGCCATGGCCAAGCGCGGCCTGCAGCCTCATGTCTTCGAGCGCCGCGAGGCGGCGGAGACCTTCCTGCAGGTGGTTGCCGCCGAAGAGGAAAAGGCGCCCGTGTAACGCAAGGGGCGCCCGAGAATTGGACGGCCGCCTTCGGGCGGCCGTTGTTGACAAACCTCCGAGGCGGCCTCGTCCTTCGAGACGCGAGCTTCGCTCGCTCCTCAGGATGAGGCCTGAGCGTTTGACGCAGAAGCCCCTCTTGCTGGGGAGCCTGCGCAGCAGGCGTCGTGAAGCACGAGGGGCGTCAACGCCACTTTGTCAGTAGTCTGGACGGCCGCCTTTGGGCGGCCGTTTTTTTGGCGGCGCCACGCCACCGGCCGTCATTGCCGAAGGCCCCCGCGGCGAAGGGGAGCGCCGTTTTGAGCGCTATCCTTTACCCTGGCTTCCCGATCGGGCCTTGGCCCGCGGGAGTGACAGGGGGCCGCGGTCACTGCTTGCGAACGGAAGGGGATCTCCCTTCCGCTCAGAAGCCGTAAATCTTCGCGAAGTCGGCGTCCTTGGCGGCCACCTGCTTGGCGAGATCGACGACGACCTTGCACTGCTTCCAGGTGGCGTCGTCCTGCATGCGGCCGTCGATCATCACGGCGCCGGTGCCGTCGGGCATGGCCTCCAGCACGCGCTTGGCGAAGGCGACCTCCTTCGGATCGGGCGAGAAGACGCGCTTGGCGATCTCGATCTGGCTCGGGTGGAGCGACCAGGCGCCGGCGCAGCCGAGCAGGAAGGCGTTGCGGAACTGGGCCTCGCAGGCCGGTCCGTCCGAGAAGTCGCCGAAGGGGCCATAGAAGGCCTTGATTCCGGCCGAGGCGCAGGCGTCGACCATCTTGGCGATGGTGTAGTGCCACAGGTCCTGCTGAAAGGTCGCGCGCAGCCCGGCGCCCGGATCGGCGTCGGCGATGACCTTATATTCGGGATGGCCGCCGCCGACGCGCGTCGTCTTCATGGCGCGCGAGGCCGCGAGATCGGCCGGGCCGAGCGAAATGCCGTGCATGCGCGGGCTCGCCGAGGCGATCGCGTCGACGTTCTTCACGCCCTCGGCGGTTTCCAGAATGGCGTGGATCAGGATCGGCTTCGTCACCCCGTTTTTGGCTTCCAGCTGGGCGAGCAGCTGGTCGAGGTAAGCGATGTCCCAGGGACCCTCGACCTTCGGCAGCATGACGACGTCGAGCTTGTTGCCCACCGCGCCGACGATCTCGATCATGTCGTCGAGAGCCCAGGGGGAGTTCAGCGCATTCATGCGCGTCCACAGGCCGGTCGAGCCGAAATCGGTCGATTTCGCCATCTCGATGAAGCCGGCGCGGGCGGCTTCCTTGGCGTCGGCGGGGATCGCGTCCTCAAGGTTGCCGAGCACGACGTCGACCTGCTTGGCGATGTCCGGGACCTTGGCGCGCATTTTCTCGACATGAGGCGGCACGAAATGGATCATGCGCTCGACCTTGACCGGCAGCTCGCGATAGGGAGCCGGCGCGCCGATGGCCAGGGGACGGTAGAATTGATTGGGCAGTTTCATTCGGGAAAGCTCCGTCGCGCGCGTTCCCCGATCTGACGAGCGGCCGGAGGGCCGAAGGGACGCGGAAAAGACGGCGTCGAGCTAGCGCAGACGGGGCGGAATGGCAATGGCTGGACTCAAGGGCACGCCGTCTTCACAGTCACCCCGCCACGATAAAGGAAATATTCGACGCAGGAACGGTCGTTGACCAGAACCGGCCGCTTGCCGATCTCGGCCGATTTCAGAAAATCGAGAAGCGTCGTGTGACCCTTGCCGTCCCAATCCATCTCCGCCCAGCCATAGCCCGCCCGCCAGGCGGAGAAGACGCGCACCGAGAAGAAAAACACCGGCACTGCGAGAACGGCGAGCAGGCTTGTGACGATAAGACGCTTGCCGAAAGGCGAGGACATCGGGCGCTCCCTCCTGCGCCGCAGGCGCGCGGCAGACACGTTAACCTTAGATTAGCCCCACGCCCATTGGAAATCCCGATCGCCGCATCGAAATGCTGAGGCTTCACGACCTTCGCAGACAGCAATATATGAAAGGATCAAGACGGCCTTGCGCGCCGCTGAGCGCATTCCGCAAAAGTCGGCGGACTTTTGCGATAAGAATGCGCTCCAGAGTTTTGCTTTTGCGCGATTTCTTGTCGCTCGCATGTCCATGCGGGCGGAAAGCGCGCCAGGAACCGCAAAGAGATGAACGCCCATTTCCCTTCGCCGGCCCTTGCGGCGCCCGCGCCGCTCGTCGACCCCTTCGGTCGGGCGGTTTCCTATGTGCGCGTCTCTGTGACCGACCGCTGCGATTTCCGCTGCGTCTATTGCATGGCCGAGCATATGACCTTCCTGCCGCGGAAGGATTTGCTCACGCTCGAAGAGCTCGACCGGCTTTGCACGGCCTTCATTTCGCGCGGAACGAAGAAGCTGCGCATCACCGGCGGTGAGCCCCTGGTGCGTCATGATGTAATGAGGCTCTTCCGCGCGCTCTCGCGCCATCTCGTCTCCGGCAAGCTCGAGGAGCTGACGCTCACCACCAATGGCTCGCAGCTCGCGCGCTTCGCCTCAGAGCTTGCCTATTGCGGCGTCGAGCGCGTCAATGTCTCGCTCGACACGCTCGACCCCGAGCGCTTTCGGGCGCTCACCCGCACGGGCGAGCATGCGCGGGTGATGGCCGGAATCGGCGCCGCGCTGAAGGCGGGGCTCAGGGTCAAGCTCAACGCCGTGGCGCTGAAGGGCGTCAACGAGGACGAATTCGTCCCTCTCGTCCGTTTCGCGCACGCGCAGGGGATGGACATGACCTTCATCGAGGTGATGCCTCTCGGCGAGATCGACGGGCCGGCGCGGGTGGATCAATATCTGCCGATGACCGCCGTGCGGGACAGGCTTTCTGAGGCCTTCACCCTGACAGAGATCGACTATCGCACCGGCGGCCCCGCTCGTTACATGCGCGCCGAGGAGACCGGCGGGCGCGTCGGCTTCATCACGCCGCTCACCCATAATTTCTGCGAAAGCTGCAACCGTGTCCGCGTCACCTGCACCGGCACATTGTATATGTGCCTTGGGCAGGAGGACGCCGCCGATCTGCGCACGCCGCTGCGCGACAGCGCCGACGACGCGGCTCTGCACGCCGCGATCGAAGCCGCAATCTTGCGCAAGCCCAAGGGTCATGACTTCGTCATCGACCGCGCGACCCAGACCCCGGCGGTCTCCCGCCATATGAGCACGACAGGCGGTTGAGCCCATGTCCGAGTCCAGGAATGTGGCCTTCATCGGCCTCGGCGTCATGGGTTTTCCCATGGCTGGCCACCTTGTCCGCAAGGGCCACAAGGTTACGGTCTACAATCGCACGACCGCCAAGGCGGAGAGATTTTCTGCGTTGCAGCAAGGCGCGGCAAAATGGGCGCCGACGCCCCGCGAGGCCGCGAAGGGCGCGGATTTCGTCTTCTCTTGCGTGGGCAACGACGACGATCTGCGCTCGGTGACGCTCGGATCGGACGGCTGTTTCGCGGGCATGAAAGCAGGAGCCATTTTCGTCGACCATACGACCGCCTCGGCGCAAATCGCCCGCGAACTCGACGCGGAAGCCAGGCAACGCGGCCTCGGGGCCATTGATGCGCCGATCTCAGGCGGACAGGCCGGCGCCGAGAATGGCGCGCTCACGGTGATGTGCGGCGCCGAACCGGAGATCTATGCGCAGGCCGAGCCGGTGATCGCATCCTACGCTCGCGCGTGCCGGCTGATGGGCCCGCCGGGCTCGGGCCAGCTTACCAAGATGGTTAATCAAATCGCCATCGCCGGGCTGATCCAAAGCCTTTCCGAGGCGCTTCATTTCGCGAAAGCCTCGGGCCTCGACGCCGCAGCCGTCATCGACCTCCTGAAGAACGGCGCGGCGCAATCCTGGCAGATGGAAAACCGCACGAAAACAATGCTTGCAGGCGAATTCGACCACGGCTTCGCGGTGGAGTGGGTGCGCAAGGATCTCGCCATTTGCCTTGCCGAGGCTCGCCGCAATGGCGCGAAGCTGCCCGTCGCCGCGCTGGTCGATCAATTCTACGCCGAGGTCGAAGCGATGGGCGGCAAGCGCTGGGACACGTCGAGCCTTATTGCCAGGCTCGAGCGATAGGGGCGCAAATGTGGCGGGGCAACCCCGCGAAAAAATTTTTTTGTGGCGCCGATGCAACCATTTCTCTGGCTCGGCGTTTTCCTCCCAACAAAAAGAGGAACACCCTGAGGCAGGCGGAGCAGGCGCACGCCAGGGACAAGACCTATCGTCGTAACCCTATGGGAGGGCCGTTATGGCCGTTACGCGCGAAAGCCCGTTTGCAAGCCGCACGTCGCGGATTGTTCTTGGATGCACCGTCGGTTTCGGTCTATGCGCCGCGGTCGCCGCGGCCCCAACCGCGCCGGTCATGAAGGGACAATCCACCGCCGCCGTCAAGGCCGCGGTCAGCCTCAATGACGACGGCCTTCGCCCGCTCGCGCGTGGACCGGCGATCAAGGTGGGACGCGCCTACGGCGCCGAGGACGAAGACTGCACGCTCGTTCTGAAGCCAAGCACAGACGAGCGCGGCCGCGTCCGTTATATGCGCAGCGTGACCTGCGCGAACTGAGCGCCCCCCTGACCGCATGGTCGAAGGCCGACTGGAAGGCGAAGGCGGCTCGCAACGAGCGCCTCGCCTTCTGTTTTTTTTGTTAAGCGGCGGCTAATCATTCACGTCGGTTTTTGTAAAGTCATTGCCCTTGTAGATCATTCTGGCTTGCCAAGAGCGCGCCGCCGCGTAAGAGAGGCAATCGCCCATGTTCAAACCGCTGCGTCCGGCTCCGTATCTTTCGCGGGCCAGGGCGGCAAGCGGCATTATTTCCGGCGTCACGGCGAGGATTTGAACGCCAAGGCTGGCGGCGGCGGCTTCTGCGATTTCGAGGGCTTCTGTAGGGGCGACTCCAAGCTCGCGAACGAGCGCCAATGACGTTTCGAAGACGGCGTCGCATGTCGTCGCGGCGTCGGCGTCAGCGATCTGCTGCGCGAGGGTCTGCCAGTCCTCTTCCTCGAGGATGATGGCGGCGAGGGCGCTAGTCTCGACCATGACGGGGCGCCTCATTCGGCCTCACCCCATTCGCGGTCGAAAAACGCCTTATCAGCCCTCTCTCCGGTGCGGCCAAGGGCGCGTACGCGGGCATGAACGGCGGCGAGGCGCGAGGAGACCGGTCGCGCGCGCTGATCGCGCTCCAAAGCTTCCTGACAGGCGGTTTTGACGGCCTCGGTCAGCGTGAGCTTGCGGGCCTTGGCCAGCGCTCGGACTGCTGCCGTCGCCTCTTCGTCCTTTATATGAAGGGGCATGGCGCGCCTCGATGCGTGTAGACGTGTAGACGACAATTTATACACCACAAGAGGAAGGCGCAAAAGCGGCCGACCCAACCATATCTATCCTAAGCGTTGACGCCCCCCGCGCCGCTCCCTACTGTGCTGCGCTCCCCCCACAGTTGATGGTTGCGCTCCGCACATGCCCGCTCTCGACCTTTCGCCCGAACTTCTTGACGCCGCGCGCGTCTCTCCCGCCTGGCCCTTCGAGGAGGCGAAGAAGCTCGTCAAAAGGGTCGAGGAAAGCGGCCAGACCTCGGTGCTCTTCGAGACCGGCTACGGCCCCTCGGGCTTGCCGCATATCGGCACTTTTGGCGAGGTTGCCCGCACCAGCATGGTGCGCCGCGCCTTCCAGACGCTGACCGAAGGCAAGATCGCCACGCGGCTGCTCGCCTTCTCCGACGACATGGACGGGCTGCGCAAAGTTCCCGACAACATCCCCAACAAGGAGATGGTGGCGGCCCATCTAGGCAAGCCGCTGACGCAGGTGCCCGACCCTTTCGGCACGCACGGCAGTTTTGGCGCGCACAACAATGCGCGGCTTCGCGCCTTTCTCGACGCCTTCGGCTTCGACTACGAATTCGCCTCCTCGACCGACTATTACAAGGGCGGGCGTTTCGACGCGGCCCTGAAGCATATGCTCGCCCGCTACGATGCGGTGATGAAGATCATGCTGCCGAGCTTCCGCGAGGAGCGGGCTGCGACCTATTCGCCCTTCCTGCCGATCCACCCCAGGACCGGCATCGTCATGCAGGTTCCGCTGACGGCCTATGACGCCGAGGCCGGCACGATCGACTGGGCCGACCCGGAGACGGGCGAGACGTTCACGACCCCAGTCACCGGCGGCCATTGCAAGCTGCAATGGAAGCCCGACTGGGCGATGCGCTGGTATGCGCTGAATGTCGATTATGAAATGGCCGGCAAGGATCTGATCGACTCGGTGAAGCTTTCCGGCCAGATCGTGCGCGCATTGGGCGGCCGCCCGCCGGAAGGCTTCAATTACGAGCTCTTCCTCGACGAGAAGGGCCAGAAGATTTCGAAATCCAAGGGCAATGGCCTGACGATCGAAGAGTGGCTGACCTACGCGAGCCCCGAGAGCCTCGCGCAATTCATGTATCAGAAGCCTTCCGCCGCGAAGCGTCTTTATTTCGACGTCATTCCGCGCGCCGTCGACGATTATCTGAATTTCCTCGACGCCTATCCGCGCCAGGATTGGAAGAACCGCCTCGGCAATCCCGTCTGGCATATCCACGCGGGCGATCCGCCCGAGCCCGAGACGCTCGCCCATGAGGGCGAGGCGAAGGGCACGAGCGTCTCCTTCTCCATGCTGCTCAATCTCGCGGCCGTCGCCAATGCCGAGGACGCAGGGGTTCTCTGGGGCTTCCTGCGCCGATACGCGCCCTCCGCCTCACCGGAAAACCACCCGCGCCTCGACAAGCTCGTGGGCTATGCGGTGGCTTACTTCCGCGATTTCGTGAAGCCGGCGAAGCAATATCGGGCGCCGGACGAGGTTGAGCGAGAGGTGCTCGCCAGGATCGACGCCGTGCTCTGCGCCCTGCCGCAAAGCGCGACGGCCGAGGACATTCAGACGGCGCTCTACGATGTCGGCCGCGCCGTGCCGCGCTACCAGGACCTCGCCGCCAAAGGCGCGACGCCGGAGCGGCCGGGCGTCTCCAACGATTTCTTCAACATGCTCTACGAGGTGCTGCTCGGCGAGAAGAAAGGCCCGCGCTTCGGCTCCTTCATTGCGCTCTATGGCGTCGCGAACACCCGCAAGCTGATCGAGGACGCGCTCGCCGGCGCCTTTGCGAAGCCGGCTGCCTGATGCGCGCCGCCGAAGCGGATATTCTCATCCTGCCGGGCTATAGCGGCGGCACGCCGGCGCATTGGTACAGCCGCTGGGCGACGAGGCTTTCCACCGCGCGCCGCATCGAGCAAAGCGAATGGCACAAGCCCCGGCGCGACGACTGGGCAGCGACGATCGTCGAGGCGACGCGCCGCGGCGATCGGCCGATTGTCTGCATCGCGCATTCGCTCGGCGTCGTCGCCCTGCTTCACGCCGCGCCGCAGATGAGCGACGCCGTCGCGGGCGCTTTCCTCGTGGCGCCGCCGTCGGACGCAGCGCTGCGCGAGCTTGCCGCCGGCCGCGATCCCGAAAGCGCCGAGCGCGCCGCGCTGCCGGACGGCAGGCGGATCGACCCGGCGTTTTTCCCCATACCCCGCGCGCGCCTGCCTTTTCCGAGC
>DATBRF010000017.1:0-3951 GCA_036560425.1 Methylocystis sp. | reverse complement strand
CGCCGGGGCCGAAGGCGTCGCCGTCGCGAGCCACGCCGATAATGTCGAGGAAGCGCTGCGGATTCTCGCCTCGCACAGATTCGATCAGCCTCCGCGCGTGCTGATCGCCGGCTCGCTCTATCTCGCGGCTTCGGTCCTCTCTGCGAATGGGTCGCGGATCGAGTAGCGCGGCGCTGCAATTCACAGAAGTGACGAGAGCGTATATGGAGGGTCAGCCGCGCGCGCCCTCACCCGACCCTGCTGGCGCAGGAGCTGTCCTCTCCCACAAGCGGGAGAATGAGAAAGCTGCGAGATTGTTTTTCCGGGAGCCTGAATAATGACCCTGATGTTGGCCAGCGTTCTATCGCGAGAGGAAGCGGAAACCGCCCTCGCTCATGGCGCCGACATCATCGATTGCAAGGACCCCGCGCGAGGAGCGCTCGGCGCGCTCTCTCTGGCCCGGGTCAAGGACATTGTCACAGCAGTAAACGGCCGCCGCCCGGTCAGCGCCGTCGTCGATCTGCCGCATGACGTGGCCCACGCCCGCCAGGCCTTCGAGGAAGCGATCGAGACCGGCGTCGAATATGTGAAATTCGCGCTGCCGCTGACGCCCGACGCCGAAGAGATCATCGCCGCCCTCGCCCCCATCGCCGAGCGCGTGAAGCTCGTCGCCGTGCTCTTCGCCGATCTGCGCCCGGATTTCGCGCGCCTGCCCGCGCTCGCCAAGGCGGGCTTCCACGGCGCCATGCTAGACACGGCGCATAAGAGCGACGGCCGCCTGATCGACATTATGACGGTCGGCGCGCTTTCTGAATTCACCGCCCGCTGCCGCGAATTGCGGCTCGCCGCGGGGCTTGCGGGCGCGCTGGAGCCGCCCGACGTGCCGCGTCTTCTCGTCACCGGCGCCGACGTCATCGGCTTTCGTGGCGCGCTCTGCGAGCACGGCGACCGTCGCGGCGCGCTCTCCGCCGCCGCTGTGGCGCTCGTCCGCGACCTTATTCCGACGCGCCACGACAAGATCGAGGAGATGGCGGCCGAATGGGCGCTCATCGCGCGCGGCTTTATCCAGCCGCCGGGCGTCGCCGATACGGACTGCGTCTTCCTGCACGATTATATCGCGCCAATGGAAGTCGGCGCCTATGCGCATGAATATGGTCACACGCAGCGCGTGCGCTTCAATGTCGACGCCGAGGTGACGCGCGCGGAAATTTCCGACGATATGCGCGCCGTCTTTTCCTACGACGTCATCATGGACGCGATAAAAATGATCCTCGCCAGCGGCCATGTCGCCATGGTCGAAACGATCGCGGAACGCCTCGCTGAGAGCGTGCTGCTGCACGAGCGCGTGCTGGCCGTGACGGTGCAGGTCGAGAAGCTCGATGTCGCGCCCGGCGCCGTGGGCGTGAAGATCCGCCGGGAACGCCCCGCCGGCCACCGGCGCGCCGCCCGATCGACATGATAACGCCCGCGCCCCTCCTCGTCGCCAAGATCGGCGGCAGTCTTTACGACTCGCCCAATCTCGCGCGCTGGATCGAGGCGCTCGACCGCTGGCCGCATCGGCTCACGCTCGTTTGCGGCGGCGGCCCCTTCGCGGACGCCGTGCGCGACGCCCAGCCGAAGCTCGGCTGCTCGGACAAAACCGCCCACGCCATGGCGACTCTCGCCATGGAGCAATATGCGCTCGCTTTGGCTCAGCTCCATGACCTCGACCTGGCGGCGACGCCGGAGGAAATCGACGCCGCCCATGCGCGGGGCCGGATCGCTTTGTGGCGATGCTCCAGCATGGTGATGGCGGCAAAGGACATTCATCCCGGCTGGAATGTCACCTCCGACAGCCTCGCCGCCTGGCTCGCGCGACGAACGGGCGCGGGAGCCTTGCTCATGATCAAGAGCGTCGACATCGGCGCCGATTCTGCTTTGGAAGGCATTGTCTCGGCCGGCATTGTCGACCCGGCCTTTCCCGACTATGTCGATGGCGTGCCCGTCTACGTCGCCGGCCCGCGCGCGCTCGCCAATGCGGGGGCGCTTTTCGCCAGCGGCGTCCTGCCCGGCGCGCCGGTCGCCTCCGCAACACAGAAGATCGCTTCATGACAAAAAACCAAGACGTCGTCACGCCGCGGTGGGGATGGGCGCTTACGGGCTCGGGCCATTTCTTCACCGAATGTCTCGATATGATCCGCTCGCTCGACCATTGCGACCTTTTCGTCAGCAAGGCGGCGGCGGAAGTCGTGCGGATGTACAAGCACGATCTCAACCTGCCGGATACGATCCGCATCTACAGGGACACGACGGCGAGCGCGGCCCCGGTCGGCAATTTCTATTACAATGTCTATCACACGCTGGTCGTGGCGCCCGCGACCTCGAACACGGTCGCCAAGGCCGTCGTCGGCATTTCCGACAATCTTGCCACGAACGTCTTCGCGCAGGCGGGCAAATGCCGCGTGCCGACCATCGTCTTCGCCTGCGACACGGCGCCGGAGCTCGAAACCCGCGCGCCCAAGGGAATGGTGATGGTCTATCCACGCCGCATCGACCTCGAGAACACCGACAAGCTGAAGTCCTTCGAGGCTACGCAAGTCGCCGAGAGCCTCGCCGCGCTGCAGGAAGCCGTGGAGCGGCGCAAGCGGGAGCTGGCTGGGCAAGGCTGAGCCCTCGATTTTCCTGCGGCGCCGCCGCCGCGCCCCTTTGCCGCGCCCTCTTCTGCAAAGCTCAGGCGTCGCCCCCCTTCAACTCTCCACAACCCTCCCCATATCGCTTCCGAAGGCCGCCGCAAGGGGCCGGAAATCTAGTGACGCGGGGCGCTTCGCTCAGAGCCCGGACGCATTTTCTCCGCCGAACCGGCAAGCGCCTCGGCTGAAAATGCTCTGGGAGAGGCTGCGCCCTTCAGGTCGAGAGGGGATCTTATGAATTTCGAAAAATACACCGAACGCGCGCGCGGATTCGTGCAGAGCGCGCAATCCCTTGCCACCCGCGAGGGGCATCAGCAATTCACGCCCGAGCATATTCTGAAGGTTTTGCTCGACGACGAGGAGGGTCTCTCCGCCGGCCTCATCGACCGCGCGGGCGGGCGTTCGCGCGAAGCTCTGGCCAAGACCGAAGCGGCGCTCGCGAAGCTTCCCAAGGTCGCGGGCTCCGGCGCCGGGCAGCTCTATCTCGCGCCCGCGACCGCGCGGCTTTTCGCCAATGCAGAGCAGATCGCGCAAAAGGCAGGCGACTCATACGTCACCGTCGAGCGCCTGCTGCTGGCGCTCGCGCTGGAAAAGGATACGGAAGCCGCCAAAATTCTCGCCGCCGCCGGCGTGACGCCGCAGTCGCTCAACGCCGCCATCGAGGATTTGCGCAAGGGCCGCACAGCCGACACGGCTTCCGCCGAGAACCAGTATGACGCGCTGAAAAAATACGCCCGCGACCTGACGGAAGCGGCGCGCGAGGGCAAGCTTGATCCGGTGATCGGCCGCGACGAAGAAATTCGCCGCACCGTGCAGGTTCTCTCCCGCCGCACCAAGAACAATCCGGTGCTGATCGGCGAGCCCGGCGTCGGCAAGACGGCGATTGTCGAGGGGCTGGCGCTGCGCATCGTCAATGGCGACGTGCCCGAATCGCTCGTGGACAAGAAGCTGCTGGCGCTCGACATGGGCGCGCTGATCGCCGGCGCGAAATATCGCGGCGAGTTCGAGGAGCGGCTGAAGGCGGTGCTCAACGAGATCACCGCCGCACAGGGCGGGATCATATTGTTCATCGACGAGATGCATACGCTGGTCGGCGCCGGCAAGGCGGATGGCGCGATGGATGCGTCGAATCTCTTGAAGCCGGCGCTGGCGCGTGGCGAATTGCATTGCGTCGGCGCCACCACGCTCGACGAATATCGCAAGCATGTGGAGAAGGACGCGGCGCTGGCGCGGCGCTTCCAGCCCGTCTTCGTGGACGAGCCGAATGTCGAGGACACCATCTCCATTCTGCGCGGGCTGAAAG
>DATBRF010000016.1:0-6643 GCA_036560425.1 Methylocystis sp. | reverse complement strand
CTAATCTGAAGGCTGTCGGCCGCCGACGTGATGGGGCCGGCGCTTCCAGCGATGTCACCGGCCGCTCCGAGCATAACATGCTGGCCGAGCACAACCACTGGCCGTGGAAAACGCGCAAGGAGGTTGTCGTCGATCATGGCCCGGGCGCCCTGCGCCGTCTCCTCGCCAGGCTGGAAGACCACCATCAATGTGCCTCGCCAATGGTCCCGCGCCTGAGCGAACAAGGCGGCGGCGCCGGTAAGCCAGGTGACGTGCATGTCATGGCCGCACATATGCCCCACCGGCACGCTCCTTCCTTCGGCGTCGGTCGTGGTCACCTTCCTCGCGTAGGAAAGACCGGTCGCCTCTTGGATGGGCAGCGCATCCATGTCGGCGCGCAGCATGACCGTCGGCCCTTCCCCGTTACGCAGCAAGCCTACCACCCCGGTCCTTCCGACGCCTGTGGTCACTTCGTAACCGGCCTTGCGAAGCCCTTCCGCGGCAAGCGCCGCGGTTCGCGTCTCTTGCATGGATAATTCAGGGTGCGCATGCACGTCCTTGTACAAGGCTTCAAGGTCGGGGATCAGCCGATCAAGATCCTTCAGAACGAAATCCGAGGCAGTCGTCGTTGTCGCGCTCATACCATCCTCCTCGCCACACCGATGGACGTATGCCAATGTGTTCAGTCACGTTCTCCGAGCGAAAGAGTTACCTGGCGTTCCTCCTGGGCGATGTCACGTAAACTTTCGTAGGAGCGCAGGAGGTTCAGGCGGCAGCAAGCGCATCGAAAGGAAGATGACGACGATGGTGATCCGCGCCCCCTGCCCTCTTCTGACGCCGCGCCCGTTGCGCTCGAGTCCGCCGTCGAAGCCCTGTCGAACCTCTTTCTCGGCGCCCGTCTCGAGGCCGCTCTTCCCGATCTCCGTGGTCCTTCGTCAATCTCTTCAGGCGCAGCGCATCGACCGTGAACTCACGACAACGCAACCAAAACGGCTCGGGAATCCGCTCGAACTGGAGCGGCTGATCGCGCAAGGGCTAGCGCTAGTCGAGCGGCGTAACGCCTTCGCATTCTTCCGCGACCATCCTGCAGAGCTCTACGCGCCGAGACCGGTTTGTCTTGGCGTCCGCGCTGAGGGATCGCAGGTTAATCACCGCGCCCTGGCGGCGGCGATGATCGACAAGGTCCCGCAAGTCGCATTCAAGCCTGATTGGACCCGGCACAAGAATTCCGCACCCCCTCCCCCTGGTGCCTGAGCTCCCGGCTATCCGAAATCCGCTTCAATTATTTTAGAGCTAGAATCTCTCGCATAGCCAAACTTTGACAGCCGTGCAGAGCGAAGAAAAAACGAATAAAATCAAACGGTTTATGCGCTTAACAGATGCCGAATATTCTTAGCCCTCGCAACAGGCGGCGTTAATTTCTCATTAACCAAAAATCCGTTGCGACGCGAAGAGAATCGGGCATAATTCCCGATTAAAGGCCGGGTTCGCGTGAAAAACCGTTATTCCGGGGAACAGCACCGATGAACGTGATGACAGCAATCGACGAAACTGAAGGGTTCAGCTTCTACGAGACCATTCTCGAACAGGGAGAGTTGATCTCGGACAAGCTGAATATGCTTCGGTTGGAGCATTATCCGCCGGATGCCATCAAGAGCCTCCGTCCCTTTTCACTGGCGGAGGTTGCATATTTTTTGGGTGTGACGCCATCCAACATCAAGAAGCTTCATCTCGAAGGCAAGGGCCCCACGCCGACAACTTCTGTTTCGGGACGTAGGACCTATACGGCCGAGCAAATGTTGGAGCTGCGGCAGTATCTCGACCGTCATGGCAGAGCTGATTTCAAAAAATACGTGCCGTACAGACGCGCGGGGGAACGTCTTCAGGTCATCGCGGTCGTCAATTTCAAGGGCGGCAGCGGCAAAACGACGACCGCGGCCCATCTAGCTCAACATCTTGCTCTTACTGGTCATCGCGTGCTCGCGATCGACCTTGATCCACAAGCGTCCCTGTCCGCACTCCACGGCATCCAGCCCGAGCTCGACAGAAATCCCTCGCTCTATGAGGCGCTCCGCTACGACGACGCTCGAAAGCCGATTTCCGAAATTATTCGGCGCACGAATTTTCCTGGTCTCGACATTGTTCCTGCGAATCTCGAACTTCAGGAATATGAATACGAAACCCCCCTCGCGGCTTCCGACAAGTTCTCGGCCGAAGGGCGGATGTTCTTCACCCGGATCACCGACGCTTTGAAGGAGGTCGATGCCAATTACGACATAGTGGTGATCGATTGCCCTCCGCAGCTCGGCTATCTCACCTTAACTGCTCTGACCGCCTCTACCGCCGTTCTCATCACCATCCATCCTCAGATGCTGGATGTGATGTCCATGAGCCAATTTCTGCTGATGTTGGGCGGGGTCCTTCAGTCGATCAGCGGCGCGGGAGCTGACGTCCGCCTCAAGTGGTTTCGCTATCTCGTCACGCGCTACGAACCAACCGACGGCCCTCAGGCGCAGATGGTCGGCTTCATGCAAGCGCTTTTTCCAAAGCAGATGCTGAAAAACCCAATGGTGAAATCAACCGCCATTTCGGACGCGGGCATCACCAACCAGACCCTGTATGAGGTCGAGCGCTCCCAATTCACCCGCGCCACTTATGACCGTGCCCTAGAGGCGCTGAACGCTGTCAATGAGGAGATCGCGGCTCTCGTCCACAAAGCGTGGGGCCGCAAATGAGCAAAATTTTGACAGCCGTGCAGAATGGTAGAACCGCCCGAAACCTCAAACGATTGGCGCTAGAGGAAGGAGCTTGACTTGGCCCGCAAGAACCTCCTCACGAGCATCACCGGGGCAGAGGCGTCGAAGGCCGACGCTGTCGCCCGCCACGATTACGCGCTGCGCGGGGCGTCGCGCTCGATGATGCTTTCCATCGACGAGATGGCGGAAAACGCGAAAAAAATGCTGGCGGGGGAGACGATCGTCGAACTCGACGTCGCCGTTCTGGATCAATCTTTCATCGCTGACCGCATCGAAGACGACGATGAAGATTACGTTCATCTTCGGGAGGCGATCCGGGAGCATGGGCAATCGACCCCGATCCTCGTGCGTCCGCATCCGCAGATCAAAGGTCGTTACATGATCGTGTTCGGGCACCGTCGCGCCCGGGTCGCCAAAGAGCTTGGCGTTCCCGTTCGCGCCGTCGTCAAGAATCTCGAGGATATTGCGCATATTGTCGCGCAGGGACAGGAAAACACTGCGCGCGCAAATCTGTCTTTCATCGAAAAGGCCCTGTTCGCCAAAAAGCTCCTCGATATGGGACAGCGGAAGGAAACGATTAAATCGGCCCTGACGATCGATGACACTTTGATGTCCAGAATGCTTTCCATCGCGGAGACGGTTCCTCCCCCGGTGATCGAAGCGATAGGCGCCGCCAGAACGGTTGGTCGCGATAGGTGGGAAGAACTCAAGAAGCAGGTGAAGCAGCCGCAGAATGCTGAAGCCGCGATCTCCATCGTAAAGTCCGAAGAATTTCGCTCCAAAGAGGCGATGGATAAGTTCAACTATCTGCTTGCGCAGCTGAAGGCAATTGGGCGGAAACCGCGAAAGCCAGCGCGAGGGCGGATAGAAGCGGCGTCCTGGGCCCCAGAAGACAAGACCGTGGCCGCAAGCTACCGGAATACCGGAGACAGCTTCAACCTCTCGCTGAAATCAAAAAATGCAGGCGAGTTCGGCCGATACATCTCGTCCAACCTGGATTCGCTCTACCGGGCGTTCAGGGAAACGAAGATCAATAGCGAATCAGGAGATTAACCCGCAAAAGAAAAAAGCCCCCGAACGTCGCCGCCCGGAAGCCTTTCTCTGATCTAAGCACTCTGAGAATCCCACTTCCGCGAATCACAGTCAAGAGTTTTGGCGCCTATTTCGGCGAGCGGATTTCTTTTGCCTGAACGAGGCAAAGGATCATGCAAAGAGAAACAACGACGCCCTTCGGGCGGCGATCGCTGTCGCTCGCCATGGTGGCGAGCCAGGCGGCGACTAGAGAATTCGCGTCTCGCCCTGACGCGTCAGAAACGGTCGTCCACAAATGGCGGCTGTTTCGGGCGATGACAGAGGCAAAAGCGCCGCTCGGCGTTACCGATCGGGCGCTGTCGGTTTTGCACGCGCTGCTGAGCTTCCATCAGGAGACGGCGCTGACACTGCCCGACAAGGACGCCAGGGCATCGGAAAACGATGCGACCTCGAAGATCATCGTCTTTCCGTCGAATAAGGAGCTGTCGATCCGCGCCCACGGCATGGCGCCGGCGACGCTGCGCCGGCATATCGCCATGTTGGTCGAGGCTGGGCTGATTATTCGTCGCGACTCACCCAACGGCAAACGCTTTGCCCGAAGAGGGCAGGGGGGCGAGATCGACGAGGCCTTCGGCTTCGATCTGACGCCACTCATCGCGCGCGCTAGCGAAATCGAAACTCTCGCCGAAGAGGTGCGCGCGGAGAACCGCGCAATGGCCTTATTGCGCGAAAAAATCAGTCTGACACGGCGCGACATCGTCAAGATGATCGAGACGGGGATGGAAGAGGGCGTTCCTGGCGACTGGCAGGCCCGCCACGGCGACTATCAAGCGCTGGCCGACCGTCAGGCGCGCAAAATGATGCGGGCCGACTTGGAGGTTTTGGCGGACAAACTCGCCACCCTTGCAGCCGAAATCAATAGTGCGTTGGAGAACCACATAAAACGCCAAAATATAAGCGCCAATGAGTCTCAGACTGAGCGTCACATACAGAATCAAACCACAAACACTTCTGATCTTGAACCTAGCCTTCGAGAAGGCGGGGCCGAACCACCCGGGTCAAACGGCGACGAAGCACAGGCGGATGGAGAACGGACTTCGGAACCTGAGAGTCGGGAAACTGAAACGCGCCCTCGTCCCATGCCAACCCCAAGAACCTATCCACTGGGGATGGTGCTGCAAGCTTGTCCGGATATCATCGATTACGCCAGGGGCGGTGAGATTTCATCGTGGCGCGATCTGGCGACGGCGGCCGCGGCTGTACGTTTGGCGCTCGGCGTCTCGCCTGACGCTTGGGCTCAGGCGCTCGACGCCATGGGTGAGCATGACGCCGCGATCGTCATTGCTGCGATCCTCCAGCGCGGGGAGGAAATCAAATCCGCTGGCGGCTATTTGCGCGTTCTGACCGCCAAGGCGCGGGCAGGGGAGTTTTCGCTGGGGCCTGTGCTGATGGCGCTGTTGCGCGGCAAGGCCGCAAAAGGGGCCCGAGAGCGGAAGAGGGCTGGGTGATGGCGGGAGCTTTGCGCCGACAAGCCCGGGCCTTGAATTACCCCCTTAATGGTGGCATTTAAGCTCATGGGAAAGCGGCGGCCGACCTATGATCTCGACGCCATCAAGCAGGCGATCGGGTCGGTTGATCGGTTGGCCATCACGACGTCGGCGCTGCGCGACGCCTCCGCGTTGGGGTTCGATCGCGGCGCGATCGTCGAGACGCTCCACAGCGTCGACCGGCGCATGTTCGTCAAGTCGATGACGACCTTCGACGACCATCGGCTGTGGCAGGACGTCTATCACGTGCCGATGCGTGGATTGCTGCTCTATGTGAAATTTCAGGCGGATGTGCTGACCGAGTTCACGGTCGTCTCGTTCAAGGAAAAATGAGTGATGGCCACGAAAGACGAGCCGGTTCCCGAAACGATGATTTCTCCTGAAAGTGGAGAGACGCTGACGCGCGGCGTACGGCCGTTTACGGTCGCCTACAAGGGCGAAAGCGTCGTCGTCGATTTGCCCGGCTATTATCCGGCGGGCGAAGGCGAGGGCGTTCACATCGGCAAGGACATGGCGATCGTCGACCAGGCGCTGCGCGGTCTCAAGGAGAAGGCGGACGGCGTGCCGTCGCCCGAAACGATCCGCCGCCTGCGCGGCAAGCTTCAACTGTCCCAGCGCGAGGCGGGAGCTCTGTTCAAAGTGGGTGAGAACGCCTTCGACAAATACGAGCGGGGCTTGGTCGAGCCGAGCGGCCCGACGATCCAGCTGATGGCGTTACTGGACCGCCATCCAGAGCTCGTCGCGGAGCTGAAATAATCGCTCACAACCCGGCGGCCTTGGTGAAGTTGACCTTGAAGCGGTCGCGTTTGCGCTGATAGCGGCGGGTCATTTCGGGTGAGGCGTGGCCGAGGTGCCTTTGCACATGCCCTTCCTCGATCTGCGCCGAGGAAGCGATCCCGGCGCGCAGAGAGTGGCCGGAGAAGGCGCGCCGCCGTTCGCCTTCGGGGAGATCGCCACGCAGGCCGGCCGCGAGCGCGCATTTTTGCACGAGGCAGGCGACATGCTTGTCGGAGAGCCGCTCGGCGGAGACGCCGCCGTTTTTACGGGCGAGGGGCCGGAACACGGACCCCGCGTAATCCTTCCGAGTTTGAGCCAGGTTTCGAGCATTGCCACGGGGCAGGTGAGGGGAGACGAGCCGCGGCCGATCTCGACCTCGCGCCATCCGGTCGCCTGGGAAGCCTGCGCCCCTGTCAGCTGACCGTTTTTCATGAGACTCCGGATCCTGGATTTTCAACGACTTGGGAGACTCGAATTTCATGAGACCGAGTCGCTTTTGTTGAGACTGGACTGTCACGTGATTCGGATATGGTGAGACTACCTGAAAACCAA
>DATBRF010000015.1:0-4886 GCA_036560425.1 Methylocystis sp. | reverse complement strand
CAGGAAGCCGGGACGCCCCGGCTCCGTTCGGCCGAGAGCGAAAAAATAAGCGCGTCGGAACTGGGAACGTCCCGGCTGCGGTCTTTATTCGCGCGCACCTTTCCGTCCGGGGTGGGGTCATCTTGTGACCTTGGCCCTTTCGGCGCGGCCGCCAGACGGCGACCGCTTCTTTCCCGAGCGGCGCCCCTTTGCCCTCTTGCTTCGAGACGCCTCTTCGAGGCCTCCTCAGCATGAGGGCGCGGGGCTTGCGCCGCCCGAGCGCGTCGCAAGGGTTCAACATGCGCCGCCTCCGATCCGCCGGCGCTTTCCCTTTCGGTACTCGGGCCGCGTGTCGCGGACTCGGAAACTACGCCCAGCCTTTGCGGGGATTTCTCCACGCAGCCTCCCCACGAAGGAGAAGACCCGGCGGGCGGCGCCGGACTCCCGCACGGAACGAGGGTCGTCGCCCCGCGCTTAACCGACCCCACCGGCGCCGCCGACCCTGACGGCGCCCCTGCAAGTTGGCGAGGCGGGGCGGAGTATAGGGGAGGTTTGGAAGGTGGGGATAAATCAGGAGGCAAATTCCAGGTGGAGGCCGTGATCTGCCCCTCTCCCCGCAAGCGGGGAGAGGGGCAGGCAGCCGCTCCCCCACGAAGGAGAAGGAGCGTGCAAGCCCACGGAGGGCGTCGAGAGTTTTTTCGTCCCTTGTCCATCAGAACGACAAGTTGCGGCGTTGGTGATGAGGGTTTGGCGGAATATGAAATGGAGCGCGCCATGTCTCTGCTGCGTCCCCTGGACCCAAACTTCCCGATCGAGCGTCAGCTTGGGATCGACACCGGTCCGGTCGTGCTGGTGAACGTCTTCACGCTCGATAAGGCGGATGAACCGGCCTTCCTCAAAATCTGGCGGGACGATGCGGCGTTCATGAAGCGGCAGCCCGGCTTCATCTCGACTCAGCTTCACCGTGCGCTTGGCGACAGCCCAACCTATCTCAACTACGCCGTCTGGGAATCGACCGCCGCATTTCGCGCGGCGTTCTCGAATCCTGCATTTCAGGCGAAGCTCTCGGCCTATCCGTCCTCGGCTGTCGCTTCCCCGCATCTGTTCCAAAAGATCGCGGTCCCGGACATTTGCGTCTCATAGGACGGAAGGCTCCGGGGCTCGCCCGCGCCCCTTACGGCGCGCCCCATTCCTGCGGCCATTCGGGCCGCAGGCGGCCGCCGAGTCGGACGGGGGCGATCATGGTCGCGAGGCCGTCTTGGCCCACCTCGACCGCCACGCCGCAGAAGGTCGCCTCGCCGCTCGCCGGCTCGTAGCGCGCGCCCGGCGTCTTGCGGATGAAGCGGCGCAGCGGCTCCTCCTTGTCCATGCCGATGACGGAATCATAATCCCCGGTCATGCCGGCGTCGGTGAGGTACGCCGTGCCGCCGGGCAGGATTTGCGCGTCGGCGGTCGGCACATGGGTATGAGTGCCCACGACGAGCGAGGCGCGGCCGTCGACGAAATGACCCATCGCCATTTTCTCGCTCGAGGTCTCGGCGTGCATGTCGACGACCACGGCGTCGCAGCCCGTTCCCAGCGGGCAGGCGCCGAGCTCCCGCTCGATGGCGGCGAAGGGATCGTCGATCGCGTCCATGAAGACGCGGCCCATGGGATTGACCACGAGAATTTGCTGACCGCGCGCGGCGGTAAAGAGATTGGCGCCCCGCCCCGGCGTGCCCGGCGGATAGTTGATCGGCCGCAGCAGGCGCGGCTGGCGCTCGATGAAGACGAGCGTCTCGCGCTGGTCGAAGGCATGGTTGCCGAGCGTGACGCAATCGACGCCGGCCAATAGCATCTCCTCGCAGATCGCCTCGGTGATGCCGAAGCCCCCGGCGGCGTTCTCGCCGTTGCAGACCACGAAATCGAGCCCCCATTTTTCGCGCAGGCGCGGGACGTAGCGGGTCACCGCCGCGCGGCCGGTGCGGCCGAGCACGTCGCCGATGAAGAGAATGCGCAAAGGTTGCGGGTTTTTGGGGCCAGCGGACATGATCCTCAATAGCCCGCCGAAGGCGCGAGATCAAAACTTGTCTGTGCGGCGCGCGCCGGATTCGAGGATTGCGGAAACGCCCCGCCTTCAATAGGTGAGGGCGTCTGATCCGCCGACCTCCCCGCGAAGGGGAGGTATTTCGCGCTAAACGCTCACGATTCCTGTTCGCCCAATCGCCGTGGTCTGTTGTAACATCGCCGTGAAACGAGCCCCGCCCCAGATGCCCGACGCCGCCGCCAGCCCCGATATTCCGACGCTCACCGAGGCGCCGGCGCGGCCCTATGTCGTCTTCGAGGACGGGCGCGACGGACGCACGCTGCTCTTCAACGAGCCGGAGGAAATCATCGTCGCCCGCGAGGCGCGCGAGGCCAAGGACGCCTTCGCCCGCATGGAGGCCGCCTCGAAGCGTGGGCTCTACCTTGCGGGCTACGCCAGCTATGAGCTCGGCTATGCTCTCGAGCCCAAATTCTGGACGCAGACGACGCCGCGCTCGCGCACGCCGTTGCTGCTTTTCGGCGCCTTCCGGGCCCCGAAGCCCTGGGCGCCGCCGCCGGCGGAGGCCGCCGCGCCCTTCATCCCGCTGACGCCCGCCTGGACGCAAGCCGAATACGCCGAGCGCTTCCGGGCTTGCCGCGATTATATCTTCGCGGGCGACGTCTATCAGATCAATCTCACCTTCCCGCTTTACGGGCGCTATGAAGGCGACCCGCTCGCGCTCTATCGCGGCCTGCGTAAGCGCCAGCCGGTCGCCTATGGCGGCGTCGTGGCGCTCGGCGAGGAGACGGTCGTCTCGCTTTCTCCGGAAGTCTTCTTCGAGGCGCAAGGGCGCGCCATCCGCGCCCGGCCGATGAAAGGGACGGCGCAGCGCGGGGTCATGCCGACCGAGGACATGGCGCGGGCGCAATATCTCGTCGAGGACGAAAAATCGCGCGCCGAAAACCTCATGATCGTCGATCTTCTGCGCAACGATCTTTCGCGCCTTGCGGAGGTCGGCTCGGTGAAGGTGACGGACCTTTTCACCATCGAGACCTATCCGACGCTGCATCAGATGACCTCGGGCATAGAGGCGCGGCTTCGCGACGACGTGACGCTCGGCGATCTCTTTACGGGCCTCTTTCCCTGCGGCTCGGTGACCGGCGCGCCGAAAATCCGCGCCATGGAGATCATCCGCGATCTCGAATGCGCGGCGCGCGGCGTCTATTGCGGCTCGCTCGGCGTCATCGCGCCCAATGGCGACATCCGCTTCAATGTGGCGATCCGCACGCTGACGATCTTTCCCGATCACGAGTTGGTCTGCAATGTCGGCTCGGCGGTCGTCGCCGATTCCCGCGCGCGCGAAGAGTACGAGGAATGTCTGATCAAGGCCCGATTCCTGACCGGGACGCCGACTTCCGCCTGATCGAAACCCTGCTCTGGACGCGCGAGGACGGCTTTGCCCTGCTGGCGGAGCATCTCGCGCGGCTTGCGGGGTCGAGCGCGGCGCTGGGGTTTTGCTATGACGAGGAGAAGGTAGGGGCGGCGCTCGCCAAGATGATCCCCCCTCCCCAACCCTCCCCCGCCGAAGGGCGTCTAATTAGACGCCCGTCTCTCGACGACCTATTGCGGGAGAGGGAGCAGGCTGCGGCTCCCGCCCAACGGCTTCGGGTTCGTCTCGTCCTGTCCAGAGACGGCGCGATCGAAACTTCCGCCGCGCCCATCGAGCCGACCCCGCCCGAAACCCTTTGGCGCGTGGCGATCGCGGAGCGGCGCTTTTCTTCCGCTGATCCGCTGTTGCGCTACAAGACCACGCGCAGGGCTCTCTACGAGGATGCGCTCGCTGACGCCGCGACGCGTTACGGGGCGGATGAGGTTCTCTTCCTCAACGAGCGGGACGAGCTGTGCGAGAGCGCGCGCTGCAATCTCTTCGTTCCGCACGGGGAAATGCTGCTCACGCCTCCCCTCTCCAGCGGCCTTCTGCCGGGGACGCTGCGCGCGAGCCTCATCTCGCAGGGCCGGGCGCGGGAGGCGGCATTGCGGCTCGAAGACCTGGGCGAAGAGTTCTTCCTCGGCAATTCGGTGCGCGGCCTCGTGCGGGCCGCCCGCCTGGCGGCGTGTGACGCGACAGATCATATGAGATAGGCGGGGTTGGCCGGAATTAGGCGGGATTTCGCGGGCCGACGCCTGATTTCCAGGGCCGTTGCGGCCGAAAAGGAAGTCCGGTGGGCGGCGCGGCGCGACAGATCAGATGATACAGCGATCTCGCCCGGCCGAAGAGCCAAATGGGGCGAAAAGCCCAGAAAATCTGGGGTCGACATTGTGGCGGAGCGCCGAAGTGCCAAGTGGTGCGGCCTGATCGTCAAAATTTCAAAATTTTGAAACTCCCAGGATGTTCTAGGGCTCAAGCGCCCCGGAGAATAGTCTACCAAACGACTAAAGAGTAAACCGGAAGAGGCCCATCGATGCCTCTTCAATGGCCATTTCAGGGCCTTCGCAGGCGGCTTATGGCGAGCTGCTCGACCCAATTCCGAGCCGCTTGCGAAACCCGGCTGACAGCTGCAGCTCCGTGAGGATGATCTCGACGTAGCGCGGGATTGGGGTATGGCCGGACTCCCACCTGTAAGCGATGCTGCGGTGGACGCCCAACAGTAGCGCCAGCGCTGGGTTGTTGAGGCCCAGCGCGTCGCGAGCGGCAGTGAATTCGGCTTGGGTCACTGAGCGTTGCACCACTCGACGAATTCGCGCTTGCGCTCGTCGCTGAGCCAATGGCCACGTTGGGGGTTGGCGATCCAGATATCCCCTTGCTCGCCGATTTCGACCTCCGAGGCGTTGCACCACTCGGTGACAAGGTTTTCCAGCATGCCGCCGTCTGCTTCGACGTTGGTTTTGATCGCGAGGATAG
>DATBRF010000014.1:0-67085 GCA_036560425.1 Methylocystis sp. | reverse complement strand
GGCGAGGCCAGAGAGCCACCAGCTTGCGTCTAGCGCGAGCCGCCCCGAAAGCTGCGCGCCATAAAGTCCTTGGAGACTCGCTGCGACATCGGGCAGCAACGCGGCCGCGATGAGATAGCCGCCGACGACGCCGAGCCCGCCGGCAAGCAAAGTGAAGGCGACAAGCTCGCAAAATAACGCGGCGACGAGCGCGCGCATCGAGACGCCGAGCGCGCGCAGCGTGCGCACCATGGGTAGGCGCTGCTCGAAAGCGAGGCCGAAAGAAGCGTTGACGATGAAGAATCCGACCAGAAAAGCGAGCAGCCCGAAGGCGGTGAGATTGAGATGGAAGCTGTCGGTCAGGCGCGAGAGGTCATTCTCTTCATCCGGCTCGACGAGCCGCAGAGAGTCGCCTGCAACTTCCGCCAGACTCGCAGCCTCTATGCGCGCTTCGGGCGGCAGGATGAGCCGCGACAGGCGCTGAGGCTTGTCGAGCGCCTTCTGCGCAACGCCAATATCCACGACAACCGCGCCCGGCGGCGCCGCGTCGATGGCGTAGACAGGCGGCAGCGCGAGGCCGCGCTCGGTCGTGATCCGCGCGCCTTCGACGATGTGAAGCTCGCGCAAGGTCTGCGGCGTGGCGAAGCTGCGTCCATCGCCCGTGAGGATATTCGTCGCTTCTTTGTTCTCGCGCAGGGGCGCGAGCGTCGTCGAGGCCGGGAGCGTGACGGGCTCGACGCCAATGAGGCGAATATTTTTCTCCCCGACACGCACCGAGCCTTCGAGCGCGGGGGAGACCTTCACGCCAGCGCGCCGCAGCTGCACGAAAAGCTCCTGCGGAAAAAGCCCGCCCCGCGTGGAGACGATATTTTGCGCGCCCCCTCCAGTGAAGACCGCGGCGGCGGCGTCATAGCTCTGGCGCGCCTGGGCGTTGAGAGCCTGCACGCCGCTCCACAGCGCGGTGGCGATGGCCAGGCCGAGGACGAGCATGGCGAGATTGGCGGGATGGCGGCGCCAATGGCTCAAGAGCGCAGCAAGCGTGAAAAGCGTCCGCCTCATGATCGCGCGAGCGCTCCCGCGACCAGCATCTCCCGGCGCGACAATTGCGCGGCGAGGCGGGCGCTATGCGTGACCATGAGAAAGGCGCAGCCGGTCTCGGCCACGAGGTCGAGCGTCAACGACATCACCGCGTCGCCCGTCGCCTCGTCAAGGTTTCCGGTCGGCTCGTCGGCGAGCAATAGCTTGGGCCGCACGGCCAGCGCCCGGCCGATCGCGACGCGCTGCTGCTGCCCGCCGGAGAGCTGCTCGGGATAGCGCGAAGCGAGATTTTCGAGGCCGAGGCGCTGCGTGAGCCGCTCCTGCCATTGCGGATCCAGCCTCCCCGCGAGCCGGGCCTGGAAAGCGAGGTTTTCCGCGACCGTGAGGCTCGCGATGAGATTGAACTGCTGAAAGACCACCCCGATCGCCTCTCGCCTCAGCGCCGCGCGAGCGTTTTCAGGGAGTCGCGTGATGTCGACGCCGTCGAGGATAACTTCGCCTGCGTCTGCATCGTCCAGCGCGCCGATAAGATGCAGCAAAGTGCTTTTGCCGCTGCCGGACTCGCCCATGAGGGCGATCGTTTCGCCCGCAGCGAGAGAGAGGTCGACGCCGCGCAGCACCGGCAAGGTTCCCTGCGGCGTCGCGTAGGATTTGCACAAATTGACGATGCGCAGCAGCGGAGCCGACAGCGTATCGATTATTGCCGCCTCAGCGCGGACCGACGGGGCGTTCAAGCGACAAGCCTTTGCGATGATGGTTGCGGGAGCGCAACCATCATATAGGTCAAAGCGTCTAGCGACGCCTATCGCTTTTGTGACTCGCCCAGGTTGCGGAGCGCGCGTCACTTGACCCGCCGGCCAGAGCTTGGGCGCCCGTCGCAAACAAGGCGCCAGCGCAGCTCTGCCATTTTGCGCTGCCGCGTGAAAGCGCTAAAAGCCGGGCATGACGACGACCGTTCTGCAAAAAAAGATCGCAAGCGCCGAAACGCGTGAGCCTTTTGCGCCCGCTGCGCTTCTCTTCCTCGCCTGCGCCCTGGCGCTTGCCTTTCCTTGGCTTTCCGGCCGCGTCACCATCCCGTGGGACGCCAAGGCGCATTTCCAGCCGCAATTCGTCTTTCTCGCCCACGCGCTGCATTCAGGCCAGTCGCCCTTCTGGACGCCCAATGTCTTCGCCGGCATGCCGCAGATCGCCGATCCGCAGTCGCTGATCTTCGCGCCCTTCTTTCTTCTCGCCGCGGCGCTCGTCCCCGAGCCGTCCTTCGTCCTGGAGGACGCCATCGTCTACGCCATGCTGGCGATGGGCGGCCTTGCGCTCATGGCTTATTTCCGCGATCGCGGATGGAGCGCGGCGGGGGCGCTCATCGCGGCGCTCGCTTTCGCATTCGGCGGCTCGGCGGCCTGGCGAATCCAGCACACGGGCCAGATCATGAGCCTTTCATGGCTGCCGGTGACCTTATGGCTGTTCGCGCGCGCGCTCGATCGCCGCTCCGTCGCTTTCGGGGCGGCGGCCGGCGCCGTCGCCGCCTTCATGGTGCTGGGCCGCGATCAGGTTGCTTATCTCGCTGTCTTGATGCTGGCGGCCTATGCGCTCTACCGCGTCGCGACCGACGACGCGCCCATTGCCGCCGCCATTGCGCCCCTTCTCGCTGGCGCAGTTGTCGGCGCCGCGATCATCGCCGTTCCGCTCGCCTTCACTTTGGAGCTTGCCGCTAATTCCAACCGGCCCGAGATCGACCTCGACGGCGCCTACAAGGGTTCGCTGCCGCCGGCCTCCTTCTTCACGCTTCTCTCGGCCAATATGTTCGGCACAGATGGGCCGCTCGCCGCCTTCTGGGGGCCGCCGGTCGGTGAACCTGATCTGTTTCTCGCGCGCAACATGACCGACGTCTATGCGGGCGCAATTCCTCTTGTCGCCGCGCTGGCTGCGTTCGGCCGCCGCTTTCTCGCGGACAAGGAAGCGCGTTTCTTCACCGGCGCCATTACCTTCTTCGCGCTCTATGGGCTCGGCCGCTACACGCCCGCCTTCGCGCTTTTCTACCATATCCCCGGCGTCGATCTCTGGCGCCGTCCGGCCGACGCCACATTCCTTTTCGGCTTCGCTTTCGCGCTTCTCGCGGGTTACGGCTTCACGTTGATCGAGCGCGGGGCGGTGAAGCCGCGCGCGGCTTGGCTGCTGGGCGCGCTCGCCGGGCTCTTTGCTCTCGCCTTCGCTTGCGCCATGGGAAAGGAGCATCTCTCTCAGGCAATTGCGCCGCTCATCGCTAGCATGGCTTTCGCGGCGGGCGCGGCCGCGCTCGTCCTTACAGCTGGCGCCGGGCGGCTACGCGGGCTTGCGCTCCTCGCTGCGATCGCGGCGCTCGGGACCCTCGATCTCGCGGTCAACAACGGCCCAAATGAATCGACCGCTCTGCCGCCCGAGCAATTCGACGTGTTGCGAACCGGCACGAAAGACCCGATCATTGCTTTCCTGAAGGAAAAGCTGAAAGAGGACGTTGCGCCAGACCGGCGAGACCGCGTGGAGCTAGCTGCGATCGACTTCCATTGGCCGAACGCCACGCTCGTCCATGGGCTCGACCACGACCTCGGCTACAATCCAATTCGCCTGAAGATTTTCGAGGACGCCACAGGCGCGGGCGACCATCTGGCGCTGCCCGAGCAGCGCGAGTTCTCGAAGCTCTACCCCGCCTATCGCTCGCCGCTCTCCGACATGCTGGGCCTGCGCTATATTGCGACGGGCGTGCCGATCGAGCAGATCGACAAACGTTACAAGCAAGGCGACGTCGACGAGCTGACGCAGATCGGCAAGGTCCATATTTACGAAAACAAAAGCGCCTTCCCGCGCGTCATGGTCGCGACCTGCGCCATGCATGTGAATTTTGCGCGCATGATCGAAACGGGCGAATGGCCGGAGGCGGACTACCGCGAGACAGTGCTGCTCGAAGAGCCGCCGATCTGCCACACGCGCAAGGACTTGCCGCCGGAGGCCGTGCGAGCGCGGATCGTCTCGTACGGCAATACCGAAGTCGTGGTCGAGGCTCATGCGCCGCCCGGCGGCGGCTGGCTTGTCCTGAACGACGTCTGGCATCCCTGGTGGTTTGCAACTCTCGACGGCGAGACGGCTGAGGTTCTGCGCGCCAATGTTCTCTTTCGCGCTGTCGCGATTCCGGGCGGGCGTCATGAAGTGCGCTTTATCTTTCAGCCGATGAAGGGGCTTCTGCGTTCGGTTATGTACGGTAACCGTTGATTGCGCGGCCTGCCTAAACTTGGGCCGAGGCGAATGGCGTCGAAGGGCTAACTCCGCGCCCTTTGACTCCGATCGCCTGAGCCTCCCAACGGAACAAAACCCTTCCGACAGCGTTGAAGGAGCTTGCCGGGCCGACCAAGAGGCGGCCGCGGGCGCGGGCGGCTGCACGAGGAGGGACGAAATGCCTTTTACGAAGCGGCGCGCTCTAGAGCGATCGGCGGCTATGAGGGAGTCCGTAAAGGGCTCCGACTGGCGCAAAGCGGGTCTTGATTGATGCTCCCCGGCGCTCGCGACATCGGGCAGCTTACATCGCCCGAGGCATTTTTGTGGGCGGTCGGAATTGAGGACACCTTCATAACGGCTCCGAACCCCAAAACCGGGCGGACGCTCGACGAATACGAATTGACGGATCATTACGCCCGATGGCGAGCCGACATCGGCCTCATGGCGCAGCTCGGCGTGCGTTGCGCCCGTTATGGCGTCCCCTGGCATCGCATTCAGCCCGAGCGCAATGTCTGGCGCTGGGATTTCGTCGATCTGGCGCTCGAGCGGATGCTCGCGCTGAAGATCGATCCGATCGTGGATCTCGTTCATTACGGCTTGCCGTCCTGGATGGAGCAGGCTTTTCTCGATCCTGACTATCCGCGCTATGTCGCGGAATATGCGTCACGGCTTGCCGAGCGCTTCCGCGGGCGGGTGAAGTGGTACACGCCGCTCAACGAGCCGCGGATCACGGCGTGGTATTGCGGCCGGCTCGGCTGGTGGCCGCCGTACCGGCGCAGCTGGCCCGGTTTTGTCGAGCTCATGCTCGCGATCTGCCGGGGCGTCGTCGAGACGGTTCGCGCGCTGCGCGAAGCCGATCCGGACATCGTGCCTTTCCATGTCGACGCCACGGATGTGTTCGAGACCGAGGACCCGGCGCTGGAGGCCGAGGTCGACACGCGTCAGGAAATCGTTTTCCTCGCGCTCGATCTCATCAGCGGACGGGTCGATGCGCGGCACGCGCTATGGGACTGGCTGCGCCGCAACGACGCGGACGCGCAGCTGCTGGAAGGTTTTCGTCGAGAACCTTTGGAGCTCCCGATCATCGGCGTCAATCTCTATCCGATCTTCACCAGAAAGCGCATTCTGCGCGACCATGACGGACGGCTTCGCATCAGAATGCCTTACGCCTCCGGTGAATTGATCGAGACGATCGGACGCATGTATTTCGCGCGCTATGGCGCGCCATTGATGATCTCCGAGACAGCGGACAAGGGATCGGTGGACCGGCGCCTCGAATGGCTGCGCCGCTCCGTCGCCGCCGTCGCCACGCTTCGCGGGCAGGGGGTCCCCATGGTGGGCTACACATGGTGGCCGATGTTCGCCCTCGTGACATGGGCTTATCGCCAGGGCCACCGCCCGCTGCACAGCCATCTTCTGCAAATGGGCCTGTGGGATCTCGATCCGGACCCGCAAGGGCAGCTGGCGCGCATCGAAACCCCGCTCGTCAACGCCTATCGCAACCTGGTTTCGGAGGGCGCGGCGTCGGTGGGGCGCCTTGCGAAAGCCGAGGCGCTTTCTTCCGACCGCCTCGGCGCCTGACAGGCGCACTTTCGCCTTCCTGCTTGTACATCATGAATGCGGAGGAAAAGCCATGTTTCGCAGCTTCTTTCTCGCGGGGTTCGAGGGATCGACGGGATACAACCGGCGTGGAGAATGGTTCGATCATGTGGTCGCGACGGGTCACGACGTCATGGTCGATCAGGATTATCGCGACATTGCCAGCATAGGTCTTCACGCGGCCCGGGAAACAGTGCGTTGGCCGCTCGTCGACAGGGGGGGACGGCACGACTTCTCTTCCGTCGAGCCTTTTGTCGAGGCGGCCAAGCGCCACCGGGTCGATGTCATCTGGGATCTGTTTCACTATGGCTTTCCCGACGACGTCGATCTCTGGTCCAGCTCGTTTCCCCGCCGATTCGCGGACTATTGCTACGCCTTCGCGCGGTATGTCGCTACGCACATGGAAGGCCCTCATGTCTTCACCCCGATAAACGAGCCCTCCTTCATGTCGTACGCCGCAGGCGACAAGGGCTTGTTCGCGCCGCACGCGACGGGAAGGGGCATCGAGTTGAAGGTGGCGCTCGCGCGCGCTGCTATCGCTGGCATAGACGCTATTCGCGCGGCTTGCCCGAAGGCGCGCTTTGTCAATGTCGATCCGCTCTGCTCGGTCGTCGCCCCGCCGGACAGGCCCGATCTCGCTGCTGAAGCGCATCATTTCAACGAGGGGCTCGTTTTCCAGGCATGGGACATCCTCTGCGGTCGACAATTCCCCGAATTGGGCGGGAGCCCGGAGCACTTGGATATCGTGGGCGTCAATTACTACTGGACGAACCAGTGGGAATTGCATTGCTGCGCGAATGAGCACGGGATTATCCCTCCGCTCGCCGACGACGATCCGCGCCGCTTGCCGCTGACCGACCTCATCTGGAAGGTGTGCAAACGCTACGGCCGCGAGGTCATGATTACGGAAACAAGCCATATCGGCGACAATCGCGGGCCTTGGCTGCATGAGGTTACGCGCGCTTGCGAGACGTTGCTGAGCGAAGGCGCGGCGCTTCTCGGCGTATGTTTATATCCGATCCTGGGCATGCCCGAATGGCACGATCGCAGCGTCTGGACGCCGATGGGCTTGTGGGATCCCTTGTGTCATCACGATCCCTGCGCCGGGCGGCTCGTATGCGAGCCGATGCTCGATGCGCTTCGGTCGGCCCAAGAGTTCGAGGCTCTGCATCGAAAGGCAAAGCATTCCGAAGCGTCCGTTCGCTGGTTACGGTCAAGGAAAGCCGATACGCGCGCGCGGCTCGATCTGCAAATCTCACGCCGCGATCATGAAAGAATCGACCTAGACCGGCGCCGAGGCAGGAGATCGTGACAGATCGACGCAATGTCGTCGCGATGGAGGGTGGGCCGCATCCGAATTCGAAATAGATCTCTTTACGCGGGGATGGCCCGTCGCCGCCGAGCGAGGGAGCGCAGAGATGGAGACAACGCCACAAATCGATTTTCATGGCGTAGAGCCGTCACCGGCTTATCGCGATCAGATTTTGCGACATATCGAGCGCCTCGAGGACAAATATGGCCGGATGACCTCATGCCGCGTCGCGGTCATGGCTCCAAGCGGACGTCACCGGACGGGCGGGCTTTATGAGGTGCATATCCATCTCGTTTTGCCCGACGAGAGGGAGGTCGCGATCGACCGTACCCCAGATCTCGATGAGCGCTTCCAGCGCTTCGAATTTGCCCTCAACGACGCCTTCGGCCGAGCTGGACGGCAGCTGCAGGACGAGGTCAGGCGCATGCGCGGAAAAGTGAAGCGTCACGAGGAGGCGCCGACCGGCGTGGTCAAAAGAGTCATGCGCGAGGACGGCTACGGCTTTCTGGAGAGCGACGACGGCCGCGAAATCTATTTCCATCGCAATAGCGTCGGGGGACCAGGTTTCGACAATCTGGAGATTGGCGTCCGCGTGAACTTCGTCGAAGAAGAAGGCCGGGAGGGGCCTCAGGCGAGCCGGGTTATGCCGATAGCCGAAAAGGCGCCCGAATAGCGCTGGCAAACCATCCGGATCGCCTTAGCTGTCAGGGTGATAGCCTGCATGCTGCGCTGGAATCCCGAAGCCGGCCGATGGACAAAATTGCAAATGGGCAATCAGTGGCCGAGCCGAGCGACTTGAATCGCGACGCCGCTCTCGTCTCCCTGCTCGAAGAATTGTCGCGCGAGCTTCGTCCCCAGCGAAGCTTGTCTCTCGATATCGGCCTGGCGAGCAGGCTAGAGCAGGATTTGGGAATCGACAGCCTGGCGCGAACCGAATTGAGCGCACGCATAGAGCGGCGTTTCGGCGTCCGGCTGCCAATCGATGTGATTAGCGAGGCCGATACTGTCGGCGATCTTCTGGCTGCGCTCGGGCGAGCGCCGGCGGTCGGAACGGAACGCGAGGCGGAGTTTGTTGCTACGGCGCCGCTATCGACGGCGTCGACCCCGAGCGGCGCGCGGACCTTCGTCGAGGCGCTCGAATGGCATGTCGCGCATCATCCCGAGAGGCGCCACCTGACCGTGCTGGAAGATGACCGAAAAATCATCGGCGAATTGACCTATGGAGAACTGGCGGCGCGGGCGCGCCAAGTCGCGGCGGGACTCGTCGAGCGGGACATCGTCCCGGGGGATCGCGTCGCGATCATGCTGCCGACCGGCCTCGACTTTTTTACAGCGTTTTTCGGAATTCTGTATGCAGGCGCGGCGCCGGTTCCGATCTATCCCCCGATGCGGATGTCCCAGATCGAGGATCATTTGCAGCGCCAGGCTGGCATCTTGCGCAACGCGGGCGCGCGAATGCTCGTCACTATGCCGGAAGGGCTAGGCTTCGCGAAGCTGCTGCGCGGGCAAGTCGAGAGCCTCGATTCCATCGAAAGCGCCGAGAGCCTCGCTACCGAAGCGGATGTCGCCTTGCCTGCCTGGCGCGACGAAAAACGGATAGCGCTGCTGCAATACACATCCGGCAGCACAGGCGATCCCAAAGGCGTCGTGCTTACCCACGCCAATCTCCTTGCCAATGTGCGGGCGATGGGCGAGGCGATCGGCGCAAGCTCGCGGGATGTGTTCGTAAGCTGGCTGCCGCTCTATCACGACATGGGGCTGATCGGAGCGTGGCTTGGATCGCTCTATTTCGCCGCGCCTCTTTTCGTCATGTCGCCTTTGAGCTTTCTCGCTCGGCCCGCCAACTGGCTCTGGGCCATGCATCGCTTTCGCGCGACCTTGAGCGCATCCCCCAATTTCGGCTTCGAGCTTTGTGTCGCCAAGACCGATGAGGCAAGCCTCGAGGGCCTCGATCTCGGCTCCTTGCGCATGGTGGCGAATGGGGCGGAGCCGGTGAGCGTTTATACGCTGCGGCGCTTCTGTGAAAAATTCGCGCGCTTCGGGTTCAAGCAAGAAGCCATGGCTCCGGTGTATGGCCTTGCCGAAAATGCGGTCGGCGTCGCCTTTCCGCCGATTTGCCGCCCGCCTTTGATCGACCGGATCGAGCGGGACGCTTTGACGAGCCGGGGCATCGCAAAGCCAGCCCTGGACAAGGACGCGAGGGCGATCGAGCTCGCCGCGAGCGGCCAGCCTTTGCCGGGACACGACATACGCATCGTCGATGAAAGCGGCCGCGAGCTCGGCGAGCGCCGCGAGGGTCGGCTGGAATTTCGTGGCCCCTCCGCCACCTCGGGCTATTTCATGAATGAGGCCAAGACGCGCGAGCTCTTTCACGACGGGTGGCTCGACAGCGGCGATCGAGCTTATATCGCCAATGGCGACGTGTTCATTACGGGGCGGATCAAGGACATCATTATCCGCGCGGGTCAGCACTTCTATCCGCAGGAGATCGAGGAGGCCGTGGCGCGAATCCCCGGGATACGCAAGGGCTGCGTCGCCGTTTTCGGCGCGGCGGATCCGCGTTCGGAGACGGAGCGCGTGGTCGTGCTCGCCGAAACCGCCGAGACGCGCCCGTCGGCGCGCGCGGCGCTAGAAGCCAAGGTGCAAGAGGCGACAAGGGACATCAGCGGCGCAGTTCCGGACGACATCGTGCTCGCGCCGCCGCGCACGGCGCCGAAGACGTCCAGCGGCAAAATTCGCCGCAGCGCCGCCAAGGCCCTTTACGAGCGCGGAGGAGTCGGCGCCGGCCAAAAAGCGGTATGGCGGCAATTGCTGGGGCTCGCGCTGGCCGGTCTTGGTCCACAGCTTCATCGCCTCCTGACGCGCGTCGGCGCAGGCGCTTATGCGGTCTGGTGGTGGCTTGTCATCGGTTTCGCCTATTCGGCCGCCTGGCTGGGCGTGATGGCGGCGCCGGGACTTGATCGACGCTGGGCCTTCGTCAGATGGCTCGCAAATGGCGCGCTCGTCGCATTGCGAATTCCTCTTTCCAAAAGCGGACTCGAAAACGTCCCGAACGGGAACGCCATTCTTGTCTTCAATCATTCAAGCTATGCGGACGCCATCGTTCTCGCCGCCGTCCTGCCGGGCGAGCCCGCATTTGTCGCAAAAAAGGAGCTCGCACAGCAGATCTTCGCGGGGCCCTTCCTGCGTCGTCTCGGCGTGTTGTTTGTCGAACGTTTCGACGTCACCAGCGGCCTCGGCGATGTCGAAGCGCTCGTCGCCGCTGCGCGGCGGGGGCGCAATCTTGTCCTCTTTCCCGAAGGCACGTTCACGCGGAGGGCGGGGCTTTCCGGCTTCTATCTCGGCGCATTCAAAATAGCCGCGGAAGCCGGCCTGCCGGTCCTGCCGGGCGCATTGCGCGGCACGCGCTCCCTGCTGCGCGGGGGGCAGTGGTTTCCGCGATGGACGCCGATCGAGGTCGTCATCGGGAAACCCATAATCGCCGACGGAAAGGATTTCTCCGCATTGCTGAAGCTGCGCGACAAGGTTCGGAACGCCGTATTGGCGCATTGCGGAGAGCCCAATTTGGATGAGCTGATCAAACCGCCTGCCGCCGGCGTCCCATCTCGGTCCAGGAGTTAGGAATTTAGCAAGGCTTGGGCAATTATTCTGACCGAACAGATTCGGCGCGCCGGTCCGGAGATGATTTCCCGACCCATCGTCTCAGCTTCATCGGAGCCGCAGTTGTCGACAATCTCCACTTATCTGCAGATTTCAAAGGATCTGAGCAAATGGCAGGCGATAACCGCCAAAAAGCCGGAGGTGTCGCTCGCCACGAAATATTTCCAGAACAACATCGGCAAGGTCAAAAGCGCCGATGACCTGATCAAGAATCCGCGTCTCTTCAATTACGCCATGACGGCGTTCGGTCTGGGGGATCGACTCTACGCCAAGGGCCTCATGAAGAAGGTTCTGCAGGAGGGCGTGTCGAGCAACGCGTCGCTCGCGAACAAGCTCAACAACAGCAATATTCTCGACTTCGCCAAAGCTTTCAATTTCGCCAAGGATGGCCAGAGCACGACTCAGTCCTCCACCCTCGTCTCGACGGTCGTGAATCGCTACACTGAAAATGCTCTTGAGGCGGATCAGGCCAAGAATAATCCGGGCGTCGAGCTGGCTCTGCACTTCAAGCAGGTCGCGCCGAACATCAAGAGCGTATATTCTATCCTCGCCGATAGTAAGCTGCTCAAGGTCGTGCAAACGACGCTCGGCATTTCGCCGCTGACGTCCGCGCAGCCGGTCGATACGCAATACCGGCTCCTGAAGGCGAAGCTGAACATCAGCGACTTCCAGAACCCCAAGAAGCTCGACGCATTCATCTCACGCTTTACGGCCATGTACGACATGAACAACAGCGATCCGACGAGCGGCTCCTACTCGGTCGCCAGCGCGCCCAACGCCATCTTGATGGGAGCCGCCATGGCGGGAACGGACGGCGCGACCGGGATCGATCAGAGCCTCCTTCTGCAAGCGGCTAGCCAAAGGACAAGCTCCTTCTACGCGTGATGTACGCCACAAGGTTGCTATGCCGCTGATAAAAAAAGGGGCGAGCCGCCAATCCGCCAATGGCTCGCCTTGCAATCGCCCGATAGAGCCTTAACTCTTCATCGAGCCGACGGCTTGGTCCGTTGGAGAAAAACGGTCCGAGCGCGGATGTACCGCCGGGCCGTTTTTTTGTTTCCGCGCCGATGAGGCTCCCGAGCGGCGACCGCCGTTCGCTCCGCTCCCATCGGCGCCAGCAGCGTCGCATCCGCAAGGAAAGCTGACGCTGTCCGTCTCTCTTTCAAGCCCTTAGCGCGCTTTCCGCTCGCATGGAATCATGCGAGCGATAAGAAATCGCGTTAAATCAAAAATCTGGAGCGCATTCTTATCGCAAAAGTCTGTCAACTTTTGCGGAATGCGCTCTAGGCGCGTCTCTGTCATTTCCGGTCGCGACCCAAGGTTTTTTCGAGCTCGACGATTCGCATGGTCGCGCCCAGGATCGTGTCGGGATTCAGGCTGATCGAATCGATGCCGAGGCGCACGAGAAACTCCGCCATCTCCGGATAATCGGAAGGCGCCTGGCCGCAGATGCCGCTGTGCCGCCCATTGCGCTGCGCGCCCTCGACCGCTAGGCGAATCATCGTCTTCACGCCCTCGTCGCGTTCGTCGAAATCGAAAGCCACGACTTCGGAGTCGCGATCCACGCCGAGCGTGAGCTGGGTGAGATCGTTCGAGCCAATCGAGAACCCGTCGAAGTATTTCGCGAACTCGTCGATCAACATGACGTTGTTCGGAATCTCACACATCACATAGATCTCGAGCCCATCCTTGCCGCGTTCGAGGCCCAATTCGCTCATGAGCGCAAGCACCTTTTTGGCCTCGTCAACGCGGCGGCAGAAGGGGATCATCAATTTGACGTTCGTAAGGCCGAGATCCTCACGCACGCGCTTCATCGCCGCGCATTCGAGCGCGAAGCCCTCGCGATAATTGGGATGGGCGTAACGCGAGGCGCCGCGGAATCCGATCATGGGATTCTCTTCGTTGACCTCGAAGACGCGCCCGCCCAGGAGCGAGGCATATTCATTGCTCTTGAAATCGGACATGCGCACGATCACGGGCTTCGGATAAAAAGCCGCCGCGATTGTCCCCACGCCCTCCGACAGACGCTCGACGAAAAAGGCGCTCGGGCTTTTGTATTGCGCGGTAAGCCGCTCGATCTCCTGGCGCTCCTTTGCGTCGAGGCGGTCGGGATGAACGAGCGCCATGGGATGCGCCTTGATCGATTCGGCGACGATGAATTCCATGCGCGCGAGCCCGACGCCGTCATTTGGCAGCGCCGAAACGCCGAAGGCGATGTCCGGATTGCCGACATTCATCATGAGATGCGTCGCGGTTTTTGGCAGATTGGCGAGGTCGGTTTTCACGATGTCGAAGTCGATCTCGCCCTCATAGACCTTGCCGACATCCCCTTCGGCGCAACTCACCGCGATGACGTCGCCCGTGCGGATGACATGGGTCGCCTGATCCGTGCCGACGATCGCCGGAATGCCAAGCTCGCGCGCCACGATCGCGGCATGGCAGGTCCGTCCGCCGCGATTGGTCACGATGGCCGCCGCCGCTTTCATCACCGTGCCCCAGTCGGGCGAGGTCGTGTCGGCGACCAGAATCTCGCCGGGAACGAAGCTCGAAAGCTCGGTCGTATGTTCGATGACGCGCGCCCTGCCGAAGGCGATCTTGGCTCCGACCGCGCGGCCCTCGACCTTCACGGGGCCGTGTCTCTTGACCTTATATTCCTCGACCATGTTGCGATCGCGCCGCGACGCCACCGTCTCCGGCCGCGCCTGCACGATGTAAAGCTTGCCGTCGACGCCGTCCTTCGCCCATTCGATGTCCATCGGGCGATGTTGGCCGGCCTTGGCGCTGTAATGTTCCTCGATTGCGATTGCCTGCCCCGCGAGGGTCAAAACGTCGTCGTCGGTGATGCAGTATTTCTCCCGCTCCTTGCGGTCGGTCGGAATGTTGCGGGTCGTCGCGCGGCCGCTGGAGAAGATCATTTTAATCTTCTTCGGCCCCAGAGCGCGTTTCAAAACCGCGCGCTTGCCGGCCGCATAGGTCGGCTTGAAGACATAGAATTCGTCCGGATCCACCGCGCCCTGCACGACGTTCTCGCCGAGACCATAGGCGCCGGTGATGAAGACCACATCCTCGAAGCCGGTTTCCGTATCGATGGTGAAAATCACGCCGGAAGCCGCAAGATCGGAGCGCACCATCTTCATGACGGCGACGGAATTGAAGACCTTGAAATGATCGAAGCCATTGTCGATCCGGTAACGGATGGCGCGATCGGTGAAGAGGCTCGCGAAGCAATGGCGCACCGCGTCGAGCGTCGCCGCCTCGCCGCGGATGTTGAGGTAGGTGTCATGCTGGCCGGCAAAACTTGCGCTCGGCAAATCCTCCGCAGTGGCGGAGGAGCGGACCGCGACCGTTAGCTCGGGACTGTATTCTTGCGTGAGGCGGGCGAGGGCGGCGCGTATGTCCGCCTCCACATCCGCGGGCAGGCCCGCGCCATAAACGATCTCGCGCGCGCGAGCGGCGCGGCGGGCGAGGTCGTCGACGTTATCCGGGTTCAAGCCTTGCAGCGATTCCTTCAAGGCCGGCCATGCGCCGGCGGCGTCGAGCGCGTGACGATAGGCTTCCGCCGTCACCGCAAAACCATTGGGGATGGAAAGGCCCTTCGCGGTCAGCTCGCGATACATCTCGCCAAGCGAAGCGTTCTTGCCGCCAACGAGCGGCACGTCGCCGATGCCGATTTGCGAAAAGAAGCGGACATAACGACCCTCCTGGCGACCTTCTTGCCTGCTGGCGTTGGAACCCTGCATGTTTTCCTTCCATTGACGTTGGACGTTTTCCGGGCGCTATGTCAGACCGATTGCGCGTCGATATTACGACAAAAATCTAAACGGGCCTCTTCAGCTTGCCTGAGAGGCATTTAGCCGCGCTCCGGCTGGGGCCCGTACCGATCGAGAAGCTCGATGACCTCAGGGTCCTCGGTTTGGCGGAAATCGGCGTAGTAACAACCGACCCCCAAGAAGTAGTCGTGGGACTCGAGACAGATGATGTCGTCGGCCTCGCCGCGAAGCTCGTCGAGGGTCTCGGTCGGCGCCACCGGCACGGCGAGGATGAGTCTTTTCGGCGCGCGCGCGCGGATGGCCCGCAGCGCAGCGCGCGTGGTGGCGCCGGTGGCGACGCCGTCGTCCACGACGATCGCCACGCGCCCCTTCGCCTCGGTGCGCGGCCGGTCGCCGAAATAAAGACGCCGACGCCTTTCGATCTCTTCGATTTCATGCGCCAGCGTCCGGTGAAACTGCGTTTCTGTCACCCCCGCGAGGGCGATCACGTCCTCGTTGCGGACAACGACCATGTCGCCGCCGTTCGCGACGGCGCCCATTGCGAGCTCGGGCTGAAAGGGCGCGCCGATCTTACGCACCAGCACGAGATCGAGCGGCGCGTCGAGGGCTTCGGCGATTTGCGCGGCGACAGGGACGCCCCCGCGCGGCAGGGCGAAGATTACCGCATCCTCGCTTTTCAAAGATTGAAGGGCGTCGGCGAGGCGGCGGCCGGCATCCTGACGATCTTGGAACGGCAAGTCGTTCTCCCTTCCTATAATGCGCCGTCCAGCGCGGCGGCGGCGAGATCGAGATAGCGGTTGGCCAGCGGCGCCCATTTATGCGGTTGGCGCGGCGCGGCTTCGAGCAGATGCGCGATCGAAAGACGCGCGCGCAACGCGGCGCGCCACGCCGCGTAGAGCCAGACCAATTCCCACGGCGGAGTCTCGTCGCCGAGTCGCAGGGCGAGCCCTTCGACGAAGCGGCGAAACAGGCGCCGCGCGCCGAGTTGCGCGCATTCGACGCCGAGAAACGCCGCTTCGTCGAAAGGATCGACCTGACGCAGATCGGCGTTGAATTCCAGACAATCGAATATGGCGACAGGATCCGTGAGGCAGATATGCTCAGGGCGCAGATCGCCATGGCCGTCGACGACGCATCCCGCGATCACGCGCGCTTCGAGGCGTCGCCGCTGCACAGACAGCGCCGCGTCGAGACGGTCGAGAATTTGTGACGCATGGTCGATCCCGGGATGCGTCAACATGGCGCGATTGACTTGCTGTTCCGCGATAAAACGCTCGACATATTGCGCGGGCCCGATGAACGAGCGCTCGGCGCGCCGGTAGAATTGCGCAAGCGTTTCACAAATGGCCTCGATCTGCGCGTTGTCGGGGCCATCTGCGGCGAGCAGCTGATCGAGCATAAGCGCGCTGGGCAGGCGCCTCATCTCTACGAGCCAGTCGACGATCTCGCCTTCGCCGGCAAGCGAAAGGCCGCCGCGCGCCGCCGTGAGGGGCTTCACCCCGAGATAGACGTCCTTCGACAGACGCCGGTTGAGGCGCAATTCCTCCCAGCAGTCGCGCTCGCGCGCTTCGATGGTCGAGAAGTCCAGAAAAGGGTAGCGCACGGGCTTCTTCATCTTGTAGGCGCGTTCGCCCGCAAGGAAGACGTAGGACATATGCGTCTCGATGACTTCGACCGCGGCAGGTCTGTGGGCATAGGAGGACGGCGCGCTCAAAAAGCGCAGCTTCTCGCGCGTGGGCGCCGCGTCGTCGCAAAGGCCGGGTTCGAGCTTTTCGACCATTCGCATTCCTGCCTCTCGATGACATATGATAGCCCGCCGTCGAGAATGATGGAAAAGGTCATGGCCTGGGACATTTGGACGCGAAATATGTTCGCTTGGCCGCTTTTGACCGTGGAGATGTGGCGGCGTGCGCTGGAAATGGCTGCGCTTCCGTCGCCTGAGCGCCTCGGGCCGAATTGGTGCACGCCAAATCGACTGGCGCTCGAAAGTGACGGGCTGCGTTTATGGGATTTTTCGATCGGCGACGCGGACGTCCCCGTTCTCATCGTCGCGCCCTACGCATTGCACGACGCGCAGATCGCCGATCTTGCGCCTGGCCACAGCATCGTTCAGGCTTTGCTGCAACACGGCTGCAAGCGGCTCTTTCTCGCCGAATGGAAATCGGCGACTCCTGCGACGCGGCATTTTGGGATAGACGCCCAGCTTGCCGCGCTCAACGTCGCGGTGGACGATATCGGCGCCCCGGTCGATCTGGTCGGCCCGTGTCAGGGGGGGTGGTTCTCCCTCGTCTACGCGGCGCGCTTTCCAAAGAAAATCCGGCGCATCGCCGCGGTCGGCGCGCCCATTGATCTCGAAGCGGCTTGTTCGGCTCTCTCCGAGCCGGTCGAGCAAACGCCGGACCACGTGATTGATCGCCTTATCGAGGACGGCGGCGGCATTGTGAGCGGAAGGCGCATGGCGCCGCTTTGGCCAAGGGAAGACAGCGAGGTGCGACGGCTTGTCGACTCGCTGCAGCTCGAGCCGCCTTTCACCTCGCCGCCCGCGCAAGCGGCCGTGGCGGCCTTCCAGCGATGGGACCGGCGCGTGGTCGATCTCCCGGGGCCCTATTATCGGGAGGTCTTCGACCGTTTGTTCCGCGAAAATCTGCTCGCGAGAGGCGCCTTTCCGGCTTTGGGCAAAACGGTCGATATTTGCGCGCTCGACAAGCCTCTGTTCGTGCTCGCCGGCGAACATGACGTGATCGCGCCGCCAGGACAGGCGCTGGCTGTGGCGGCCCTGGTCGCCGGCGTCGCGGAGACGGCGCTCGCGCCTTGCGGCCATCTCGCGCTTTTCATGGGTCGCAAAACGATCGAAAACGAGTGGCCGCGCATTGCAAGCTGGCTGACCAAGGAATGAGGCGGCGCCATGAACGATCTTTCTCTTTTCGCGCTCGGATCCAGCCGCCCTTTCGGCGAGGCGGTGGCGAAAACCCTCGGGGTCGCCGTGGCGCCGATGGAAGACCGCTCTTTCGAGGACAGCGAATATAAGCTTCGGCCGCTTGCAAGCGTTCGCGGCCATGACGTCTACGCGCTCTTCAGCCTCCATGGCGAGGCGGGCGCGAGCAGCGCCGATAAGCTGCTAAAACTGCTATTCTTCATCGGCGCGTTGAAGGACTCTGGCGCGGCTCGGGTGACGGCGGTGGTCCCCTATCTTTGCTTCTCGCGCAAGGACCGCCGCACCAAGCCTCGCGATCCGATCACGACGCGCTATGTCGCCCAGCTTTTCGAAGCCATGCGGACGGACACGGTCATGACGATCGATGTCCACAACATCGCCGCTTTCGAGAACGCTTTTCGCTGCGAGACCATTCCGCTCGACGCGCATGCGCTCTTCGCGCGGCATTTCCTGCCGGTGATCGGCGATGCGCCCGCGGCCGTCGTCTCGCCGGATCTCGGCGGCGAAAAACGCGCCGAGCTGTTTCGCCAGCGTTTGGAGCGCATGCTGCGCCGTCCGGTCGCCAAAGCCTTTATGGACAAAACGCGCAGCGAGGGGCGCGTGAGCGGAGACATCTTTGCGGGCGATGTCGCGGGTTGCGACGCCATCATCCTCGATGATCTCATCGCGGGCGGCGGCACGGCGGCGCGAACCGCGGCCGCATGTCGCGCGCATGGCGCGGCGCGGGTTTTTGTCGCGGCGACGCATGGCGTCTTCGTGAGGAAGGCGGCCGAAACGTTGGGGGCGGCGCCGGTCGACCGCGTCGTCATCACGGACGCCGTCCCCTTGCGGGAGGGCGACGCGACAGCCTGTTCCCTTGAGGATCGGCTGACCATTATCCCGATCGCGGGCTTGTTCGCCGAAGCGATCAGGCGGCGGCATGAGAACGGGTCCATCACGCGGCTTCTCGAGGAGGGCCCCTGAGCGCGTCTTCACGCATCTGCTACAATGTTGCGTCAGGTTAGGGCTCACTCGAAAAAGGTCAGCCATGAATCAACCTGTGAAGAAGCATAGCGTCGACCCTCGCGCATTGGAGCGCCGCGCCGCGCCGCTCCTCACGTCGCTGCTGCGGCCTCAGTCCTTCGAGACTGTCGACCGGGTCGCGCAGGCGACCGCCGCGCGTTTTACGCAGGGCATTTCGCCGCATGCGCAAATGTCCGCTTGGATAGATTGGGCCGCCCATCTCGCGCAGGCGCCGGGACGCCAGCTCGAACTGACGATGGAGGCTTTCGGCTCCGCCGCGCGGCTCGCGCATTTCGGCATGCACAATCTCATCAGCGACAAGGCGGAGCGGCCCTTCGCGCCAGAGCCGTCGGACAGACGATTCAACGATCCGGCCTGGGGGACGTTCCCCTATCTCTTCTTCGAGCAGGTTTTCTTGGCGCAACAGCAATGGTGGCGCAAGGCGACGCGCGAGGTCCGGGGCATGCGGCCCCACAACGCGGCGCGCGTCTCCTTTCTCGCCGCGAAGTATCTCGATGTTTTTTCGCCTTCCAATTTCCCTTGGCTCAATCCTGTGGTCGCCGAGCGCACGCAGCGCGAAAGCGGCGCGAATCTCTTTCGTGGATTCGAGCACTTCATCGAAGACTTCCTCGACGCCGCCACGCTGTCTGGAAATAACGGCAACGGTTATGAAGTTGGCAAGGACGTCGCGTCGACGCCGGGCGAGGTGATCTACCGCAATCATCTCATCGAGCTGATCCAGTACGAGCCCGCGACCGACAATGTTGTGGCTGAACCGATTCTGATCGTTCCCGCCTGGATCATGAAATATTACGTGCTGGATCTCGCCGCGCATCATTCCTTGGTGCGTTACCTCGTAGAGCGCGGCTTCACCGTCTTCATGATCTCCTGGCGCAATCCGACAGCCGAAGACCGCGACGTCGAGTTCGATGATTATCGCGTCGCCGGCGTCATGGAGGCGATCGACGTCGTCAACGCCATTCTGCCACAGCGCAAGATCCACGCGGCGGGCTATTGCCTTGGGGGAACGCTGCTGTCCATCGCGGCCGCGACCATGGCGCGCGATGGCGACGCGCGGCTCGCCTCGGTGACGCTCCTGGCTTCGCAGACGGATTTCAGCGAGCCCGGCGACCTCATGCTCTTCGTGGACGCCGCTCAGGTCGCGTTTCTCGAAGACATGATGTGGGACCAAGGCTACCTTGACACCAATCAGATGTCCGGCGTCTTCATGGCGCTGCGTTCCAACGAGCTGTTCTGGGCGCGGGCGATACAGGAATATTTCCTGGGCGAAAGAGAGCAGGCCAACGATCTCATGGCCTGGAGCGCGGATCAGACGCGCATGCCCTATCTCATGCATTCGCAGTATCTGCGCGGCCTCTTTCTCGAAAACCGGCTGACGGCCGGGCGCTACGCGGTCAATGACAATGTCATCGCGCTAAAGGACATTTCCGTCCCGATGTTCGTCGTCGGCACAGAATCCGATCACATTTCGCCGTGGCGTTCGGTCTACAAGGTTCATCTTTTCACCGGCAACGACCTGACTTTCGTCCTGACCAATGGCGGGCACAACGCCGGGATCGTCTCGGAGCCCGGTCATCCGGGGCGCCGCTACCATCTCGCCGTTCGCGCCCCTAACGACCGCTATGTCAGCGCCGACCGCTGGCGCGAACGCGCCAAGGTTTTCGAAGGCTCGTGGTGGCCCGCCTGGGCGTCATGGCTGGAGCAGATGAGCGCCAGAGAGCGGGTTTTCCCGCCGCAAATTGGCGCGCCGGAAAAAGGCTTCGTGCCGCTGGAGCCCGCGCCCGGCAGCTACGTTCATCAGCGGTGACGGCGGACAAAAAACCTCTCTCGGCCGCGCGCATGTGGCGCGCAGCCGTCGTTATCCACACGCGTGATGGACAAAATACGAAAATGCCTCGTGCGGCGGCGAATGAGTCTAAGCTCTCTTCGCGGCGAATCGTTGGACCGCGCCGCGGGCGCGGGAGAGGAGGGGATCGAGATGGCGACGTTCAGGCCCGACGAGGATGACTCCGTCTATATCGGACAAGGCGCCGAGCTGACCGGCGCAATCAAGGCAAGCGGCGCCGTGGTGATCGACGGATCGTTCGACGGCGAAATCGCTTGCGGCCATCTGCTCGTCGGCGAGACGGGAATGGTCAAAGGCACGGTCGAGGCGGAGACGGCCGATATCTCCGGTCACGTCAACGCCGATCTTACAACCAGGCATTTGCTCGCCGTTGGCGCGACAGGCCGCGTCGAGGGCAAATGGGACTGCGGCGCCCTGGAGGTGACGCGCGGCGGCGTGTTGAACGGGTCGGCCCATGTGGTGGAAACGGCGAGCGGGCGGGGCAGGGTGGCGGAGCCTGCCGAGGCCGAAGAAGATACCCTCATTGAGGAGGACGAGGCGCCGGCGCCAGTGACGAAGCTTGAGCCGCGCAGGGCGCCGAAGCTCAACCTTCGCACCCCGCGCCGTTCGGTCGGTTGATTTAGGAAGGCGCGCTCGCTTTCGAGCGCGCCTGCATCACACGCGGACGTCCACCTTCCAAATATCCGCCGCATATTCGCGGATGGCGCGGTCAGAGGAGAACCACGCCACGCGCGCGGTATTGAGACTGGCGGCGCGCCGCCAGGCTTTCTGGTCGCGCCATCGCGCGTCGACCCTGCGCTGCGACTCGCAGTAGTGGTCGAAATCCCTCGTGACCAGAAAATGGTCGTAATAGATGAGCGTATCGACGAGTTGCGCATAGCGGTGCGGATCGTCCGGCGAGAACACGCCCGAGGCGATGGCGTTCAGCGCCGTTGAAAGGCGCGGGCTCGCGGCGATCGTCTCGCGTGCGTCGATGCCTCGGGCGCGGCTCTCCTGCACTTCCTCAGCGGTCAGGCCGAAGATGAAGATATTGTCTTCGCCGACGCGCTCTCTGATCTCGACATTGGCGCCGTCGAGCGTGCCGATTGTGAGGGCGCCGTTGAGCGCGAATTTCATATTGCCGGTGCCAGAGGCCTCCATGCCTGCGGTCGAGATCTGTTCCGACAAGTCGGCCGCCGGAATGATCGTCTCGGCAAGGCTGACGTTGTAATTGGGCAGGAAGACCATCTGGAGCCGGCCGCGCATCGCAGGATCGGCGTTCACAACGCGCGCAACATCATTGGCGAGCTTGATGATGAGCTTTGCCTGATGGTAGCTCGCCGCCGCCTTGCCAGCGAGAATTTTCACGCGCGGCACGAAGTCGCGCGACGGCTGCGATTTGATGTCGAGATAGACCGCGACCGCCTCCAGCACATTGAGAAGCTGGCGCTTATATTCGTGGATGCGCTTGATTTGCGCATCGAACAGCGCCTCGGGATCGACCCTGACGCCGACGCTGTCGAAAATTTTGGCGGCGAGGCGCTCCTTGTTCTCACGCTTGGCGGCGGCGAAGCGCTCCTGGAAGCTCGGGTCGTCGGCGAAAGCTTCGAGCCCGGCGAGCCTGGTCGCATCGTCGAAGACGCCCGGTCCGATCGTCTCCGCAAGAAGCCGCGACAGCGCCGGATTGGCCTCGAGCAGCCAGCGACGGAAGGTGACCCCGTTCGTCTTGTTGACGATGCGATCGGGATAAAGCCCGTGGAAATCCTTGAAAACCGTCTTCTTGACCAATTCGCTGTGAAGGGCGGAAACGCCATTCACCTTGCGCGAGCCGAGAAAAGCGAGATGGCCCATGCGCACGTGCCGGCCGTTGTGTTCGTCGATCAGCGAGACGGAAGCAAGGACGCCCGAATCCGTCACGCCCCGCTCACGCAAGCTGTCGAGATGGATGGCGTTGATGAGATAGATGATCTGCATGTGGCGTGGCAGCAGCTTCTCCATCAGCCACACCGGCCAGGTCTCGAGCGCCTCGGGCAAGAGCGTGTGATTGGTGTAGGAGAAAGTCGCCTGCGTGATCTCCCACGCCTGCCGCCATTCGACGCCGTGAACATCGACAAGAAGTCGCATCAATTCGGCGACGCCGATCGCCGGATGCGTATCGTTGAGCTGGATCGCGGTTTTTTCGGCGAGCTTCGCAATGTCGCCGGTCTGCTTCATGTGGCGGCGGATCAGATCCTGTAGCGACGCCGAGACGAAGAAATATTCCTGCCGCAGGCGGAGCTCCTGGCCCGCTGGCGTCGAGTCGCTCGGGTAAAGAACTTTGGAAATCGCCTCGGCGCGCACTTGCTCGGTGAGCGCGCCCACATGGTCGCCCTGGTTGAAAGCGTCGAGACGCAGCGGATCGAGCGCGCGCGCCGACCACAGGCGCAGCGTGTTCACATGCTTGCCGCGCCAGCCGGCCACCGGCGTGTCATATGCGACGGCGACGATCTTCTCGCCCGGGCGCCACACATGCGCGAGCGCGCCGTCCGCGAGCCTCGTATGTTCGACATGGCCGCCGAAGCCGATGTCATAGGTGATCTCGGGGCGGGGAAACTCCCAAGGGTTGCCGAAAGACAGCCAGTCTTCGGGATATTCGTGCTGCCAGCCATCCTTGATGGTCTGACGAAACAGGCCATGATCATAGCGGATGCCATAGCCGCAGGCGGCGATTTCCAGCGTCGCCATACTGTCCATGAAGCAGGCGGCGAGACGCCCCAGGCCGCCGTTGCCGAGCGCCGCGTCCGGCTCCACCTCGCGCAGCCTGTCGAGATCGACGCCGAGCTCGGCGAGCGCCGCGCGCATGGCGCCGGTGAGGCCCAGATTGGTCAGCGTGTCGATGAGAAGCCGTCCGATGAGGAATTCGAGGGAGAGATAGTAAACGCGCCGGCGATCCTCGCGGTAATTGCGCTTGGTGGAGGCGAGCCAGGACGCCGCGAGGCGGTCGCGCGTCGCGAGCGCGGTCGCAATGAACCAGTCCCGGAGGCTTGCTGTCGAGCTGTCCTTGCAGACCGTGATGGTGAGGCGGCGCAGCACCTCCTCTTTCAGCGCGGCGACCGTTGCGGCTTCCTCGGTGGAGTCTTTGGCCATCAAGTCGGTCTTTCTCTCCAGCAAGCTTGCGGACGTTCGGATGCGGAAAACAAAAGCTGCGCCCTCCGACAAAGGAGCGCGTCAGGGGCCAAGGAGCGGCGCGCCCCCCAGTCGCCCGGCGCCCCTGCATCGCCGCGCAAGAAGGAACCTCTCAGCGCACGATGAAATCGATCCCGCTTCGATGTTCCTGCGCCGCCTTCTCTCCGACCGCGACGATTTTGCGGCCGGCGACGCCTTCCCGGCGCAAATAATGTTCCGCGGCAAGGGCGCGGCGACGCGAGAGCGTATCCGCCCATGCGCCCGCATCGCCATGGCCGCGCACCTCGATTGTAGCGTCGGGACAGCGGCGGATCACTTCGACCGCTTTGTCGAGCGCGAGCGCGGCCCGGCGGTTGATCGTGGCGCGCGCCTCGCTGAAGGCGACGGGCTCGGAGGCGACGACGGCGTCGAGCGCGCGTTGGCATTGAGCGGCGTCGAGCTCGCCCGATGGGGGCGGCGCGGCGTCGGTTGAAGCCGCTGTCGCGGGGCCGGGGATCGTCGCGGTCAGGTCCTCCTTCCTTTCACTCTCGGCCGGCGGCGGCCCCTCCAGCGCGACGACGCGTCGAACGCCCGGCGCAATGGCGATTTGCCCCATCAAGTCTTTGTTTGCGGAGATCGCAGGGATGGCCGTAACGTCGCGTCCCGCTAGCGATAGGCCCGCGGGATCGGCTCCCGCCGCCTGGGCGAGGGCGGCGACGCGCTTTTGCAAATCCGCCTGATAGGCGGGTTGCGCGACATGCGCCGCGCCCCACCAAAGAAGCATGGCCGGGACGAGCCCGATCGCCCAGGCCTCGTTCCCCGCGAGCGTGCGCCGGAATATGAGCGCGGCGCCGCCGGCTCCAGCGATGAAGGCGGCGAAACAGGCGAGCGCGCTTTCGATATGTATAGATACGGCTTCCTCGACCGCGCCGAGTGAAATCGCCGCGGCGCCGGCGAAGAAAGCGAGACCCGCCCAGATCAACCAGCGCGCGGGCCGCTTGCCGGCTCTGGATGGGACCAGCGCGTCCGTCGCGGCGCCGGCAGCTAGACAGGCGGCGAGCCAGGGCCAGAGATGGGCGTAGAAATCCAGCATGGACGGCCTTTACTGCACGAATTTCCCAACAATGGGGCGCCAGAATTTCAATCGCAAGCGCGGCAAAAGGGAGTTTGGCATCGCGTGTAGCCGCCGCGCATCTTTTTAGAATAGCTTATCGGAAGCCTTTGGCGCCAAACGAATTCCTTCCGCGCTCGCCGTCAAGCTGAAGGCGATCTCAGCCCTCCTCTCGCTCCTGTCAGCGCGGCGCCCTGGCTTCGGCCGATCGGCAGGAATTTTCCTCGGCCCCGGGGCCGTTAGAGCGCATTCCGCAATGAGTGCGACTTTTATTTTAGCGCAATTTCCTTGTCGCTTGCATGGCTCATGTGAGCGGGAAGCGCGCTAGACTCGCATCGGCATCAGCACATACAGCGCGCTCGCCCCGTCGCGGTCCTGTATCAACGTCGGCGAACCGGGATCGGCGAGCTTGAAGAGCGCCGTGTCGCTGTCGAGCTGCTGGGTGATGTCGAGCAGGTATCGCGCGTTGAAGCCCACATCGAGCGGCGCGCCGTCATAATCGGCCTCGATCTCCTCCACAGCCGATCCCTGGTCGGGATTGGTGACGGAGAGAACGAGCTTTCCTTCGGTCAGCGACATCTTTACCGCGCGGCCGCGCTCTGAAGAGATGGTGGAGACGCGGTCGACCGCATCCTTGAATACGGAACGCTCGACGGTCAGACGCTTGTCGTTATTGGCGGGAATCACGCGGGCGTAGTCCGGGAAGGTCCCGTCGATGAGCTTCGTCGTCAGCAGGGCGTCGCCAAAGGTGAAGCGCATCTTGTTGATCGAAACCTCGATGAGGATGTCGCCCTGCGCGTCTTCGATGAGGCGCTGCACCTCCTGCACCGCCTTTTTGGGAAGGATAACGCCCGGCATGCCCGCGCAGCCCTCGGGCGCCGGCAGTTCGAGCCGGGCCAAGCGATGGCCGTCGGTCGCGACCGCGCGCAGCATCAGCTGCCCCTCGACCTCCATCGCATGGATGTAGATGCCGTTGAGATAGTAGCGGGTCTCTTCGTTGGAGATGGCGAATTGCGTCTTTTCGATCAGCCGCTTGAGGTCGGCCGGCGCCAGAGAGAGGCTATGGCTGAAGTCGCCGGACGTCACATCCGGAAAGTCGCTCTCTGGCAGTGTCGACAGATTGAAGCGCGAGCGGCCGGAGCGCAGCGTGAGCTGCCCGGCCTCGCCTGAGCCATCGAGCGAGACCTGCGCGCCTTCAGGAAGCTTGCGGACGATGTCGTAAAGCGTGTGAGCGGGAAGCGTGGTGCCGCCCGCCTGTATGACTTCGGCGGGCGCCTTTTCGGTGATCTCAAGATCGAGGTCAGTCGCCTTCAGCGTCAGCGCGCCGTCGCGGGCGTCGATCAGGACGTTGGCGAGAATGGGGATCGTGGTGCGCCGTTCCACCACTCGGTGAACATGGCCGAGCGCCCGCAAGAGCGCCGCTCTCTCGATCGTGACCTTCATCGCCTTGGGAACCGTCTCGTCTTATTGGGCGCCGGGCGCCAGGGCGGTGACTTTGGCAAGCCGGAGAAAGAAGCGCAAGTGGCCGCGCGCCGGGGGCTTGTGGAGAAATCGGCCGCCGGGCCCGGCGGCGAGAGGCCGCGCTATGTATGATTTGCCTCCGGCCCTGGACGCCCGCCGTTCGAGTCCGCTCGCGGTTGCGTCTGGCTGGGGCTTGGCTCCGAATTTCTTAACTGGCCCTTAAAGCGCCTTTCTTAAGTTGAATTCAGCAAGCGAGGGGCTGCGGCGGAGAGCCTCGGGGCGAAGATCATGGCGCGTGGCAAACGTCAGGAACCAAGGTTCGGCGACGAAATCGACGATGAGATCGACGATGGCGCGCTGCGCGCGGAGAAGCGTCCCTCGCCGCGTTCCCGCGCCGCCGCGCCAGAGGAGCCGCCCGAGCCCGTTGAACCGAAAAGGCGAACCGGGTCTATGATCGGCGCTCTCTTTTACTGGGGCTTCACCCTTTCTATCTGGGGCGTCGTCGGCGCCGGAGCGCTCGCGGTCTACTACGGCTCGCAGCTGCCGCCGATCGACCAGCTCGCCGTTCCCAAGCGTCCGCCGAACATCGCCATCATGGGCGCGGACGGCGAGCTGCTCGCCAATCGCGGGGATACGGGCGGGGCGGCGATCCGCATTTCGGACCTGCCGCCCTATCTTCCAAAGGCCTTCATCGCCATCGAGGATCGCCGGTTCTATTTTCATTGGGGCGTCGATCCTCAGGGCATCGCGCGCGCGCTTCTGCGCAATGTGACGGGCCATGGCGGCATGCAGGGCGGCTCTACGCTGACGCAGCAGCTCGCAAAAAATCTGTTTCTCACGCAGGAGCGCACCATTTCGCGCAAGATCCAGGAAGCGATCCTGGCGCTGTGGCTGGAGCATAAATACTCTAAAGATCAGATCCTCGAGCTCTACCTCAACCGCGTTTATTTCGGCTCGGGCGCCTATGGGGTGGAGGCGGCCTCTGAGCGCTATTTCGGCCATAGCGCCAAGACGGCGACGCTCGCGGAATCCGCCGTTCTTGCGGGGCTGATGAAGGCGCCGAGCAAGCTCGCGCCCGATCGCAATCCCGAAGGGGCGAGCGAGCGCGCCGCGCAGGTCATCACGGCCATGGCGCAGGAGGGGCATATCAGCGAGGCCATGGCCAAGGCGGCGCTCGCTCATCCGGCCCATGCGGCCAAGGAGCAGGGCGCGGGCTCGGCCAATTACGCCGCCGACTATGTCATGGACATGCTCGACGACACGATCGGCGCCATCGACCAAGACATCGTCGTCACCACGACCATCAACCCGCGCTTGCAAGCCGTCGCCGAAGGCGCGCTGAAGGAGGAGCTCGACAAGAAGGGCGCGAAATATGGCGTTTCGCAGGGCGCCATCGTCTCGATCGACCCCAATGGCGCGATCCGCGCGCTCGTCGGGGGGCGCGACTATTCGGAGAGCCAGTTCAATCGCGCGGTTTCCGCCAGGCGCCAGCCGGGCTCGGCTTTCAAGCCTTTTGTCTATCTGGCGGGGCTCGAGCACGGCATGACGCCCGACTCCGTGCGCGAGGACGCCCCGCTCAACATCAAGGGCTGGACGCCGGAAAATTACAGCCATGAATATTTCGGCCCGGTGACCCTCACCAAGGCGCTGGCGCTCTCGCTCAACACGGTCGCGGTGCGCGTCGGGGTGGAGGTCGGTCCCAAAGCGGTCGTGAAGACGGCGCATCGGCTGGGCATTCAATCCGATCTACAGCCCAACGCCTCCATCGCGCTCGGCACCTCGGAAGTGACGCCGCTGGAGCTCGTCGCCGCCTATGCGCCCTTGGCTAATGGCGGAATCGGCGTGCAGCCGCACATCATCACGCGGGTCAAGACAGCGAGCGGCAAGACGCTTTACCAGCGCAAGGGCTCCGCCTTCGGCCGCGTGATCGAGCCGCAATATGTGGCGATGATGAACACGATGATGCAGGAGACCCTGCTCACGGGCACGGCGCGCAAGGCGTCGCTGCCGGGTTGGCAGGCGGCGGGCAAGACCGGCACCAGCCAGGATTTTCGCGACGCCTGGTTCGTCGGTTACACGAGCCGGCTCGTCACCGGGGTGTGGCTCGGCAATGACGACAACTCGCCGACGAAGAAGGCCTCGGGCGGCAATCTCCCTGTCGAAATCTGGAGCCGCTATATGACGATCGCCCTTCGCGGCGCGCCCGTCGCCGGCCTGCCGTCGGGCAGCTGGCGCTCGGAGGCGGAGGAAATCGTCGCCAAGCCCCTCGACGAGCTGATCGGCATCTTTACGGGCGGAGAAAACCAGCCGGCGCCCGCGCCGCCGCCAAAGCCGCAGAAGCAGGCGCCGCCGCGTCCGATACAAGATCGCGCCGCCGTGGAAGAGACGTGGCCTCCAGAGGACACCGCGACGATCTCCCCTCCGCCGCGCGGCCGCGCCTCTCCTCGGGAGATCGAAGATTTGCTGCCGCCCGAGGACATTCCCAACGCCGGCGCGGTCCCCCCGCCGAACCCGCGTGGACGACGTCCGGCGGCGCAGGAAAGAAACATCTTGGAGCAGCTTTTTGGAGGCGGCTGAAACCGGCTCGGCTCTCTGCCTTCCGCCGGAAAACGCCGACGAGCGGAAAAATCTGTCCAGGAAAACGGCCTAAGCGCCCCGGCCCTGCGGCGGGGCCGGGTGGAATGACGTACTCTCAGTGCAGGCTGACCATGGTCAGATCATTCTCGCGCGCGTTGCCGATCGCGCCCTCTTCCGAGTCCGCGAGCACAATGGGCGCCCCGTCGGCCCCGATCAGGGCGAAAATGGTCAGGCCGGGCTGAATGTGCGGCGCTTGCGGATAGAGACGGTTGACGTCTTCCGACCGCATGGCTCTCACATAGGCGATCATGCCGTCGCCCAGATTGGCGAACTGTTCGGGCGTCAGCAGGGGCGCCTTGCGCTCGACAATTGTTTTTTCTTGCATTGGCTCCTCCTCGGCGTCCATGGAGACCCGCCCGTCGACGCCTGCCGCGCAGCGCGTCTTGCAGCTAGATGTGTGGCGCTTTGGACTAATTTTAAAGAGGTCGGCGTGGTCATTTGCAGCCTCAATGCGCGGAAGCGGGGACGCCGCCTCGCCGCGGCCGCCGCAGGATGAAGGCGAGCGGCGCAACCGCCGCTGACACCAACGCGAGGACGAAGAAAACGTCTATGTAAGCAAGAAGCGTGCTCTGCGTCGAAAGCTGACGCGCGATCCAATCGAAAGCCTGCCGCTGCGCCTCCGCCTGGCCCGCCCCCAGGGAGGCGAAAATCTCCGAAAGGTGGCGCAGCGCGAGCTGATATTGGACATCCGAGGCGACGATATGTTCGGCGAGTCGGCTCGTATGAAACTGCTGCCGCCAGGCAAGCACATTTTGCGCGAGCGAAACTCCCATGGAGCCTCCGACATTGCGCGCGACGTTGATGAGCGCCGAGGCTTGGTCCGTTTTGTCGGGTGGCGCGCCGTCATAGGACGCGGCCGTGATGGGGATGAAGATCAAAGGCAGGCCGACGCCGATATAGATGCGCGAGCGCGCGAAGAACCAGAAATCGAGATCGCCCGACAGCCAAGTGAGGCTCAGCATTGCAAATGAAACGATGGCTGCGCCTGTCGCGATAAGATATTTGGGTTGCACCCACGTCGAGAGGCGGCCGACGACAAGCATCATGGCCATGGTCACGAGGCCGCCAGGCGAAAGAACCAGACCGGCGAGCATGGCCGTATAGCCGAAATTCAGCTGCAGCAACTGCGGCAGCAGTTGCGTCGTTGCAATCAGGATGGCGCCGGTCGCCATCATCACGGCGAAGCAGGAGCCGAACTGACGTGTCGCAATGAGCCTGATGTCGACAACCGGATTGCTGTGTTTCCATTCCCATGGGATCATCAGCAGGAAGGATAGGCCGCAGATTGCTGCCGTGGTCAGGATGAAGCGCGACGCGAACCAGTCTTCGATTTGCCCCCGGTCGATTGTGACTTCGAGCGCCCCGAGAAAAGTCGAGACGAGCAGAAAACCGGTCAGATCGAAGGCTTCTTGCGGTCTTTCCCCGGAGTCGCGGGGAATGAGGGCGCCGACCATCGCCATGGACAGTAGCCCGATAGGTCCGTTGATCAAAAAGCACCAGTGCCAGGATAAGTTGTCAGACAGCCAGCCGCCGAGGGTCGGTCCGACCACCGGCGCCACAACCACCGCGACGCCAAAGAGCGCAAAGCCTTGGCCGCGTTTGGCCGGTGGAAAGGAGTCGGCGAGGATCGATTGAGACACCGGCACCATGCCGCCGCCGCCGAGCCCCTGCATGATCCGGAAGAGCAGGAGCGAGCGGATGTCCCAGGCAAAGCCGCACAGGATCGAGCTCGCGGTGAAGAGGCCCAGGCAGATCAGAAAGAACCTTTTGCGACCCAAGGAGCGCGCGAGGTGGCTGCTCGCCGTGAGAATGACGGCGTTGGAGATGAGATAGGTGGTGACCACCCAGGTGGCTTCGTCGGCGCTCACCGCCATGCCCCCCGCAATGTAGGGGAGCGCGACATTCGCGATCGTTGTGTCGAGCACTTCCATGAAGGTCGCGACCGAGACCACGATGGCGATGGCCCAGGGATTTTCGGGAGGGCCCCCGTTCACAGAAGCGCCCGTAGCCGCTCATAAAGCGGGGCCCGGGGATCGACCCGCACGACAGGCACGACGGACATGCCGGGGCCTAGAGCCACATCCTTCGGCGGGTTTTCGAAAGTGATCTTCACGGGCACGCGCTGGACGATCTTTACATAATTGCCCGTGGCGTTTTCGGGCGGCAGAAGCGAGAAGGCCGCGCCGGCGCCGGGCTGGATGCTCGCGACGCGCCCATCGAGGGGGCGGTCGGGATAGGCGTCGATTGTGAGCCGCGCCGGTTGGCCGACGCGCATCCTCGCCAATTGAGTCTCCTTGAAATTGGCCGTGACCCAGATATCGTCGGGCACGAACATGGCGAGCGCCGCGCCAGCCTGTGCGTATTGTCCGATAGCGGCTGTCAACCTAACAATGCGGCCGCTCTGAGCGGCCGTCACTTTCGTATAATCCAGATTGAGCTGGGCCTCCCGCGTCTGGGCCTGCGCTTCGCGCAGATTTGCTTCCGCGACTTCGCGCTGCGCTGTCATCGAGCCGAGCTGCGCCTCGGCCGCGGTCACGCTCTTTTTCGCCCGATTTAAACTCGATTTTTGTTGATCGAGCGTTGAGGCCGTCTGCTGCTCCCGCTGCAGGGTGCCAGAACCGCGCTGGCGCAATTCGCGGGAGCGGGCGGCCTCCTGCTGGGCGAAACGCAACGCGGCCTCGGCCTGCGCGACCTCCGCGCGCGATTCGCCCACTTGAGCGCGCTGCGAGGCGATTTGAGCATCGACATTTTCGAGCGCTGATCGCGCCGACGCCTCGCGCGCCTGGGTCCTCTGGAGCGCAATGCGATAATCCCGCGGATCGATCGTCGCGATGAGGGCGCCGGCGGCGACGTGCTGATTGTCGGTGACGCGGACCTCTGTCACATAGCCGGCAACCTTGGGCGCCACCGCGAATTGGCGCGCGTCGATGAAGGCGTCGTCCGTTTCCTCGAAATGGCTCGCATAGTCCCAGTAGAGATAGCCGGCGGCGATCAGCGCGAGAAGCAGCGCCGACATTGCGATGAGAAAGGGAAGCCGCCGCCAGAAAGGGCGGGCCTTGCCGGCGCTCGCAGGGGCCTCGGGCGCGTCCGGCTGGCGAGAAATTCGCGCCTGGCGGTTGAGAGTCGTAAGGCGTCGCGTGTCTGCCGTGGTCATCGCCGCATTGATCCGAGCTCGAGGCCCGTGTCCTGCTTCGAGGACAGATACAACTAGCGCGAAGACCCTGAACTTCAGGCGGCTGACGCCTCGATTTCGCGCGGGCGCCGCGCCGGGAGCCCGCGCGCAAGAATTGCGAATTGATTACAGGGCGAGCGTCAAGCGGCCGGGATCTTCGAGCGTCTCCTTGACCCTCACCAGGAAGGTCACGGCCTCCTTGCCGTCGACAACGCGATGGTCGTAGGAGAGCGCCAGATACATCATCGGGCGGACCTCGATCTTGCCGTCGACGGCGACGGGACGCTCCTGGATCTTGTGCATGCCGAGAATGCCCGACTGCGGCGCGTTCAATATCGGGGTCGACATCAACGAGCCATAGACGCCGCCGTTGGAAATTGTGAAGGTGCCGCCCTGCAGATCGGCGATGTCGAGCGTTCCTGCGCGCGCCTTCTTGCCCAGCGTGGCGATGCTCTTCTCGATCTCGGCGAGCGTCATGCGGTCGGCGTCGCGCACCACCGGGACGACGAGGCCTTTCTCTGTGCCGACGGCCACGCCGATATGGCAGAAGCGCTTGTAGACGATGTCCGTCCCGTCGATCTCGGCGTTCACGGCCGGGATTTCTTCGAGCGCCTGGCAGCAGGCCTTCACGAAATAGGACATGAAGCCGAGCTTCACGCCGTGCTTTTTCTCGAAAAGCTCCTTGTATTTGTTACGCTGGGCGATCAGCGCCGACATGTCGACCTCGTTGAAGGTCGTGAGCATCGCCGCGACATTTTGCGCCTCCTTGAGGCGCCGGGCGATGGTCTGGCGCAGGCGCGACATTTTCACGCGCTCCTCGCGCGCGGCGTCCCCCTGCGGCGCTGGCGGGCGCGGTGCCGGCGCGGGCGCCGGCGCTTCGACCGCGGGCGCCGGCGCCGCAGGGGCGCGAGCCGCGAAGTCGATCACGTCGGATTTCAGCGCCTGGCCGCGCTTGCCGGAGCCTGCGACTTGCGAGACGTCGATTCCCTTCTCGGCGGCGATCTTGGCGGCGGCTGGAGAGGGCGGCATGGTTGTCGCGACCGCGGGCGCCGGAGCAGGGGCCCTGGCTGGAGCGGGCGCGGGGGCCGGCTCTGCGGCGGGCTCAGGCGCACCCGCCGTCGCGGCGTCGCCGGGCGCGATCTGGCCAAGCAATGCGCCGGGTTGAACCGTCTCGCCTTCCTTGGCGACGATTTCCGCCAGCACGCCGGCCGCCGGGGCGTTGACCTCGAGCGTCACCTTTTCGGTCTCGAGCTCCGCCAATGTCTCGTCGGCGCGCACGACGTCGCCCGCTTTCTTGAACCAGCGGCCGATCGTCGCCTCGGTGACAGATTCGCCGAGCGCCGGAACGCGAATTTCAGTCATAGGTCAATCCTCATAGGCTCAACCGAGCGGGCAATTTTCTAACGTGTCATTCCCGTGGCCCCCTCCCTGTCCCTCCCCCGCTAAAGCGGGAGAGGGGACGCTCGCGATCGGCATTGCCAATGAAAGCCACAATCTGCCCCCTCTCCCGCGAAGCGGGGGAGGGTTGGGGAGGGGGCACGCAGCGTGATCGGGATTCCAGCATAATCCCGGAGCATCGCTGCTCGCACTAGGACGCAAAAGCGTCATCCAAGAAGGCCTTCAACTGCGCGAGATGCTTGGACATGGCGCCGGCGGCCGTAGAGGCCGAGGCGGGGCGCCCGACATAGCGCGCCCGCTTCGCCTTGCTCCCGACCTGGGCCAGCACCCATTCGAGATAAGGCTCGACGAAGAACCAGGCGCCCATGTTCTTGGGTTCTTCCTGGCACCACACGACCTCCGCGTTCTTGAAACGCGACATGGCGGTGACGAGGCTTTTCAACGGGAAGGGATAAAGCTGCTCGACCCGCAGCAGATAAACGTCGTCGATCCCGCGCTTCTCGCGATCCTCGAGCAGATCGTAATAGACCTTGCCAGAACAAAGGATGACCCGGCGGATGTTCTCATCCGTCTTCAGCGTCGCCTTTTCGTTCACCGCCATCTCGGCGTCGTCGAGAAGGATGCGCTGGAAGCTCGACGCCATCCCCATTTCGCCAAGCCGAGAGACGCAGCGCTTGTTGCGCAGCAGCGACTTCGGCGTCATCAGGATGAGCGGCTTGCGCATGTTGCGATGCAGCTGGCGGCGCAGGATGTGGAAGTAATTCGCCGGCGTCGAGCAGTTCGCGACCTGCATATTGTCTTCGGCGCAGAGCTGCAGATAGCGTTCGAGACGCGCCGAGGAGTGCTCCGGCCCCTGGCCCTCGTAGCCATGCGGCAGCAGACAGACGAGGCCCGACATGCGCAGCCATTTGCGTTCGCCCGCCGAGAGGAACTGATCGAAGACCACTTGCGCGCCGTTGGCGAAGTCGCCGAACTGCGCCTCCCAGAGCACGAGCGCATTGGGCTCGGCGAGCGAATAGCCATATTCGAAGCCGAGCACGGCTTCTTCCGAGAGCATCGAATTGATGACTTCGAACCTGCCCTGATTCGGCGCAACATGGTCGAGCGGAACATAGCGCGCTTCGGTCTCCTGATCGATGAGGACGCTGTGGCGCTGCGAGAAGGTGCCGCGCTCGCTATCCTGGCCCGAGAGGCGCACATTGTGCCCCTCGGCGAGCAGCGTGCCGAAGGCGAGCGCCTCCGCGGTCGCCCAGTCGATCGCCGCGCCCTCCTCGATCGCGTTGCGGCGGTTGTCCAGGAAGCGCTGGATGGTGCGATGGAGGTGGAAGTCCGGCGGAACCTTGGTGAGCTTCAAGCCGAGATCGTGCAATGTTTCCAGCGCCGCGCCGGTCTCGCCCCTGCGCTCGTCCTCGGAAGCCTGATATCCCGGCTTCAAGCCGGCCCAGCGGCCGTCGAGCCAGTCCGCCTTATTCGGTCTGTAGGTCTGGCTGGCTTCGAGCTCGGCTTCCAGCCGCGCGCGCCAAGCCTCTTTCATCTTGTCGGCCTCGGCCTTCGTAAGCTGGCCTTCGTTGAAGAGCTTCTCGCCATAGAGCTCGAGCGCCGTGCGATGCGCGCGGATCTTTTTGTACATCAGCGGCTGGGTGAAGCCGGGCTCGTCGCCTTCATTATGGCCGAAACGGCGATAGCACCACATGTCGATGACGACGGGCTTTTGGAACTGCTGGCGGAATTCGGTCGCGACGCGCGCCGCGAAGACCACCGCTTCAGGATCGTCGCCATTCACATGGAAGATCGGCGCCTCGACCATTTTCGCGACGTCAGACGGATAGGGCGAGGAGCGCGAGAAGCGCGGATAGGTCGTGAAGCCGATCTGATTGTTGATGATGAAATGCACCGAGCCGCCGGTGCGATGGCCCTTGAGGCCCGAAAGGCCGAAACATTCCGCAACGACGCCCTGGCCCGCAAAGGCCGCGTCGCCGTGAATGAGGAGCGGCAGCACGGCGCGGCGGTCGCCGGAATGCTGGTCTTGCTTCGCGCGGGTCTTCCCCAGCACGACCGGGTCGACGATCTCGAGATGCGAGGGGTTGGCGGTAAGCGAGAGATGGACCCTGTTGCCGTCGAATTCGCGGTCAGAGGAGGCGCCGAGATGATATTTGACGTCGCCGGAGCCTTCCACTTCGTCGGGCAGGAAGGAGCCGCCCTTGAATTCGTGGAACAGCGCGCGATGCGGCTTGCCCATCACCTGGCAAAGCACGTTCAGGCGGCCGCGGTGGGCCATGCCGATGACAATCTCCTGCACGCCGAGCGCGCCGCCGCGCTTGATGATCTGCTCGAGCGCGGGCGCCATCGCCTCGGCGCCGTCGAGGCCGAAGCGCTTCGTGCCCGTATATTTGACGTCGAGGAATTTCTCGAAGCCCTCGGCTTCCACAAGCTTGTTGTAGATCGCGCGCTTGCCTTCGCTGGTGAAGACGATCTCCTTCTTCGGGCCCTCGATGCGCGCCTGCAGCCAGCCTTTCTCCTCCGGATTGGAGATGTGCATGAATTCGAAGCCGATCGAGCCGCAATATGTGCGTCGCAGGATCGTGACCATCTCGAAGACGCTGGCGTATTGCAGCCCGAGCACGCCGTCGATGAAGATTTTGCGATCGTAGTCTTCGTCCTTGAAGCCGTATGTCTCCGGATGCAACTCGCCATGGTCGGGGCGCTGCTCGAGGCCCAAGGGATCCAGATTGGCGTGGAGATGGCCGCGCATGCGATAGGCGCGGATCATCATCAACGCGCGCACGGAGTCGCGCGAGGCGCGTCGTATATCGTCGGCCGTGGGCGGCGGGATCGGCGCCCCTTTCGGCGCCGGCTTTTGGGCGGGCGCCGAGGGATATTCCCCGGTAAGCGCGCTCACCCATTCGCCGTTGGCCGTCGGCGGCCAGTCGGGGCGGGCCCAGGACGGACCATCAGAGGCAGGCCGCGCCGCGCCCGGCGCTATGCCCATCTCGCCAAAAAATTTAGCCCATTCGGGGCTGATCGAGGAAGGGTCGGCCTCATAGGCGTCGAGCAGGCCTTCGATATAGGCCGCGCTCGCGCCCTGCAAAAAAGAAGTCGTTGCAAAGCCGTGATTTTGCGCAGAACGCGGGCCGCCCGGAGCCCCGGGCCCGGCCACGTCATCAGTTTCAAGACGCGCCATTTTCTCGCTTCTCTCGAAGAAGCCGACGACGGCGCGTCCGCGAGCATGCCGACCCGCCGCCGAAGGCTCGATCTCAAGGCGCCGCCGGGTTGCGGCGTCGCCCCTAATTTAAGTTCTCGGAGGCGATAAAGAAGAGGCGCGGCAGCGCCTAACCTTTGAGCACCTCGACCAAAGTCTTGCCCAGACGAGCGGGAGACGGCGACACGTGGATGCCGGCCGACTCCATCGCCGCGATCTTGCTCTCGGCGTCGCCCTTGCCGCCCGAGATGATCGCGCCGGCATGGCCCATACGACGGCCGGGCGGGGCCGTGCGGCCCGCGATGAAGCCCACCATGGGCTTCTTGCGACCGCGCTTGGCCTCGTCTTTCAAGAATTGGGCCGCGTCCTCCTCGGCGGAGCCGCCGATCTCGCCGATCATGATGATCGACTTCGTCGCCTCGTCCGCGAGGAAGAGCTCCAGAATCTCGATGAAGTCCGAGCCCTTGACAGGGTCGCCGCCGATGCCCACGGCGCTCGTCTGGCCCAGGCCCTCGCGGCTGGTCTGAAAGACGGCCTCATAGGTCAGCGTCCCGGAGCGAGAGACGACGCCGACCGAGCCCTTGGAGAAAATATTGCCCGGCATAATGCCGATCTTGCTCTCGCCGGCCGTGACGACGCCGGGGCAGTTGGGCCCGATGAGGCGCGACTTGGAGCCCGAAAGCGAGCGTTTCACGCGGATCATGTCCTGAACCGGCACGCCCTCGGTGATGCAGACGATGAGGGGGATTTCCGCGTCGATCGCCTCGCAGATAGCGTCGGCCGCGCCCGGCGGCGGCACATAGATCACTGAAGCCTCGGCGCCGGTCTTCTCGCGCGCTTCCACGACCGTGTCGAAAACGGGGAGGCCCAGATGGGTGGAGCCGCCTTTGCCCGGAGAGACGCCGCCCACCATCTTGGTTCCGTAGGCGATCGCCTGTTCCGAATGGAAGGTGGCGGTCTTGCCGGTGAACCCTTGAGTGATGACTTTGGTGTTCTTGTCGATCAGCACGGACATGCAGCGATTCCTAAAGAGAACGGGCGGCGCGGAAACCGCGAAGGTCCGCCTCCGGAGCAACGGAGCCGGGCGTCGCGCCATATTTTCACGGCCGCCAAACTATTGGGAAGATCGCCCTCATACAAGGCGGAAAGCGCCCATGCGGCGGGCTGCCGCGCCGAAATTTGGGGGAGGGGGAGGCATGGCCCCTTCGGGTCTTGCAAAAAGGCTAGGGCGAGAATTCTGCGCCGCCACCGATCCGCGCGGCGCGGACTTCATCGTTCCCCTTCACAAATTCTCCCAATCTCCTATATTCCGTTCGCCGGTTCGCGCCGGCTATGGCGATAAACGAACACCGCAATAAACCATCCGGACCCGGGGGCGGTACCCGGCGCCTCCACCACAGCCCGTCACGGCGGGCTGCGGCGGGGGCGAAACAGGATCGACGGGGGCGTAAAGGGTGCTTTTTCGCTCGGCATGATACCGCCGTTATCGGGTCAAACCTTATAGTTGCCAACGACAACTATGCTCCGGTGGCCGTCGCCGCGTAATGCGGCGCCCATACCGGGATCAAAGCCCTAGGGGTTAGCACTTCTAGGCGGGGCCCGGAGGCGCCTGGCAACAGAAGCCTCCACTTCATTTTGACCGCCCGGCCGGAGGATCGGGCGAGGCGCAGGGTCTGGTTCTGGGACGAGACCATGCGCCAGGGATGAGCGCATGGCGACCGACCTTATTCGTTATGATCTACTCGTTCAGGACGCGATGCGCAGCGTAGTGCGCAAGGTTTTGGGAGACGTGGCGGCGAGCGGCTACCTCCCCGGCGACCATCACTTCACCATCAGTTTTCGGACCGACGCGCCAGGCGTGAAAATCTCGCGCCGCCTCGCCGAGCAATGGCCGCAGGAACTCACGATCATCCTGCAGCACCAATTTTCCAATCTGGAGGTCGACGACGAGGGCTTCGGCGTCACCCTGTCGTTCCGCTCGATCCCGGAGAACCTTTACGTCCCCTTTGCCTCCATAACCGGTTTCTTTGACCCTTCCGTGGAGTTTGGCCTGCGCTTCGAAGCCGCGGACATGGAAGAGGACGAGGAAGAAGAGGAGGATCTGCCGCCGGGCCTTCGCGCTGTAGAGGAGAAGGTGGAGACGAAGCCGGCGCCGGCCTCCAAGCAGGAGAAAGCGGAAAAGATCGCCGCTGCCGCCCCGCCCACGCCCGAGGGCGGCGAGAGCGAAGGCGCCGCCAAGGTCGTCTCGATCGACGCCTTTCGCAAGAAGACCTGATGGGCGAGATCGTCAATCTCCGCCGAGCCCGGAAGGACCGCACGCGGCGAGAGAAAGAGGCGCAGGCGCAGGAGAACCGCGTCGTTTTCGGTCGCACCAAGGGCGAACGGGAACTGGGCGACGCTCGGAAGCGGTTGGAGGCCGCAAAGCTCGACGGGCACAAGCGCGAGCGACCGGATGGCGCGTCGTGAGCACGGACCGCGCCCCGTCAATTGCGCCCGAACCGCATGGTTCTCCGGGAGACCCTCGAGGCTCATGGACTGAAGGAAGGTCCGGCGTCCGGGTGCTCAAACATTCCGTCGTCATAGCCGGCCACCGCACCAGCGTCTCGCTGGAGGACGCTTTTTGGCGCGCGTTGAAGGACATAGCGGCGAAGGATGGCGTCTCGCTCGCCGGGCTTGTCGCGCGGGTCGACGCCGGACGCGGCGAGGCGAATTTATCTTCGGCGCTGAGAGTCTTCGTGTTGGAGCGGGCGCAGGCAGGCCGATCGCCCAGGACCAAAGAGCTTTGATGCGCTTGACTCGAGGGCGGGGACTCGACGTCGAGCCGGGCAATCTGGCGTCGCTTGTCAATGCAGCAAGAGCTTCATCGCGATAGCTGTACAAGCAGACCGGGAGGGCAAGGATGAGGCGGGCTGTCAATATCCTGACGATCGGCGTTTGCTTCGGTCTTGCGACGCCGTCTCATGCTCAGTTTTCGCCCAAAGACGCCATCGCCGCGCAACTGCGCGCGCAGGGCTACAAATGCGACGCGCCGAAGAGCGCGACTCGCGACGCCCGCGCCTCCCGCCCCGATGAGCCGGTATGGATTTTGAGTTGCGAAAACGCCCGTTACCGGGTTCGCCTCGTGCCCGACAAGGCGGCGATCGTCAAACGTCTTTGAGGGGGCTCAGGCCGCCTCTCAGCATATCGCCTGCGCTCGCTTCCACAAAGGCGTTGGCGTCACCGACATGGTCGACACCACGGGAGGCGGCCCGGCGATGCGAAGCGCGACGCCTAATTGAGTCATTGTCCTCCAAGCCCAGAAGGAATGACCATGAGTCACGAACATCGCCACGATCATCCCGGGCGTGGAAGTGATCACGGGCATCAGGGGCGCCATTATGCGCCGCTCGCCGAGGCGCCCGGTGACGCGGACATGGCGCAGCACGCTCGCCCCGAGGCGAGCGTCATCTATACCTGCCCCATGCACCCGCAAATTCGTCAGACCGGGCCGGGCAACTGCCCGATCTGCGGAATGGCCCTGGAGCCGCTCGTCGCCGCAGTCCGAGCGTCGGAGAGCGCCGAACTCGTCAATATGACGCGGCGCTTCTGGATCGGGCTGGCGCTCGCCGTCCCGGTGTTCATTCTGGAAATGGGCGGCCATTTCCTCAATTTTCACCGTTTCATCCCGCCGCATGTATCGAATTGGGCGCAATTCATCCTCGCCACCCCCGTCGTCCTGTGGGCCGGCTGGCCCTTTTTTGTCCGGGGCGCCCAATCGCTCGTCACCCGAAATCTCAACATGTTCACGCTGATCGCCATGGGCACGGGCGTCGCCTGGGTTTACAGCGTCGTCGCCACCTTTGCGCCATCGCTGTTTCCGCCCGCGTTCCGTAATCCGGATGGTTCTGCGCCGATCTATTTCGAGGCCGCAGCCGTCATCACCGTGTTGGTGCTGCTCGGCCAAGTCCTCGAACTGCGCGCCCGCGAGCAGACCGGCGGCGCCATCCGCGCGCTCCTCAACCTGGCGCCCGTGACGGCAAAGCGGATCAAAGAGGATGGCTCCGACGAAGAGATCGCGCTTGACCAAGTCCGTGTGGGCGACAGGCTGCGCGTGCGCCCGGGCGAAAAAGCGCCCGTCGACGGCGTGGTCCTCGAAGGCCGCAGCTCGGTCGACGAGTCCATGGTCACCGGCGAGTCCATGCCCGTGACGAAGAGCGTCGGCGACAAAATCATCGGCGGGACGCTCAACCAGACCGGCGGGTTTATCATGCGGGCGGACCGAGTCGGCGCCGACACCATGCTGTCGCGCATTGTGGACATGGTCGCCTCCGCTCAGCGCAGCCGCGCCCCGATCCAGCGGCTCGCCGATCAGGTCTCCGGCTGGTTCGTCCCGCTTGTGATCCTCGTCGCCGTTCTGGCCTTCGCCGCCTGGGCGGTTTGGGGGCCGGAGCCGCGCATGAGCTATGGCCTCATCGCCGCCGTTTCGGTGTTGATCATCGCCTGCCCGTGCGCGCTTGGGCTCGCCACGCCCATGTCCGTCATGGTCGGAATCGGGCGCGGCGCGCAATATGGCGTGCTCGTCAAGGACGCCGAGGCCTTGGAGCGCTTCGAGAAGATCGACACGCTTGTCGTCGACAAGACGGGCACGCTGACGGAGGGAAAGCCCAAGGTCACCGCTATTCGTCCTCTCGCCGGCGTGAGCGAGAGCGAGCTCCTGACGGTCGCGGCGAGCCTCGAGCGGGCGAGCGAACATCCCCTCGCGCAGGCGATCGTCCAAGCCGCCCTTTCGCGGGGTCTCCCGCTGAGCGAGGCTGCGGACTTCGATTCGCCCGCCGGAAAAGGGGTCAAAGGTCGCATCGGCGCGCAAGCCGTCGTCATCGGCAACCGGCGCTTCCTGGCCGAGACCGGCATCGAGACGAGCGCGCTCGATAGCGACGCCGAGCGCCTGCGGGAAGACGGCGCCACGGCGATCTTTGTGGCGGTCGACCGCCAGGCTGCGGGGATCATCGCCATCGCGGACCCCATCAAGGAAACGACGCCAGGCGCACTGCAAGCGCTCTATGACGACGGGGTCTCGGTCGTCATGCTCACCGGGGACAATTGGACGTCCGCTCGCGCCGTCGCCAAGCGGTTGGGCATCAGCGAGATCGAAGCCGAAATCCTCCCCGAGGATAAGAGCAAGGTGGTCGCCCGCCTGCGCGAAGCCGGACGCATCGTCGCCATGGCCGGCGACGGGGTGAACGACGCCCCGGCCCTCGCCGCGGCTGATATCGGCATCGCCATGGGGACCGGAACCGACGTGGCCATCGAGAGCGCCGGGGTGACTCTGCTAAAGGGCGACCTTCGCGGCATCGTGCGCGGCCGCCATTTGTCTCGCGCCACTATGAGGAATATCCGCGAAAATCTATTCTTCGCCTTCATCTACAATGCAGCCGGCGTGCCGCTCGCCGCGGGCGCCCTCTATCCCGCTTTCGGCACGCTGCTCTCCCCCACGATCGCCGCAGCCGCCATGGCGCTCTCGTCGGTCAGCGTCGTCGCCAATTCGCTGCGCCTGCGCCAGACCGAGGTCGAGCCAAAGAGGCTCAACCGAGAATTATGAACTCCACTCCTGCGGCTTCGAGGAGATTAAGAACCTCCTCAACCTCCTCCGCGGAAACACTCAGCAACCCATCCTCGTCAGGGGTCAGCTGAGGGATGCTGCGGGCGGCTTCAGAGAGCATCTTGAGAACGAGCTTCCTACCTTGGGCTGCGGCCTCCGGGCGCTCTTTCCCCTTGCCTCGGTCGGCGCGAGCCTCGTCGTAGGCCGAAATCCAGGCCTTGATGACCTCCTTCGCCACGGGCCGGAAAGCTCGGCCGGCCGGTCGGAGAACCGCAGGAGCAATGAGGAGCGCGCCTACAAGGACAGCAGGCCCCGTAGCGCCCTCCATTTTGAACAGGTCCTCGAATAGCGACACGCCGACTCCCCTCCTGAGGAACACCACATGTAGGGCGGGGCCGCCCTGAAGGAAAAAGCAAAATCCCCGCTGATGGCCGCTTTGCCATCCCCCGTCGGCTCGACGGCGCCGGCATGGCGGAGCCACGCGGCGACGCCTTCGCTGCCTTGCCGGCCGGTTTTATCGATGACGATGGCGGGGCGCCCGATGAATTCCGAGGCCCACTCCGCGACGGACTCTGCGCGGCGGCGCAGCGCGCTTGGCAAGAAGCGCGGATCGGCCTCGTGGTCCTCGTTCGCCCGCACGTCGATGAGCGCGGGACAATGCGGGACGCCGATAAGCCGCGCGAGCTTGTCAGGGGAGATCGAGTTGATTGACGACATGGTGCGCCCTTGGTGAAAAAACCGGACGCGATTCTTGGGCATGTCGCCTCGTGGGGAGATCGCTTCCCCATGGCGCGGAAATTTGCCGCCCGAGCGGCGGAAGTCAAGACTAAAAAGGCGGAACGCGCGTGGAAGGGGCGAACGCGCCCCTATCGCACAAACAGCATATTGACTGGCGGTCCCGACAGGATTCGAACCTGTGACCTTCGGTTTAGGAAACCGCTGCTCTATCCTGCTGAGCTACGGGACCCGCTCATGCTACATCTACCACAGCTCGCCCGATTGAAAAGTTGCCTTTCTCGGAAAGAGGGCCATGTTCGACTCCGCCAAACTGCCGCATGTCATGACCAAGGACGAGTTCGAGGCCGCAGAGAAGCGGCTGAGGGAGCTTCTGCTGGACGCGCAGTTCGAGGTCGCGGAGCAGAGGCGCGCGGCCATCATGGTCGTGATCAATGGCTCGGACGGGGCCGGCAAGGGCGAGGTCGTCAACCGGCTCTATGATTGGCTCGACGATCATCTGGTGGAGACCCTCTCCTATGGCAAGCCGACGGATGAGGAGCGGGCGCGGCCGGGCGCCTGGCGCTATTGGCGGGATATGCCCGCCAAGGGGCGGATCGCCCTTGTGCTGGGCTCCTGGCACCACCGGTTGCTGCGCAACCGGGCGCTCGGGCGGCTGGACAAGAACGCCTATGACATTGCGCTCGAAGATATGATCGGGTCGGAGGAGATGCTGCGTCGCGAGGGCGTGCATCTTCTCAAGATCTGGCTGCACATGGACGACCACGAGGCGCATAAGCGGCTCGAGAAGCTACGCGAAGCCGATGGCGCGCTACGCCGGCCGGCGGTCATCGAATGGGACGAGATCCAGGGCTCCAAGGCCCGCGCGCGCCTCATCGACGCCGCGCTGGAGATGATCGAGAAGACCTCGACAGGCAATGCGCCCTGGGCGGTCGTGCCGGCGGCCGACCCGCATTATCGCGACGTCGCCGTTGGCGATCTGCTTCTTCAGACGTTGAAAAGCGCCGCCGCGGGCGCGCCGGCGGACCCGTGCACGCAGGCGGTCGCCGCTCCGGACAGCGCCTTGCCCCGACCGAGCCTCGTCTCGGCGCTCGACCTGACGAAAACGGCCGACGACGGTTACAGCAAGGATTTGCAGAATTTGCAGCAGCGGCTGACCGAGGCGACAACCGCCAAAAGCTTCCGCGGCAAAGGGTTGGTTCTCGTCTTCGAGGGCAATGACGCCGCGGGAAAGGGCGGAGCCATCCGTCGCGTTCGCGAGGCGCTCGATCCGCGCCGCTTCCGCGTCCATGGCGTCTCGGCGCCCACGGACGAGGAGCGCGCGCGCCCCTATCTCTGGCGCTTCTGGCGCAATATTCCGCGCAGGGGCGACGTCGCCATCTTCGACCGCAGCTGGTACGGGCGCGTGCTGGTCGAGCGCGTCGAGGGCTTCGCCGCGCCGCAGGACTGGATGCGCGCCTATCAGGAAATCAACGATTTCGAACGCCAGCTTGGCGAGACCGGCTATCTCGTCGTCAAATTCTGGCTCGCGATCTCGCGAGATGAACAGTTGCGCCGCTTCCAGGATCGGGAGGCCAAAGCCTTCAAGCGCTATAAGCTCACGCCCGATGACTGGCGCAACCGCGAGAAATGGGAGCTCTACGAGCAGGCGATGACCGACATGGTCGACCGCACGAGCGCTCGGCGTGCGCCCTGGGCGCTGATCGAGGCCAATGACAAGAAGTTCGCGCGGCTGAAAGTGCTGCGGACGATCGTCGAGCGGCTGGAGGAGTGAATTAATATATCTCATTTACTGCAGCCAGTCTTCCTTTGATCGAAAGAGGGAGGCTGTCCGCCGCAACGCAGTCTACCTATTCCTCACTCTCATGGTCGAGCGCGGCGGCCAACTCCTCGCGGCAGACTTTTTCCAGAAGCGGCAGATCGTCGCGCACCAGCTTCCAAAGCAAATCAGGCGCGATCCGTTCGTAATCGTGCCGGAGAATATTGCCGATGCCAGCAACCTTGCCCCATGGAATTTCAGGCCTCCGGGCTTTGATTTCCATGGAGAGATGACGGCTTGCCTCGGAGATAATCTCGATTCCGCGCTCGATCAGCCAGCGCTTTTGCCAATCTTGCTCGAACGCCTCGAGTGGAAGCGCTCCAAAACGTTTCGAATATGCTCGGCCGCTTCAATGATATCCAGCAGCCGTGGCGAGACAGCCCGCTTCGCCATCAGAAGACACGCACGGAAGATGCTTCGATCCGCTTTTTTAGAGCGGGGTGCAGGCTGGCGCGCGTCATAATGTCGGTCTTGCGGTCGAGAATCTCGGTCGCGCGCTGCTTCAAATCGATCAGCTCGTAAAGCCCGAGCCTTCCTTTTTGATGATCAAAAAACAGATCGACGTCGGAGTCTGCTCGCGCATCGCCGCGAGCGGTCGAGCCGAAAAGGTAAAGGCGTTCGACTCCCAGCTGCTTGAACTCGGCTTCGTGCGCCCTCAATCGGTTTATGGCGTCTTCGCGATCCATGGCCGAAATATACGCGAATTGGCGCCCGCCTTCTAGGCCAACCCTTTTTAGGACCTTGCGCTTGGATGGGCCATCAAGTCTGCTGACCGCCGCAGGTGCACGACCATCGAAAGCCCAGCTAGATGGAACTTTCCGAGCGCTCGCCGAGCTTCTTTTCCCAGGCGAGCGCCTGGCGCACGATTTCATCGAGATCGTCGTGCTCGGGCTTCCAGCCGAGGAGGTTTCGGGCGCGCTCGTTCGAGGCGACGATGGCCGCCGGATCGCCCGGCCGGCGGGGCGCATATTCGACAGGGAAATCAACGCCCGAGATGCGCTTGACCGCCTCGATGACCTCGAGGACGGAGAAGCCGTGCGCATATCCGCAATTGGCGACGAGGCTCCTGCCGCCGCTCCGCAGATAGCGCAGCGCGTCGAGGTGGGCGCGAGCGAGGTCGGTGACTTGAATATAGTCGCGAATGCAGGTGCCGTCGGGCGTCGGATAATCGGCGCCGTAAACCTGCATCTTGGGCCGCTTGCCCAGCGCCGCCTGCGCCGCGACCTTGATGAGATGGGTGGCGTTGGGCGTCGACTGGCCGGAGCGGCCCTTGGGATCAGCCCCCGCGACGTTGAAATAACGCAGCGCGACATAAGCGAAATCATGCGCGCGGGCGGTGTCCTCCAGCATCCATTCGACCATGAGCTTGGAGCGGCCGTATGGGGAGACGGGCTTCAAGGGCTCGTCTTCAGTCACCGGCAGATGCTCGGGGTCGCCGTAGACGGCGGCCGTGGAGGAGAAAATGAGATGCTTCACCCCGCAGCGGACGGCGGTGGCGATGAGCGAGCGCGCTTTGGTCGTATTGTTAAGGTAATAGCCTAGAGGGTCAGCGACGGATTCGGGCACCACGATCTTGGCGGCGAAATGGATGATCGCGTCGACGCCGTGGCGGCCGATGGTCTCGGCGAGGAGCTCCTCGTCGCCGTCATCGCCGACGACAAGCGGGACGCCATCGGGCACGGCCCAGCGAAACCCGGTCGAGAGATCGTCCAGCACCACCGGCGTCTCGCCGGCGTCGAGGAGCGCGAGAACCGTATGGCTGCCGATATAGCCGGCGCCGCCCGTCACCAAAATAGCCATCGTTTCCCGCTTTCCTATGGTTCCTCACCTGAAATTAACGCCGAAACCCTAGATTCAAGGTTAATCGCCCAAGTAGGCCTATGCCTCTTTACGCGAGGTTTGGCGTTCCCGTAACCCAATCCACTCGAAGTTGGACCTATGACCAAACGCATTCGCAAGGCTGTCTTTCCCGTCGCCGGCCTCGGCACGCGCTTCCTTCCGGCGACCAAAGCGGTGCCGAAAGAAATGCTGACGGTCGTCGACCGTCCGGTCGTTCAGCATGTCGTCGACGAGGCGCGCGAAGCCGGGATCGAGCATTTCGTCTTTGTCACGGGACGCGGCAAAGGGGTGATCGAGGATCACTTCGATATGGCCTATGAGCTCGAGGACACGCTCACGCGGCGCAAAAAGACAAAGGAATACGAAAGCCTGATGGCCGACCTGCCCAAGGCCGGCGCAACAAGCTTCACCCGCCAGCAGGCGCCGCTCGGTCTGGGCCACGCCGTCTGGTGCGCGCGCGAGATCATCGGCGACGAACCCTTCGCGGTGCTGCTCCCCGACATGATCACCTTGCCCGCCGCCGGAAAGACCGCGCGCTGCCTGGCGCAGGCGGTCGAAGCTTACGAGAAGCATGGCGGCAATATTATCGCGGTCGAGGAAGTAAAGCCGGAGGAGACGCATCAATACGGCATCGTCGCCAAAGGCAAGGACTATGGCGCGACCTTCGAGATCACCGGCATGGTCGAAAAGCCGCCGCAGGGAACGGCGCCGAGCAATTACATCATATCCGGGCGCTATATTCTCGAGCCTGAAATTTTTGGCTTGCTGGAAAAGGGCGAGAAAGGCGCGGGCGGTGAAATCCAGCTCACTGACGCCATGATCCATCTCGCCAAGGAGCGCCCCTTCCATGGCGTTCGTTTCGACGGCCGCACTTATGACACGGGCTCGAAGCTCGGCTTCCTCGCGGCGAATGTCGCTTTCGGCCTTGCCCGGCCGGATGTGGCCGACGGCCTTCGGGCGGAATTGAAGAAGCTGCTCGGATGACGATCAAGCGAGCCTGAAGGCGCGCGGTCAAATGCCCTCCGGACCGCGCGCCTTCAGGCGCGCGCTTTCCGTCCTACCTCACCCTTTCTTGGGGCGGATGCGGATGATCACGTCGCAGCCGACGATCTCCATGCCCTCGGGTGGGGCCGGCAGACGCGCAAATTCCACCGAGCCGTCCGCCACGTCGAACATGCGGCCCGTCGCCTCGTCCATGAAGTGATGGTGCGGCGAGGTGCGGGTGTGGAAATAGGTGCGCGGGCCCTGAACGGCGATTTCACGCAGAAGGCCCGCTTGCGCGAATTGGTTCAGCGTGTTGTAGACGGTCGACAGCGACATTGTGAGGCCCGCTTCGCGAGCCTCGGCGTGAAGCGCCTCGGCGCTGACGTGGCGGTCGCCTTTGCCGAAGAGCAGCTTGCTGAGCGCCAAACGCTGCACGGTCGGGCGAAGGCCCGCGTTGCGGAGCCTCGTTTTCGGATCTACCGGGAGGCCCGCGGGCTGCTCACGAAGACGGCGGGAATTGTCGAAGCTCCTGGGTACAGGCTGATGCGTCATTTTACGGACCGACAGCGAGCAATCTCGCCCCTCGAAACTCTGTTGTTCTCAGTAGACGGCAGCACAGCCGCCCTGTCAAATGCCGCAACATGAAAGACTTCCAAAGAAGCGCTCCGGGTGAATCCATGAGAAGCAAGGAATCCCTTTCGGTCGTGATCGATCGGCGCCGCGCGCTGCGAGGCCTGGCGCTCGGCCTCACTGTCGGGGCTTCACCGGCGCGGGCTCTGGATTTTGCGCAATTCCTGCAAAATCTTTGGCCGCAGGCGCAGGAGGCCGGCGTCTCCCGTGAAACCTTCGAGGCGGCGGTTTCCAGCCTGACGCCGGAGCCCGGCGTTCTCGCAAAGCCAAAGGCGCAGGCTGAATTCACCATCTCCATCCCGGCCTATCTTGCCGGAGCCGTGACAAATGGTCGCGTGTCGCGCGGCCAGTCGGTCGCGGCGGAGCTCGCGGGGCCGCTTCGTCGCGCGACGGCGCGGCATGGCGTTCCAGGCGAGATCATCGTCGCCGTTCTGGGCGTCGAGAGCAATTTCGGGACGGCGACCGGCGGCGCCGACGTGCTGAAAGTGCTCGCGACACTGGCCTGGAAGGGGCATCGCGCCGAGACCTTCATCGAGGAATTCGTCGACGCGCTGGTCATGCTCGAGAAGGGCTATGCGACGCGCGCCCAGCTGCGCGGCTCATGGGCAGGCGCTATGGGCGAGCCGCAATTCATGCCTTCGGCCTATCTGAAATTCGCTGAAAGCGACGACGGCGCCGGCGCGCCGGACATATGGCGGTCGCACGCCGACGCCATCGCCTCGATCGCCAATTTCCTTGCGAAGTCTGGCTGGGTCGCCGGCGTTCCGGCTGTCGTCGAGGCGCGCCTTCCCGAAAGCTTCGATTATGCGGCTTTCGATCTCGATTTTGGCCGCTGGCGGGCGCTCGGCGTCGCGCGCGCGGATGGGGAGGCGTTGCCTTCGGGCGGCGCCGCGAGCCTGTACCTTCCGGCGGGCGCGGATGGGCCGGCGTTCCTCATCTCCGACAATTTCGAGGCCATCCGGCAGTACAACACCTCCGACGCCTACGCCATGTCGGTGGCGCTGCTCGCCGAGCGCATTGCCGGGCGCGAGATTCCACGTACGCCTTGGCCGAGGGTGGCGCCGCTTTCCACCGCCGATGTCAAGGCGATGCAGCAGCTGCTGACAGAGAAGGGCTATTACCGCGGGACAATCGACGGAAAGCTCGGGCGCACAAGCCGCAACGCCGTCCACGCCTTCCAGATCGCCGAAGGGATTCAGCCGGCGGACGGCTTTGCGACAAAAGACGTTCTGGCCAGATTGAGAGGGCGCTGAGGCCATCCCGGTCGCTGCGAGGGAATGCGCCCTACAGCGCATTCCGCAAAAGTTGACAAACTTTTGCGACGAGAATGCGCTCGGCGCGATTTCTTGTTGCTCGCATGTTTCCATGCGAGCGGAAAGCGCCCTAACGTACCGGCGCGGAGACGAAGCCGAAGGCGACGCGGGTCAGCATGTCGGAGCCGAAACGCTCTTCCGCGCGCCTCACGGTCTGGCCCCCCAGGCTGCGATAGAAGGAAAGCGCCTTCTCATTTTCTGCGAGCGCCCAGACGATCGTGGAAAGATAGCCATGCTCAGCGAGTTCGCGCCGCGCCGAGTTGAACAGCTTCCGGCCGAGACCGAGACCCTGATGCTGTGGCGACAGGTAAAGCTCGAAGATTTCGCCCGAGTAGGGCATGGACGGCACACGGTTCCGTCCATAGGTCGAATAGCCGGCGACCGCTTTGTCGAAATCGAGCACCAGGAGGCCAGTGCCTCGAACGATCGCCGAATGCCACCAGGCAGGCCCTCGCCGCGCAATCATGCGCTCGAGTTCTACGCCCGGGATGACGCCACGATAGGCGTCGCGCCAAGAAGCGTCGTGCACGCGCGCGATTTCTTCGGCGTCGCCGGGACGTGCGTGGCGGATAGAGAAGGCGGTTTTGACCATAGAAGGATGTTAGGGCTCATTTCGGCCTCAGGGCAAGAGCCCGAAAGGTGGAAAGCATAAAAAAACAAATGCGGATGAGTTAGACTTTTGGTAGCGTGCAATTACGCCTAACGAGCAGGCGGCTGCTTGCCTGTCTTGGCGCGGTTGCTTATGCTAAGGCGATTTCGGTCTTATGAGGCCGTCGTGAGGACATCTGAACGTGGCTTTCGCAGTCGCCACATACGAAGCCCAAAAGGCGCGGGAGCCGCGTGGCCCCGCCGCCTGCGCGACGCTCTGCCCGCTGCCGCTCGCCGGCCTGCTGCTTCGTCGCCCCTGACGCCCGCAGGGCTTGCGCCCAGGCGGTCAGGGGATCGACGCAACCCGAACAGGCCCGACACAGGCCGCAGCAGCTTCAGAAAGTTTCAATCATGACCCATACAGCCAACGGCTCCCCCGACGGCGAGCGCGTCGTCATTTTCGATACGACCCTGCGGGATGGCGAGCAATCGCCCGGCGCCTCCATGACGCTGGAGGAAAAGCTGGAGGTCGCCGACATTCTCGACCAGCTGGGCGTCGATATCATCGAGGCCGGCTTTCCGATTGCGAGCCCCGGCGATTTCGAGAGCGTGAGCGAAGTCGCTCGCCGCGTGAAGAATGCGACGGTCGCCGGCCTTGCGCGCGCCTCCGAGAAAGACATCGACCGCTGCGCCGAGGCGCTGCGCGAAGCGAAGCGGGCGCGCATTCATACTTTCATCTCCACCTCGCCCGTGCACATGAAATATAAGCTCCAAATGGAGCCGGAGCGGGTGTTGGAGCTGGTCGCTTCGTCGGTGACGCGCGCGCGCAATCATGTCGCGGACGTCGAATGGTCGGCGGAGGATGGAACGCGCACGGAGATCGACTTTCTGTGCCGCTGTGTGGAAACCGCGATCAAGGCCGGCGCGACGACCATCAATATCCCTGACACCGTCGGCTATACGACCCCGACGGAATATGAGCAGCTCTTCCGCACCGTGCGCGAACGGGTGCCCAATTCGGACAAGGCCATCTTCTCCGTGCATTGCCACGACGATCTGGGTCTCGCCGTCGCCAATTCCCTGGCGGGCGTGCGCGGCGGCGCGCGTCAGGTGGAATGCACCATCAATGGCCTCGGCGAACGCGCGGGCAACGCCGCGATGGAAGAGGTCGTGATGGCGCTGAAGACGCGCCACGACGCCCTGCCTTATTACACAAACATAGACGCGAAGCTGCTGACGCGCGCCTCCAAGCTCGTCTCGGCGGTAACCTCCTTCCCGGTGCAATACAACAAGGCGATCGTCGGCCGTAACGCCTTCGCGCATGAGAGCGGCATCCATCAGGATGGCATGCTGAAGAATGCGCACACTTACGAAATCATGACGCCCGAGAGCGTCGGCGTCTCCAAGACCTCGCTGGTGATGGGCAAGCATTCGGGCCGCCATGCCTTCCGCGAGAAGCTGAAGGAGCTGGGTTACGATCTCGGCGAGAATGCGCTGCAGGACGCGTTCAACCGCTTCAAGGATCTCGCCGACCGCAAGAAGTTCGTCTACGACGAAGACCTGATTGCGCTCGTCGACGACGAGATCGTTACCGCGCATGACCACATCAAGGTGCTCGCCTTGATGGTCATGGCCGGAACGCACGGCCCGCAGTCGGCGGCTCTGACGCTCGACATCGACGGCGACAAGGTCACGCATCAGGCGACCGGCAACGGCCCGGTGGACGCCATTTTCAACGCCATCAAGGCGCTGGCGCCGCATGAGGCGACGCTGGAGCTCTATCAGGTCCATGCGGTGACAGAAGGCACGGATGCGCAGGCGGAAGTCTCGGTGCGTCTCTCCGAGGATGGCAAGTCCGTCACCGGCCGCGGCGCCGATCCGGATACGCTGGTCGCCTCGGCGCGCGCCTATGTCTCCGCGCTCAACAAGCTGATGGTGAAGCGCGGTCGCTCAAAGCCGGAGGCCATGCAGGCGGTGTGACCCCATGGGAGCGCCCTGGACTGGGCGCTCCTGCCGACGCATCGGCCTTGCGAGCGCCGCCCCTGGGGTATGGCGGATCGCTTTCTCCAGCCTGTGCTTTAGATTCGCTGAACTGGTGCGTCCATGTCCGAAGAAGACAGGAATTTCCCGGATACGATCGTTCAGGGCAATTACGTCACGTTTCAGCACGAATTCATCGAATTTCTGGTCGCCCAGCTCATCGACTTTCGCAAGGTCTTCGAGGGCGATCTCGACGAGCTTCTCATTTTCATCTTCGTTTCCAGATATTATCTGCGGGAAGAACGCGGCCGTATCGCGGACCAGGATCAGGACATCCCATGGTCCGCGCCACCCACGCTTTCCCGGATTTCGGAGCTGACCGGGATTCCCCGCGAAACGGTTCGGCGGAAGCTTCTCGCTTTGCAGAAGCGTGGCCTGCTGGAAAAGGTAGAGCAGGACAAATGGCAGGTGACGCTGCGAAACGATCAGCCGATCATCCGGGCCGATTACGAGCAATTCTGGCAGCGGGAGATGCGCCGTCTTGTCAAGCTCGTGCGCGCGCTCGCGCCACATGTGTGAAGTAGGCAAAAAAATGGGCTGCTGTCGCCAGCAGCCCAAGTCGGGGAGAACGCTAAAAAAGCGAAGCCAGCGGGATGGTAAGCTGACTGACGCCAATTTATTGGGCGCCTCCGCCGGCTTCAACGAAGCGGCGCCCATTTTGGGTGGATAAGCGCTCGATGGACAAAATGCCGCAAGCTCAAAGGCGGCACAGGAATTCCTCTTTCTCGGAACGCTTGCCGTTCGCGCGCGTTAACGCTCCAATGCTCGAGCCGCATGCGAGCTTTTGCGAGCTTCTACAGCGACATTGGCGTCCCCAACCGCAGAATTGCTGCGACGAGAAAGGCAGCGCCGTGAATCTTCCCTTGGACGACGTGCAGGCGCCGGAGTCCGCGCCGCGCCCTCGGACGAAACGCCGGCAACGGGCCCTCGACGTGCTGGTCATCGAGGATGAATCGATCATCGCGAAGGACATAGAGCTGATCGTCAGCGATCTCGGACACAGAGTCATCGGTCCGGCGAGAACCCATGAGGAGGCGCTGTCGCTCGCGCTGAAAGCGCGGCCGGCTGTGGTGGTCGCCGACGTGAAACTCGCCGATGGGAGCTCCGGCATCGTCGCGGTGGACGAAATGCTCAGAAAGATCGACGCCGCGGTGATCTTCGTGACTGCCGTTCCGCAGTGGCTCCAGACCGGAGAGCTCGAGCCCGTGCTGGTGATCCCCAAGCCCTATTCGGTCGAAGAGGTGAAGGCCGCGGTGACGCAAGCGACGTCGAGGCGCGCCCAATCGCTCGAAACGATTATGGCGACGAAATCCGCCGTTAGCCGACTGACGCGCAAACAATAGTATGCGGCGACGCGCCTCTCGCGCGCGGCGCGTTGGCTTCGTAATACTACGCCAGTAAATTTGCACAATGACGTTCGAGGGAGGCGGTGATGTACAATAAAATTCTCGTGCCCGTTGATCTGGCCGAGCCCGAGATGACGAAGATGGCGATCGACGCCGCGCTGGCCCTGGCGAAGACGAGCGCCGACGCGCAGCTGCGAATCGTAAACGTCCAGGCGCTGGTGCCAGTCGCATTTGTGGACTACATCCCGCCGAATTTCGACGAGGAGATGCGCCAGGCGGCCGAGAGGGATCTGACGGATATCGCCGCCAAGGTCGATCTGCCCCGCGAGCGCGTCTCCTCGACGGTGCGTTTCGGCGCAGTTTACCCGGAGGTCCTGGCCGAAGCCGAGGACTGGGGCGCGGATCTGATCGTGGCCGGCTCTCATCGGCCGACCATGGCGACCTATCTCCTCGGCTCCAACGCCAAAACGATTGTGCGCCACGCCAAATGCTCGGTGCTGGTGGTGCGTCAATAGGTTTGCGGGCGCGGGAGCGGCGGCAAGAGCAAGTTCCGAAAAAGTTGACAGACTTTTTCGATCAGAACTTGCTCCAATCTACTGATCTGGCGCGATTTCTTATCGATCAGACGATTCCGTCTGATCGGAAAGCGCGCTAGACTACCAAACATGGTCCGATTCGCCGCCGCCTCCGCCCTCGTCGCGCTCCTCGCCTTGGCCGCCTTCAGCGCGGCTTCTATCGCCCATGCCGCGGGCGCGGATGCTTTGAAGTTTGGCGAGAGCATCGCCAGGGCCAATTGCGCCCGCTGTCACGCCGTCGGCGTCGCCGGAAAAAGCGCGAACCCCAAATCGCCGCCTTTCCGCTATCTTTCCCGCAAATATCCGCTTTCCTCTCTTGAGGAGGCTTTGGGCGAGGGCATCCTCGTCGGCCACGAGGGGCCGGAGATGCCGCAGTTCCAGTTCGATACGGGGCAGATCGAGGCGCTGCTCGCCTATCTGGGGTCGATCCAGAAGCGTTGACGAAAAGCCTCGAGCCCCCTCCGCAGGGTTGATGTGGCGCGAGACCGCCGCTCCTTTGCGCTTCCCCGTGGGCTGGTCTAAAACGCCGCGAGAGTCAGGTCCGAGGAAGAAATGTCCGCCATCCCCGATTTCACCAAAATCCCCTTCGCCGCCGCCGATGTCGCGCAGGAGGCGCCGCCGCGCAGCTGGCTGACGCCCGAAGGCATAGAGGTGAAAAACGCCTATGGGCCGGCGGATGTCGAGGGGCTTTCCTTTATCGACGGCTTCCCCGGCGTCGCGCCCTTCGTGCGTGGGCCTTACCCCACCATGTATGTCGCGCAGCCCTGGACGATCCGCCAATATGCGGGCTTTTCCACCGCCGAGGATTCGAACGCCTTTTATCGCCGCAATCTCGCAGCCGGCCAGAAAGGCCTCTCGGTCGCCTTCGACCTCGCGACCCACCGCGGCTATGATTCGGATCACCCGCGCGTCATGGGCGACGTCGGCATGGCGGGCGTCGCGATCGATTCGATCTACGACATGCGCACGCTCTTCGACGGGATACCGCTCGATCAGATGTCCGTGTCGATGACGATGAACGGCGCCGTTCTGCCGGTTCTTGCGCTCTTTATCGTCGCCGCGGAGGAGCAGGGCGTTTCCGCCGACAAGCTCACCGGCACGATCCAGAACGATATTCTCAAAGAATTCATGGTGCGCAATACCTATATTTATCCGCCGGACCCCTCCATGCGGATCGTGTCGGATATTTTCGCCTACACTTCGCGGCACATGCCGAAGTTCAACTCCATCTCGATCTCCGGCTATCACATGCAGGAAGCGGGCGCTTCGGCCGATTTGGAGCTCGGCTACACGCTGGCCGACGGCGTGGAATATGTGCGCGCCGGCGTGGCCGCTGGCCTCGACATAGACGCCTTTGCGCCGCGTCTTTCGTTCTTCTTCGCGATCGGCATGAATTTCTTTATGGAAGTCGCCAAGCTGCGCGCCGCGCGCCTGCTCTGGGCGCGGCTGATGAAAGACCTCGGCGCCAAATCGGAAAAGAGCCTGACGCTGCGCACCCATTGCCAGACTTCCGGCTGGTCGCTCACCGCGCAGGATGTCTACGTCAATTCGATTCGCACTTGCATAGAGGCGATGGCGGCGACGCAGGGCCACACGCAATCTCTGCACACCAATGCGCTGGACGAGGCGCTCGCTTTGCCGACCGATTTCTCGGCGCGCATCGCGCGCAACACGCAGATCGTGCTGCAGCAGGAGAGCGGCACGACGCGGGTGATCGACCCCTGGGGCGGCTCCTATTACGTCGAGCGCCTCACGGCGGAGCTCGCCAAGAAGGCCTGGGCGCATATCGAGGAGATCGAAAAGCTCGGCGGCATGGCCAAGGCCATTGCGGCGGGCGTGCCCAAGCAGCGCATCGAGGAAGCGGCGGCGAAGACGCAGGCGCGCATCGACAGTGGCGCGCAGATCGTTGTGGGCGTCAACAAGCATCAGCCCGAGAATGACGCGAAACCCAATGTTCTCAAGGTCGACAACGCCGCCGTGCGGGCCGCCCAGCTCGACAAGCTGAAGCGCCTGCGCGCCGAGCGGGACGAGGCGGCGACGCAGGCCGCGCTCGCCGCGTTGACCGAAGGCGCGACCTCGGGCGCCAATCTTCTCGACCTCGCCGTGAAGGCGGCACGGGCCAAGGCCAGCGTCGGCGAAATTTCCTCCGCGCTCGAGAAAGTGTTCACGCGCCACAAGCCCAAGGCGAACGTCATCTCCGGCGTCTATGCGCGTGAGGCGGGCAAGGACAGCGCCCAGCTCGGGCGCGTCGTCGGCATGACCCGCGACTTCGAGGAAAACACCGGCCGCAAGCCGCGCATTCTCGTCGCCAAGATGGGCCAGGACGGCCACGACCGCGGCCAGAAGGTCATCGCCTCCGCCTTCGCCGACATGGGCTTCGACGTCGTGATCGGCGACCTTTTCGCGACGCCCGACGAAGTGGCGCAGAAGGCCAAGGAGGCCGACGTGCATATCGTCGGCGTATCGACCATGACGGCGGGCCATTTGACGCTGACGCCGGAATTGCGCGACGCGCTGGCGCGGGTGGGCCGCGAGGACATCATGATGGTCGTCGGCGGCGTCATCCCGCCGGATGATTTCCAGGCGCTTTACGACTTCGGCGCCGCCGCGATCTTCCCGCCCGGCACGAATATCCCCGCTGCGGCGGAGAAGCTGTTGCATGAGCTCAACATTCGCTTGGGGTTCGCGCAAAGAGAGGTCGCGACGGCGGGGTGATCTGCATTCTCCGGCGCTGAGTATTGGTCCCGAACCTCTCCGCGACCCTCCCTCCCCCCACCATAGGGCGTCTGAAGACGCCCGTCTTTCGACGGGCTTTGGCGGCGGGGAGGGGCAGGGGTGGGGCGAGCGATTCAGCTCCATGAATGCCTCCATACCGCCCAGCGCCAAATTCCCCGCCGCCATTTGAGGCGCGAGGCGATACAGGAAGCCGGGACGCCCCGGCCCCGTTCGACCGAGTGCGTGAAAGAAAAGCGCGTCGGAACCAGAGCGTCCCGGCTGCGGTCTTTATTCGCGCGCACCTTTCCGTCCGGGGTGGGGTCATCTTGTGACCTTGGCCCTTTCGGCGCGGCCGCCAGACGGCGATCGCTTCTTTCCCGAGCGGCGCCCCTTTGCCCTCTTGCTTCGAGACGGCCTCTTCGAGGCCTCCTCAGCATGAAGGCGCGGGGCTTGCGCCGCCCGAGCGCGTCGCAAGGGTTCAACATGCGCCGCCTCCGGCCCGCCGGCGCTTTCCCTTTCGGTACTCGGGCCGCGCGTCGCGGACTCGGAAACTATGCCCAGCCTTTGCGGGGATTTCTCCACGCAGCCTCCCCACGAAGGAGAAGACCCGGCGGGCGGCGCCGGATTCCCGCGCGGAACGAGGGTCGTCGCCCCGCGCTTAACCGACCCCACCGGCGCCGCCGACCCTGACGGCGCCCCTGCAAGTTGGCGAGGCGGGGTGGAGTATAGGGGAGGTTTGGAGGGTGGGGATAAATCAGGAGACAAATTCCAGGTGAAGGCCCTGATCTACCCCTCTCCCCGCAAGCGGGGAGAGGGGGCAGCCGCGGCAGGGGAGCCGCAGCGCCTAATAGGGGGCCGTCGGGGTGCAATCGGGCGTCGAGCACCGTGGTTTGTAGGCATATGGGATCATCGCGGCGACGAAAAACACGATTCCCAAGACGACGATTGCGATTCTGTAGTTCACGGCTGGTTCCTCTCTCGATCCGTTTCGATCCCCTAGCGTCTTCGTCGCGTGAGGCTGCTCGCGCGTCGCAAAGGCCGGATCGGGTTTCGACTTGAATTCCACATATCGAGAAGGGAGTCTGTGACTTTGTCTTCGAACCTACGGAAAGCCGACGCCTTTTCGCCGCCTCGTCATGGCCGGGACAAGCCCGGCCATGACCGTTCGGCCTAAACCCTGCGACACTCTTCCGCGCATCTCTGACAGGCGTCGCCGCAGGCCTTGCATTCGGCGATCTTGGGAAACTTGTCACACTCCTTTTTGCAATCCTCACAGACTCTCTCTACCGACTTTGCGAGCGAATGCGCGTGGGGCGAATTAACGGCGGTGAGCGCCGCGAGCGCGTCGCAAGCTGCGACGAGCTGGAACGCCGCGTTGGCGCAGGCAGCCATGCTCGTATCCTTCATGGCGAACATGCCGAAACAGTGCCTCAAGCAGTCATTTCCGGTTGCGACGCAGTCGATGCTGGATTTCTCCAGGGCCTTGTAGAGAGGGGGATGCATTTCCTCCATCCCTCCACCCTCGCCGGCGGCCTGGCCTAAAGCGCGAGAAGCAGAAACTGCGGCGGCGGCTCCGCCCACGGCGACGATAAACTCACGGCGTTCCATAGATGTTCTCCCAAGCAAATCGCACTCGGCCAGCCGAACGTTTTTCCGCCGCTCTCTGTTCCTTTTTTGTTGGGAGTCTTTCGATTCGCCGCCCGTCCCCCCCCGAAGGGCAGGCTTTCAGCTTCGGCGCCAAGAAAAGGTTGATTGACCAGCTCGTTCACCTGCTGGCCCATATCTGAGCAGCGGAGGTTAGCGCGGCGTCGACATCATCAGCTGCATGCCAGCGAACATATAGGCCATGGAACCCGCCATCGTTGACTGGCAGAGGTCGCTCAAGGCCGAGTCCGGGGCTATAGCGTGGGCGGAAGACCCGGCCACCCCCAAAGCAGCGCCTGGCCCGAGCTTCTGACAAGCGACGATCAGCCAGCCCGCCGCCTCCAACGTGAAATACAGGACCAGGCCCCAGGAAAGCGCGGGAATCCAATCCTCCATGGGAGCCCACATGTAAATCATCGAAGCCTGCTGGACCAAGGCGAGGAGCCAGAGACGCGAGCGCCGCTGTCGGCGCCCAAGGGATATCCAGACGATGATCACGCCGATCCCGGCGGATGTCGCCGAATAAAGGATGATCCAACCCGGCCTCTCGGGCCAACCCAGGTCGAAGGCCAAGGTCGCGTACATGTAAAGCATCCCGCCGAGCATCGTCACGTGAGCGGAGTGGTAGCAGCGGCGCTCGCCGTGCATACGGATAAGGTGGGTGCAGTGAAAGACGAGGACGGCGGAAAGCGCGGCGATCCAAACAAACGACGCTTTTGCCGAAAGTAGATCTGGACCGAGAGACATCATGGCCGCGCTCTTTGCGGAAAACTCGGCTATGGCCGCGATGTTCCGAGCCGGTCGAGCGCCGAAGGGCGGCGTGGAAAACCAAAGCTGCAAAAAAACGGGCGCCTCACTGGGCGCCCGCGTCGTCCTGCCTCTTCGGGAGAGCCTCAGCTCGCCAGGCTTTTGGCCAGCTCATCCGTATGGGCGTCCATGCGCCGGGCGATCTGGTCGATTTCGCGGGCCATGGCGACTATGGTCTCAACGCCCGCGCCGGTCTGCGCTATGGCGTTCGCCACCTGATCGGCGTGGGAGGACATGGCTCCCGCGCTCGTCGCCGCCGAGCGGACGCTGCGGGCGATCTCCTTGGTGGCTACGTCCTGCTCGTGAACCGCCTGGGTGATGATCGCGGAAATATGCTCCACCTCCTCGATCTTCGCCTTGATCTTGTCGATCGAAACCACCGACATATTTGTCGCGGCCTGGATCTCGGCGATCTGATCGGCGATGTCCTGCGTCGCCTTGCCGGTCTGGGTCGCGAGACTCTTGACTTCCTGGGCCACGACCGCGAAGCCGCGGCCGGCTTCGCCCGCGCGGGCGGCCTCTATGGTGGCGTTCAGCGCCAGCAGATTGGTCTGCGCCGCGATTTTCGAGATCAGATTGACGACGTCGCCGACGCGATTGGCGGCTGCCGTGAGGCGCAGCATTTCGGCTGCCGAGCCGTTGGTTTCGGCCACGGCCTGACGCACCACGGCGGTCGACTCCACGGCTTGCTTGCTGATTTCTCCGATGGCGGCGAGAAGCTGCTCGGAGGAGGTCGCCACCGAGGCCACATCGGCGGCGGCCTGGGTGGAGGCGGTTCGGGCGAAATCGCTGTCGGCGCGGGCGCGGCGTTCGTGCACGATCATTTCCTCGGAGGAGGCGGCCATGCGTCTCGTCATGTCGCCCAGTTTTGCGGTGGTGGCGGAGAGTTCGGCGGAATAATGCTCGACCTTGTCGCGGATCGCAGCCTCGCGGAGAAGCCGCTCCTCGCGGTCGTCCCTCGCCTTGATTTCGGCGGCCAGCTCGTTGTTGGCGCGAACCGCGTCCCGTAGCACGAGCAGGGCGCGGGAGATGTCCCCGATCTCGTCGACGCGATCCGTCTCGCGGACCTCGATGCCCGTGTCGCCCGCGGCGAGGTCGGTCATCTGCCGGGCGACCGTCTTGATCGGGACGGCGACGGTGCGATGCATGGTCGGGACCGAGACGCCGATGATCAGCAGGGCGGCGATCGTCGTCCCGACGAGAAGCTGGACCGACAGGGCGCCGGCGGTTTCGTGAGCCGCTTTGGCGAGGGCCGCCATATGTGCGTAATCGGGGGCGGCGGCGGCGGCGCCGGTGAGGTCGCGCAGGTTGACCGCGCCGAAATAGGCGGCCGCGCCCATGAAGAGCAGCAGCGCGAGGAACAGGAATTGTCGAAAGACAAGGCCGGCGCCGATGGAAAGATTGCGCATGTGCTCGATAGTCCTGCTAATGGTCAGCGGCAGGCTAATCAACAGTCTTTCATGGTTGGTTAACGGTGACGGTTGAGGGGGCCAAAAAAGGTTGGCGGAGCACAGGAATGCTGGAAATCGCGGTGCAGATGGACCCTCTCGAGCGGATCAACTTCGCCGGGGATTCGACCTTCGCCCTCATGCTGGAGGCCAAGCGGCGGGGACATCGGCTATGGTTCTACACGCCTGACCAGCTGTCGCTCGAGGGCGGCTCGCTGACGGCGCGAGGGCGCCCCATCGACGTTTTCGACGACCCGTCCCGCTATTACGAGCTTGGCGATACGAGGGAGCTCGATCTCATCGAGATGGATGTGGTGCTGCTGCGGCAGGACCCGCCCTTCGACCTCGCCTATATCACCTCGACCCATTTCCTGGAGCGCATCCAGTCGCGCGTGCTGGTCGTCAACGACCCCGGCCATGTCCGCAACGCGCCGGAGAAGGTCTTCGTGATGGAATTCGCCGAGCTGATGCCGCCGACGCTGATCACCCGCGACCGCGCGGCGATCGAGCGCTTCCGCGCCAGGCACGGCGACATCGTGATGAAGCCGCTCTATGGACACGGCGGCGCGGCGGTCTTCAAAATCGGGCCGCGCGACCCCAATTTCGGCTCGCTCTTCGACATGTTCAGCGTGAGCTTCCGCGAGCCGTGGGTTGTGCAGCAGTTCCTGCCCGAGGTGGCGAAGGGCGACAAACGCATCATCCTCATCGACGGCGAAGCCATGGGCGCCATCAACCGCGTGCCGGCGCAGGACGACATCCGCTCGAATATGGTGCGCGGGGGCGCGGCGGCGGCGACAGAGCTTTCCCCGCGCGAGCAGGAGATTTGCGCACGGCTCGGGCCGGAGCTGAAGAAGCGCGGGCTTGTTTTCGTCGGCATTGATGTCATCGACGGGCGGCTGACCGAAATAAACGTCACCTCGCCGACCGGACTGCGCGCGCTGAAACGGGTCGGCGGCCCCGATCTCGCCATCCCCCTTTTCGACGCGATCGAGACGCGGCTCGAAAAGCTGCGCGTCGTGAAATGAGCGCCATGGACCAGATTTTGACCGAAAGCGTCTTTGACCAACTCGACCCGGCTGCGGGCTTTCGCGGCCTGCGCGCCGCGCTCGCGGCGCCGGTGGCGCAATTGTGCAAAGACGAGAAGGGTCACTCGCGGCGCACGGCGGTGGTCGATCTTTTTCGCGCAATACTTGCCGAGGGACGCGAACGCGCCCGGGCGCGGCTGGAGGCGAGAGGCTCGGGCCTCGCTTGCGCGCGGCTGATCTCCGAGCTTCAGGACGAGCTGATCGGCGCGATCTACGATTACGTCGTGAGCTATGTTTACCCCGCCGACAATCCGACCTTCGCCGAAAGGCTGACCGTCGTCGCCGTCGGAGGCTATGGGCGCGGGATGCTGGCTCCGGGCTCGGACATCGATCTCCTGTTTCTGTTGCCCTACAAGCAGACGCCCTGGGGCGAAAGCGTCGTCGAGGCGATCCTCTATGTGCTGTGGGATCTGCGTCAGAAGGTCGGCCACGCCACGCGCTCGGTCGCGGAATGCATGCGGCAGGCGCGGGCCGACATGACGATCCGCACGACGCTGTTGGAGGCGCGTTTTATCCTCGGCAGCGCCGAGCTCTTCGCCGAATTGCAGGAGGCCTTCGACCGCGAGGTGGCGCGTTCCGACGCGCGGGAGTTCGTGGCGGCGAAGCTCGCCGAGCGCGACACTCGCGTGCGCCGCGCCGGCGCCTCGCGCTATCTCGTCGAGCCCAATGTGAAGGAAGGCAAAGGGGGCTTGCGCGATCTCAACACGCTCTTCTGGATTTCCAAATACGTCTATCGCGTGCGCGATGTGGAGGAGCTCGTCGCGGCGGGGCTTTTCACCTCCGCGGAGCTGAGCCTCTTCGAGCGCTGCGAGGAATTTCTCTGGCGCGTGCGCTGTCATCTGCATTTCGAAACGGGGCGCGCGGAGGAGCGGCTTTCATTCGACATTCAGCCGGTGATGGCGAAGCGGCTCGGCTATCACGATCGCGCGGGCCTCTCGCGCGTCGAGCGCTTCATGAAGCACTACTTCCTCGTCGCCAAGGAGGTGGGCGATCTCACGGCGATTGTGTGCGCGGCGCTGGAAGAGAAACAGGCGAAGCCGCGCGCGATCTTCGAGCGTTTCATGCAGCCCTTCCGTCGCCGGCGAGCCAAGGCGCCGCATGGCGATTTCATCATCGCGCACGACCGCATCAGCGTCGCGGACGAGAATGTGTTTCACCGTGACCCGGTGAATATCATACGGCTCTTCTGGATGGCCGATCATCACGGCTTGCCGCTGCATCCGGACGCTTTGCGCGCCGTCACCCTATCGCTGCGCGATATCGACGCGAAGCTGCGCGCCGACAAGGAGGCGAACCGGCTTTTTCTCGAAATCCTGCTGTCGCGGAACATGACCGAGATCATTCTGCGGCGCATGAACGAAACGGGCGTGCTCGGCCGCTTCATTCCTGACTTCGGACGCATCGTCGCGATGATGCAGTTCAACATGTATCATCATTACACGGTCGACGAGCATCTGCTGCGCGCGGTCGGCGGACTCTGCGATCTTGAAGCCGGGCGCCTGCCTGAGCATCAGCAGCTCGTGAGCGAAATCCTGCCAACCATCGTCAATCGCAAGGTGCTTTACCTCGGGCTTTTCCTGCACGACATCGCCAAAGGCCGCAAGGAGGATCACTCCATCGCCGGAATGGAGGTGGCGCGCGCGCTTTGCCCGCGCCTTGGATTCTCGCCCGGCGAAACGGAGACCGTCGCCTGGCTCGTCGAGCATCACCTGACCATGTCGAGCTATGCGCAGAGCCGCGATCTGTCGGATCGCGTGACGATCGAGAGCTTCGCGGCCATCGTGCAGACCGTCGAGCGGCTCAAGATGCTTTTCGTGCTGACGGTCTGCGACATCAACGCCGTTGGCCCCGGCGTGCTCGACGCCTGGAAATCGCAGCTTCTGCGCGTTCTTTATTGGGAGACGGAAGTGGTGCTCGGCGGCGGCCACTCCTCGGTCGACCGCAAGAGCCGCGTCGCCGCCGCCGTCGCGGAGCTGCGCGCGGCGCTTCCCGAGTGGAGCGATGAGCAATTCGACGCCTATGCAAAACGGCACTATCCGGCCTATTGGCTCAAGGTCGACGTGGCGCGAAAGGTCCGCCATGCTCATATGCTGGAGAAGCTCAGCGGCGCGGTGACGCCGCTCGCCACCGCCGTCGAGCTCGACCGGTCGCGCGGCGCCGTGGAGCTGACGGTCGTCGCGCCCGATCATCGCCGGCTTCTCTCCATCGTCGCCGGCGGATGCGCGGCGAGCGGCGCCAATATCGTCGATGCGCATATTTTCACCACCGCCGACGGGCTCGCGCTCGACACGATTTTCTTCTCGCGGGCCTTCGATTTCGACGAGGACGAGTTGCGCCGTGCGCGCCGCATCGCCGAATTCATCACCAAGGCCCTGCGGGGCGAAGTCATCGTCTCCGATGCGGTGAAGGCGCGCGCCAAGCAAAGCCAGCCGCTCGCGGCCTTCGACGTCGCGCCGGAGGTGGTGGTCGATAACAGCCTCTCGAATGTCTATACCGTGATCGAGGTCTCCGGCCTCGATCGCGAAGGCCTGCTTTTCGAGCTCACCAACGCCATCTCGAAGCTCAACCTGAATATCGCCTCTGCTCATATCGTCACCTTTGGCGAGCGGGCGGTGGACACTTTCTATGTCACGGACCTAACAAGTGCGAAAATCGTTGCGCCGCAGCGCCACGCAGTGATCAAGCGGGCGCTGCTCGGGGTTTTCGAGCCCGCGGTGGAGAAGCAGCCAGCGAAGGCGCAGAGCGTCGGCTAAGAACGCCAGCGCGCATTTACGATGGTCACGGCTTGGCGTGTTGCAAGGCTTTCTCTAAAGCCAAGCGGATAAAGCGCTGATAGGGCATGTTTTCCCTTTGCGCTTGTTTCCGCACGGCGGCGAGAAGATCTTCGGGCAGACGCAGATTGACCGACTTGTCCTCGCGCTTCAGTTCAAAGCGGACGGGAACCATCTTCGAGGGGGTGATGTCAAAGTCGGCAATGCGCCACGAGCCGACATGCGGCTGACCCTCATTTCGATCACCTCGTTGGCCTGCGCGAGTAGCGACTGCGGCACTGAGGCGAAGCGCCTTGGCGGTCTTGACGTTGATCACCAACTCGAATTTGGCCGGCTGCTGGATCGGCAGGTCAGCCGGCTTCGACCCCTTGAGGATCTTTTGACCGTATCGCTGGCAAAACGGAGATTGCGACTTGGTGACGTCCGGAATCTCCGACAATCCGCTCGGGCTATAAGAATGCTTTTGCGTGCCGAGCGTTAACCGTATTTGAGGTCTGTGCTCTGTCCGACCTCGATGAGATAACCGTCAGGATCGCGGATGTAGCAGCGAATCTCGCCGTACTTGGGAATCGGCTTCGTGATGAACTCGGCCCCCCGACTCTTCCATAGTTCATAGCACGCTTGAATGTCCGCAACGCGGAAATTCAAAAAACTGTTGAGGTGATTCGGGTCGGGGACGCTGAGCGTTACCGTCGGCTTATCCGGGGTCGGCCCGCCCCCAACATTCAGAATCATCCAGATATTCGCAAGCTGAAGGTAGCCCGGCGCGTTGCCGTCACCCAGGCTCAGAATGCGAGCGCCGAAGACCTTTTCGTAGTAGCGAGCCGATCGCTCGATGTCGGCGACGGTGAGAAACTGCGCGATGCTGATCCCCTCTCGCGGGGGCATTTCATAACTCTTCTCATCGACTCGTATGCTCATTTGACGACTCCCATTCCGGCAAGCCGATGATGTGAGTTATAGTCCCGGAACCAAACATCAACCACGACATTGGCGGAGACGGAGGGACTGTTCCCCGATCTCAAAAGCCCAGGTTCCTCAAGCGTTTCTGTCTGCTTGGGGTCAAAAGCGGTCCGCCGGCATTGCTTTCGACCAGCTCCTTGGCGCGGGCAGTAAGCGTTAGATTTGGACCACTGGCAGCTTCGCTCCACGCCAGAGTTATCCCCGGCGCTTTGCTTCAGGAAACGGCGTTAGGCCGCGTCCTGCATCAGCTCGGCTTCGAAGGCGGCGAGGTCGATGATCGGGGCGGGGCCCACGCCGGAGAAAACGGCGGGCGCGGCAATCTCGGGGGCTTGCGCTTCCGCTGCGATGCGGGCGGCCTCGATCCGGGCTTCCTCGAGCGCGGCCTCCATCTCGAAGCGCCGCAGCAACGCCATCAGCCTGTCGAGCTCGCCGCCGTTGATCTCCTCGCAAGCCGTGAGCACGCGTTCGACCATAACGAGCGAGAGGCGCGCTTCGCCGTCGATGAAACCGGCGTATTCGCGTTGCGCTTCGAGCGCGGCGCGAAAGGCCGGCAGGAATTTTTCGGGCAGTCCGGCGCGGTTGTAGAGCGCGGCGAAGCCGGCGCCGCGGAAGTCGCGAACAAGGCCGGCGACCTTGTCTTCGCGCAGGCCCGAGAGCTCGACGAGCGCCGCTTCGAAAAGATCGCGATTGCCGGAGAGCAAGGCCCGCAGCGCGAGGCTCGCGGTGAGCTGCTGCGAGGCGCGCAGATGCGAAACAAGCGCGCGCACGCCGTGGCGGCCGTCCTGCTCCGCGGTTTCGACGACGATGATGACATTGGCCTTGTCGCGTTCTTCACGCGAGAGACGCTCGGCGCGTTCGTTGGTCAACCATCCACGCTCGACGACAAAGGCGGAGAGCGCGGCGGCCGTGGCGTTGACGAGATCGTTCTTCACGGTCGCGGGCAGCCAGGGCCGGGAGAGCAGGGCCTCGCGGATGTCGCTGTCGCCGCCAAAGCGCTCGATCATGCGGCGCATCGAGAATTCCGGCAGATCGGCGCCGGGATTGACGGCGAGCGAGATCGCGGCCTCGCGCACGCCGACTTCCACGAGCGCGGCGCAGACGGACGCCGGCACGCGCGCGCGCAGCGCGATGGCGCTCTGGGCGAAAGCGTCGCCGATCGCGGCGCAGTCTATGAGCTCGGCTTCGGTGAGGAGCGGCGAGCGCGACAGGACGGGAGCCGCAATGTCGGATTGATCGCTCGCCAGCGCGGAGACGATCGCGTGGGGCGCGTCGAGGGCGCTTGCGAAATTATCGGCCAGCGCCCGGCGCACGAGGGGAGAGGGGTCATCCAGGAGCGACGTCAGCACGATTTCCGATTCGCGCCTTTCACGGGGCTCCATCCGCGAGTACAGATAGGCCCTCGCCAGAGCCCCCGCGCCTTCCGCGCGTTGCGCCGCATTCGCTGTCTGCGCCCAAGACAGGAAATTACGCACGATCATGGACGCTCGGACCTCCGTTGACGCAGCGGGTAGCGCGCTTTCCGCTCGCACGGAATCGTGCGAGAGACGGAGCGCACTCTTGTCGCGGCGGTCTGTCAGACGTTGCGGAATGCGCTCTAACGTAAACAGATCATAACGATTTATAGTAAATTCTCGCTTAAGGCTGACCTCGCTCACCAAAAGATCACGGTAAAATGCGCTCCGTTCTGGTTCTCTCG
>DATBRF010000013.1:0-47346 GCA_036560425.1 Methylocystis sp. | reverse complement strand
ATGTGGGGACGGCGCCCCTGGGGCGGCTGGGGCGGAGCCTGGCAATAGCGTTGAACGAAGCACGGCGCCTTTGGCGCCTAGACGGCTAACAGGTGAAGTTGACGCCCCTCGTGCTTCGAGACGCCTGCTGCGCAGGCTCCTCAGCAAGAGGGGCTTCTGCGTCAAACGCTTAGGCCTCATCCTGAGGAGCTCGCGTCTCGAAGGACGAGGCCGCCTCGGAGGTTTGTCAACAAACTGGGCGCCTTTGGCGCCGCGGCTTTTTTGAGGGTGGCCGTTGCCGAGCGTGGGAAAGTTCCAAATTTCAGGATGCCGGCACGCCGCTTGCGACTTCGCAGCCAATAGCCGGCGCGATGTCAGAAAACCGACAAGGGCCGGTTGCAAAACCGGGGAAATCTTGTAACCTACTGATGTAAAAGGTAGTTTGCAATCTTTCCAAACTAGGTCGAGCCATGATCGTCTGCTCTTGCAACGTCCTTTCCGATCGCGATGTGCGCGATACCTTGAGCGCGCGCGTCGATCGCCCTTCAGTCGCGGCCGTATTTCGCGGCATGGGCTGCGAGGCGAAATGCGGGCGCTGCGTGCGCAGCATCGTCGCGATCGTCGACCAGCATTCGGCGGCTAGGCTGGACGAATGCGGCGGAACAAGCGATTGTGATAGCTGCCGCGCCGACGGATTGGCGGCGTGACCATCATGATGGAAGGAATTGCTCATGCGCGGCGACGCGAAAGTTATCGAATATCTCAATCGGGGGCTTCGCGCTGAGCTGACGGCGGTCAACCAATATTGGCTGCACTACCGCATTTTCGACAACTGGGGATTTCTAGATCTCGCGAAGAAGTGGCGCGAGGAATCGATCGAGGAAATGCGTCACGCCGATTGGTTCACCAAGCGCATTCTCTTCCTCGAAGGCTTCCCGAACATGCAGGTGCTCGATCCGCTGCGCATCGGCCAGACGGTCGAGGAGATCATCGCGGCCGACCTCGCCACCGAGATGGACGCCCGCAAGATGTATATCGAAGCGGCGGTTTACTGCGACTCGGTGGACGATCGGGTCTCGATGGAGCTTTTCGAAAGCATCATCAAGAGCGAGGAAGAGCATATCGACTTCCTCGAAACTCAGCAGGAGCTGATCCGTCAGCTCGGCGTCCAGCTCTACAGCCAGAAACATATCGGCGGGCTGTCTTCTTCGTCCTGAGCGAACAAGGGACCGCGAGCCTTCGGGCTCGCGGTCCTCAGGCTGCTTACTCCATCACCGCCGCCTTCAAGATGCAGACCATGGTCGCCTGTGCCTGAGTCTTGCCGCGGTTGCGGATGATGTGCGGCCGGTCGCATCGGTAGCGCAGCGTTTCGCCCGCCTTCACTGTCTCCCTGGCGCCCCCGACCTCTACGTCGAGCTCGCCCTCGCGGACCGAGAGGCTTTCGACCGAGCCGCGCTGATGCGCGTCCGATTCCAGGGCGCCGCCCGGATCGGCGCAAAGCTCATAGACTTGCAGCCATTCCACGGTCTTGATCCAGCCGATGATCGCGAGCCGGCACTTGCCGTCATCCGACACGAGGATCGGCGTGTCCGCCTTGCTGGTTTTTTCGAGAAAAGGCTCGTCCTCTGTGGTTTGCAGGACGCGCTCGATCGAGACGTCGAGCGCCTGGGCGAGCCGCCAGATGGTGGCGAGCGTGGGATTTGTCTCGTTTCGCTCGATCTGGCTGATGATCGATTTGGCGACCCCGGACTGCTGGGAAAGCTCGGAGAGCGAGAGATTATAGGCCTTGCGCAGCCGCTGGATGGTCGCGCCAAGCTGACCTGAGAGCGCCAACGCCCCCGCTTCGAGAATCTTGTGTTTTTCCTTGCCTTCGACGCCCATCGCGCTCGCGCCGATCCGGCGCCCGCTCCCTGTTCTTTAAAGCGCATTCCAACAAAAGTTGACCGACTTTTGCGATAAGAATGCGCTCCAGATTTTTGATTTTGGTGCGATTTCTCGTCGCTCGCATGATTCCATGCGAGCGGAAAGCGCGCTGGTCGGACGGGACAATATCCGATTCCGTTCGAAATATCGAACGGAATGGCGTCGAACCGGGACGAACTCGAAAGCGAGCGTCGGACCGCGCCGCAGCCGCCCGGCTTGGTCGTTCGACGCCAAGGCGCGGCCGCGGCGCTTACTCGCTCGTCTTCTTATTGTGCTTCGGTTCCATGAGACGCCTGTCGTCCTCGGCGTCACTTTGGGCGATTGATGGTCTTGCCCCTGTTGATTTTGCCATTGAAGGCGAAGGGAGGCTCGTCGTCGTCAGCCGGCCTCGAAGTCGCAGCGTCTAAAACTTCTCACACTATCATTTCTTCGCTTGGAAACCGGGAGGGGCGTGATCCCATGGATAGCCCCTGGCGGCCTTATCATATGCGTAACGATAAAGCGTGCGCATGAAGGTCTGGTCGAATTCTTGCGGGTGCGGGGCGTGAAAATCTTCGCCGACATAGGCGACGTTGAAGGAGGCGCCCGCCCGCTGGGTGACGAGATACATGCGATAGAGGTCGCCGACGCCGTTGTAGTTGATCATTGTCGACACGGCCTTCTCGGCGATCGGGAGGGTCGTACGTTCGACATCGGTCCATTCGGTCGTGAGCCGGGAGTTGCGGATGATATAGGCGATCAAGCTGTTGCGCCTATACCCGGAGCGTTCGATCGCCGCCCGCGTGTTCAGGCTCGGCGGAATGAGAAACGCCTGGCTCACGGCGCCGCCATCGACGTGAAGCTCCTGATATTGCTTGCCATTGGCCTCGACGTCGAAGAGCACTGGCGGGAAGGCTGCGGGGATTGCCGCCGACGCCAGCAATATATGACGGATCAGCGACGCGGCCTGCGGATGTCCACTCGCGGCGATCGCGCCGATGTTCCATATGACCGGCCTCCCGGCGTCGAGGTCGGTCGTTTGTATGAGCAGCAGCCGGCCCTTCTCATATTCGGCCGCGATGCGCGCGAGCATGGTCTCGTCGAGGTAATGCGAGATCGTCTGATAGAGAGGCGTGCTGTCCGAGAGCGCGTCCTGCGCGAGCGCGGCATAAGGCAGGAAGCGCTTCTCATAGACGCGCGAGGGCTCGATGTTGGTGTAGACGTCGGTCAGCGCGGCGTCATATTCCGGCCCGAGGAAGGCGAAAGGCGCGATCAGCGCGCCGGTGCTGACGCCGGTGACGAGCTTGAATTTGGGCCGGTCGCCATGCGCCGTCCAGCCCACGAGAAGCCCCGCGCCGAAGGCGCCATTGTCGCCGCCGCCGGAGAGCGACAGGACATGCGCGGTCGGCAGCACGCCCCCTTTGGCGACGCCGAGGGCTCTGGCCTCGCGGTTGAGCGCCCGCTCCTGCTCCGCGGACATGGCCGCCGGTTGATCGATGAAGAAGCGCGCATTGGGGAGGCCGAGGACGCTTGTGCTCTTGCGGTCGGCCGGCGGCACGGCGGTCCGGGGCTCGATCGAGGAGCAGGAGCCCAGCAGCAGAATGGCGGCGGTGAGAAGGCCGATGAAAGACGCCGGCGGCCGGCCGCACGCGATAGTAACTCTGGACATATTCTGCTCTTGTCAAAAACAGAAAAATGGAGCCGCACAACCAGGCTCCAGCATAGAGTCCCAATAACATGTTTTTGCGCGGCGCTTAGCGCCGCGCTCAAGAAAACGCAATCAGGCGGCGACTTGCGCCGGATAGCCCGCTTCGGTGATGGCCTTCGCCAGCCCTTCCGGATCTTTTGGGGTCGGCGAGACGTCAACCTTGCCGGTCGCAAGATCGACTTTCACTTCGGCGTCTGGCTCGACAGCCTGCACAGCCTTGGTGACGTGCTTCACGCACATATTGCAGGTCATGTCTTGCACATTGAATGTCGTCATCTTTTCCTCCTTGGTGTCGGCGCCTAAAGACGCTGCTTGCTCGCGATGGGGAGCCGGCGTTTCATGCTGGGCCGTTGGCGTGGGCGCCTCGGCGATGGTGGGCGGGTTGAATCGGCGCAGGCGCAGCGCATTGGTCAGCACGAAGACGCTGGAAAGCGCCATGGCGCCGGCTCCGAGCATCGGCGAGAGCTGCACGCCATTGACCGGATAAAGCGCGCCGGCGGCCACCGGAACGAGAAGCGCATTATAGCCGAATGCCCAGAAGAGATTCTGCTTGATGTTGCGCATCGTCGCGCGCGAGATGGCGAGCGCGGCGGGCACTTTCGCGAGATCGCCGGACATCAGCACCACGTCGGCGGCCTCTATGGCGATGTCCGTGCCCGTGCCGATCGCAATGCCGGCGTCCGCCGCGGCGAGCGCCGGGGCGTCGTTCACGCCATCGCCGACGAAAGCGATTTTGTTCGTCTCGCGCAGACGTTGCAGCGTCGCCACCTTGCCGTCGGGCATGACGCCGGCGACGACTTCGTCGATCCCGAGACGGCGCGCGATGGCATTCGCCGTGCGCGCGTCGTCGCCGGTGATCATCGCGGTCTTCACGCCGATCGCATGCAAAGCGTCGATCGCAGGCTTGGTTGTCGGCTTGAGCTCGTCGGCGACGCAGAGGATCGCCCCAACTCTCCCGTCGACGGCGACATAGAAGGGCGTCTTGCCTTCCTGCGCGAGCCCGGCGGCCTTTTCCTGAAAAGCCTGCGTATCGAAGCCGAGCGCCGTCATATAGCGTTCGGCGCCGATCGTGACCCTGCGCTTGTCGACAAGGCCGGACACGCCCATGCCGGACACGGATTTAAAATCCAAGACGCTCGCGATCGCCAATCCGCGTTCTTTCGCCGCCGTGACGATCGCGGCGCCGACGGGGTGTTCGGATTGCGCTTCGACGCTTGCGGCGAGACGCAGCAGCTCGTTTTGATCTTCACCCGGCGCGGGAACCATATCGGTCAGTCGCGGCTTGCCGAAGGTCAGCGTGCCGGTCTTGTCGAAGGCGATCAGCGTCACGTCCTGCAGCGTCTGCAGCGCTTCGCCCTTTCGGAACAAAACGCCGAGCTCCGCCGCGCGTCCCGTGCCTGTCATGATGGCGGCGGGCGTCGCGAGGCCCATGGCGCAAGGGCAGGCGATGATGAGCACGGCGACGGCGCTGACGAGCGCATAAGTCAGTCGCGGCTCGGGGCCGATCAACATCCAGACGATGAAGGTGAGCGTCGCGATCGCGAAGATTGCCGGCACGAAGACGGCGGTGACGCGATCGACCATGGCCTGAATGGGCAGCTTCGCGCCTTGCGCCTGCTCGACCATTCGGATGATGCCGGCAAGCGTGGTGTCGGCGCCCACGCGCGTCGCGCGGAAAGAGAGGGCGCCGGCGCCGTTTACCGTCGCGCCGGTGACATTGGCGCCGCTCGTCTTCGCGACGGGCGCGGACTCGCCGGTCACCATGGATTCATCGACATAGGAGGAACCGGCTGTCACCACGCCGTCGGCGGGGATGCGCTCGCCGGGCCGCACCAGCACAATATCGCCGACGCGCACCTCGTCTATGTCTACATCGACCGTTTGGCCGTCGCGTTCGAGCCGCGCGGTCTTGGGTTGGAGCTTCGCCAGCGCGCGAATGGCCTCCGACGTGCGGCCTTTCGCGCGCGCTTCCAGGAAGCGGCCGAAGAGGATGAGCGTCACGATGACGACGGCCGCCTCGTAATAGACATTGACGGCGCCTGGCGGCAAAAGCTGCGGCAGGAAGGTCGCGACGAAGGAGTAGAGATAGGCGGCGAGCGTGCCGACCGCGACAAGGGCGTTCATGTCCGGCTGGCCACGCAGCAGCGCCGGAATCCCTTTGACATAAAAGACCGCGCCCGGCCCGAAGAGAACGAGCGTGGCGAAAAGGAAAGAAAAATAGTGGATCATCTCCTCGCCGATCGCCGCCATCATCCAGTGATGGAAGGCGGGGATGAGATGGCCGCCCATTTCGACGATAAAGACCGGCGCGCTCAGAGCGGCCGAGAGGATGAGATTGAAGCGCAGCTTCGCCATCTCTTCCTCACGTCGCGCGCGCTCGCGGTCTGTCGCGCCGGCGTCGGTCTCAATCGCGCGCGGCTCATAGCCTGCTTGCGCAACGGCGCGGCGCAGACGCTCCGCGAGGCCGGGGCCGGAGAGGGCGCGCACGCTCGCGCGCTCGGCGGCGAGATTGACGCTCGCCTCCAATACGCCGGGCACGCTTTTTAGCGCCTTTTCGACATGGGCGACGCAGGAGGCGCAGGTCATGCCGCCGACGCCGAGCTCGATCGTTTCCACGACAGGCTCGTAGCCGGCGTCCGAAACGGCCTTGGCGATTGCGGCCGCGTCGGCGCCCGGCGCCAAGGCGACGCCGGCGCGTTCAGTCGCGAGATTGACGCTCGCCGAGGCGACGCCCGGCGTCGCCGCCAGCGCCTTTTCGACGTGCGAGACGCAGGAGGCGCAGGTCATGCCGCGCACGTTGAAATCGAAGCGCGTCGTATCGGCTGTCAACTTGCCCTCCTCTAGCCGCAGCTTTTTCGAAGCTTGCTCTAAAGCCAGCGGCGCGTGCGCGCCGTATAGGCCCGGTAATCGTCCCCGAATTTCGCCAATAAATGCTGCTCCTCCGGCTCCACGGCGAGCTTCTGCAGCCCCAAGGCGAGAAGCGGCGTCGACAGCACGGCGAAGGGCGAGCCGATGAGCAGCCCAAGGCCAAGAACAACGGCGACATGCGAAATGTAAATCGGATTGCGCGACCAGCGGAAGGGACCGTCTGTCGCGAGTTGCGACGCCGCGCGATGCGGCATGATGGTGGTCTTGTGGCGCGCGAAAGTGACGGCGCACCAGATGTCGTTGGCGAGCGCAAGCGCCACGATGGCGCCGCCGAGCAACTGGGCGCCGGGGAAAGAGACGAGGCCCGCCAATGCGCCGCCGCTCGCTTTATCGAGCGCGCGCCCTGAAAGAATGGCGAGCGCAATGAGAATCGGCGGCCAGGGCGCGCGGGAGGGCGGGGCGTCGGGCAGGGGCATCAGGAGACTCCGGCCCCTAACATCGCGAGAGGCGCCCAGATTTTCAACCCCGAGCCCAAGCCCCAACGCTGGACCGCGGGCCTTGGCGAAGTGGCGTTGACGCCCCTCGTGCTTCGCGACGCCTGCTGCGCAGGCTCCTCAGCAAGAGGGGCTTCTGCGTCAAACGCTTAGGCCTCATCCTGGGGAGCGAGCGAAGCTCGCGTCTCGAAGGACGAGGCCGCCTCGGAGGTTCGTCAACAGGCCCGAAGTCTCGCGGTCCCTTTCTTGACCCGATAGACTCCGGCATTTACCAAAACCGAAATTCAACGGAGCGCGGCGTGGCGGAGATGCTCGAGCGTTACGAGACTGACCTCGAAAGCCTCGCCGCGCGCGACCGGCTGCGGGCGCTGGCGCCGCGCGCCGGCCTCGACTTCGCCTCCAATGACTATCTGGCGCTCGCGGAATCGCGCGAGCTTGCCGAAGCGGCGGCTGCGGCGCTCGCGCGCGGCGTTCCGGTCGGCGCAGGCGGATCCAGGCTATTGCGCGGCAATCACCCGGAGCACGAGGCTTTGGAAGTGGAGGCGGCGCGCTTTTTTCAAGCCGAGAGCGCGCTCTTCTTCGGCGCTGGCTTTTCGGCCAATGAGGCGCTGCTCGCGACGCTGCCGCAGCGCGAGGACTGCATTTTCCATGACGCGCTCATTCATGCGAGCGCGCATGACGGCATGCGCCTCTCCCGCGCGTCCCGCGCGAGCTTTCCGCATAATGACGTCGGCGCGCTCGAGGACGCCATTGGCGGCTGGCGCGCAAGGGGCGGCAAGGGGCGGGCCTGGATTGCGGTTGAAAGCCTTTACAGCATGGATGGCGACGCCGCGCCGCTCGACGCGCTGATGGCGCTCGCGGACCGCTGCGAGGCCTTTTTGCTGATCGACGAGGCCCATGCCACTGGCGTCTATGGGGCGGGAGGACGCGGCCTCGCCGCGAGCTTCGAGGGGCGCGAGAATGTCATTTCGGTTCACACCTGCGGCAAGGCGCTCGGCGTCTCCGGCGCGCTCGTTTGCCTTGCCTCGCCGTTGCGCAAATTTCTCGTCAATCGCTGCCGCAATTTCATCTTCGCAACGGCGCCGTCGCCGTTCGTCGCCGCCTGTGTGCGCGCGTCACTGAAGATCGTCAAAAGCGCGGAGGATCGTCGTGAGGCCTTGCGCGCGCGCGTCGCGCTCGCCGGGCGTGAATTGCAGCGCCTCTGCAATGTCGCGCCGTCCGGATCACAGATTCAGCCCATCGTCGTCGGCCCCGACTCGCTCGCCATGTCGCTTGCCGCGCGAATGCGCGCGCGCGGCTACGATATTCGCGCGATACGCCCCCCGACTGTGCCGGAGGGCACGGCGCGCCTGCGTCTGTCGCTCACTTTGCATGCGAGCGAAGCGCAGATCGAGCGGGTGATTGGCGATCTTGCTCAAGAACTCGCAAAGGCCGGCGCATGACTCGCCGCTTCGTGATTGCGGGGACAGACACGGGCGTCGGCAAGACCGTCGTCTCCGCTATGCTGGTTCAGGCGCTCGACGCTTATTACTGGAAGCCGGTGCAAGCGGGGCTCGATGGCGAGACGGATTCGCAGACCGTCGCGCGCCTCTCGGGCGCGGCCTCCAACTGCATTCTTCCCGAAGCCTGGCGGCTGCGTCTTCCCGCCTCTCCGCATATCTCCGCGCGCGCAGAAGGCGTCGAGATCGACGCCGAGCTTCTGACGCCGCCGCATGTCCATGGGCCGCTCGTCGTCGAGACGGCAGGGGGCGTCATGGTTCCGCTGACGGATGATGTGCTGACGATCGACGTTCTGGCGCGCTGGCGCCTGCCCACCATTCTTGTCGCGCGCACAGCGCTCGGCGCCATCAACCACTCTCTGCTGACGATCGAAGCTCTGCGCCGCCGCGACATTCTCATCCATGGCGTCGCTTTCGTCGGCGAGGAAGAGCCTGCGGCGCAACAAACGATCGCGCGGCTCGGCGGCGTCAAGGAGCTCGGGCGCCTGCCGCGTCTTGCAACCTTGTCGAAAGATGCGCTGCGCGCCGCTTTCGACGCCGCCTTCTCGCGCGCGGATTTCGTTTGAGATGACCCTCGTCACGGATTCCCCTGTCTGGCGCCCTTTCACGCAACATGCCTTGCAGCCGGGCGCCTACAAGATCGTCCATGCAGAAGGCGCCTGGCTGACAGCGGAGGACGGAACGCGCTTTCTCGACGCCATTTCTTCCTGGTGGGTCATCACGCACGGGCATCGGCGGCCGGAGATCATGGAGGCGATCCGCCGGCAAACCGAGTCGCTCGACCAGATCATTTTCGCGGGCTTTACCCACGAACCGGCGGAAGCGCTGGCGCGCCGCCTCGTCGCGATCACGCAGCCGGGGCTGGATTACGTCTTCTATTCGGACAGCGGCTCGACCTCTGTCGAGGTCGCGATCAAAATGGCGCTGGGTTATTGGCGCCATCGCGGCGAGCCGCGCACGCGCGTCATCGCCATGATGCACGGCTATCACGGCGATACGGTCGGAACCATGTCGGCCGGCGCGCGGTCGGTCTTCAACGCGCCCTACGAGCCCTTGCTCTTCGATGTCGCGCGCGTTCCCTTTCCGGAAGAGGGGAGAGAGCAGGAAACGCTCGACGCGTTGGAGGGCTTTTGCCGCGAGGGGGCGGCCGCCTTCATCGTCGAGCCATTGATTCTGGGCGCGGGCGGCATGCTCACGTATCGCGCCGAGACGCTGCGGGAGATGAAGCGCATCTGCGAAAAATCTCGCGTGCTCTTCATCGCCGACGAAGTCATGACGGGCTTCGGCCGCACGGGAACGCTCTTCGCCTGCGAGCAGGCCGACATCGTCCCCGACATCGCCTGCTATTCGAAGGGCCTCACCGGCGGCGCCGTTCCGCTGGCCGTCACCATGTGCCGGCGCGAAATTTTCGAGGCGCATTATGCGCCGGATCGCGCCCGCGCTTTCTTTCATTCGAGTTCTTACACCGCGAACCCCATCGGCTGCGCCGCCGCCCTCGCCAATCTGGATGTGTGGGAGAGGACGGACGCGCGTGAAAGAGTGGCGAATCTTTGCGCGATGCAGGCGGAACGCGCCGCGCGCTTTGCGGAAGACGCCCGTTTTTCGTCCGTGCGCCATCTCGGCACAATCGTCGCGCTTGATTTGAAGATCGCGCAGAGCGGCTATCTCGCGACGATCAGCCTGGATCTCATGCGCTTCTTCAACGCGCGCGGGCTGCTGCTGCGACCTCTCGGCCCGACGATCTATGTCCTGCCGCCCTATTGCGTAACGGGGGAGGAGCTGGACCTGGCCTATGCGGCGATCGACGCGGCGGCGCGCGAATTCGGAGGTTGACCGCCTCCCCGGCCCTCGCCCGCTATCGCCGGAGGAGGGGGCAGGCGGTGGCTTCCACCGACCATGCTGATCGTGGTGTTTCCTCTCCCGCGACAGCGGAGGAGGGACAGGGAGGGGGCTATGCCTGCTCCTCACTGGCATGCGCCCTGGGTCGCGCCAGATATTCGTCACGCAGCGCCCGGCGCAGGATCTTGCCGACATTGGTTTTCGGCAAGCTCTCGCGAAATTCGAAAAAGCGCGGCGTCTTGTAGCCCGTGAGCCGATCATGGGCGAAGCGGCGCAGCTCTTCCGCGGTGAGGCTCGAATCGCGCGGCACGATGAAGGCCATGGGCGCCTCGCCGGAATGGGCGAAAGGCACGCCGATGACGGCGACCTCCTTCACCTTCGGATGTTCGATCAGCGCCGCTTCCACTTCATTCGGATAGACATTGAAGCCCGAGACCAGAATCATGTCCTTCAGGCGATCGACGACCTTGAACATGCCGTCCGGCTGCATGATGGCGATGTCGCCGGTCTTGAAGAAGCCGTCGGGCGTGATGGCGTTCGCGGTCTCGTCGGGCCGGCGCCAATAGCCCGGCATCACCTGCGGGCCGCGCGCCCAGAGCTCGCCGCGCTCGCCGAAAGGCGATGGGTCGCCATGCTCGTCCCGCAATGTGATTTCCGTCGAGGGAATGGGATAGCCGATGCCGCCGGTGAATTCGGCGATGTCAGCGCGGTTCACGGTCAGGATCGGCGAGGTTTCCGAGAGCCCGTAGCCTTCGATGATCGGCTTGCCGGTCAACGCCTTCCATTTGTGCGCGACGACTTCCTGAGTGGACATGCCGCCGGAAATGTTCATCTGGAGATGGGAGAAATCCACCTTCTCGATGCTCGGGTGATCGGCGAGCGCGGCGTATAATGTGTTGACGCCGGAAAAGAGTGTGAAGCGCGTCTTCTGCAGGGTTGCGATGAACCCTTTGAGGTCGCGCGGATTGGCGATGAGCAGGCAGCATCCGCCGGTCCTGAGGACAAGCATGCAGCACGCCGTAAGCGCGAAGATGTGATAGAGCGGCAACGCCGTCACCATCACATGCGGGCCACGCGGCCCGAGATAGTATTCCAGCCAGGCCCAAGTCTGCTCGACATTGGCGGCGATATTGCGATGAAGCAGCACCGCGCCCTTGGCGACGCCTGTGGTGCCGCCAGTATATTGCAGAAAAGCGATGTCGTCCGGCGCGATCGTCACCGGCATGACCGGGCGCTTGCCGCCCTCTTTCAAAACGTCGGCGAAGGAGACGCTCCCCGGAATCCTATAGGCGGGAACCATCTTCTTCACGTAACGCGAAACAAAATTGACGAGGAGGCCTTTGAGCCCCATCAGATCGCCCGGCGCCGCCACGATGGCGCGCTCGATCTTCATGCGCGGCCAGGCGGCTTCGACCGTATGCGCGAAATTCTCGAAGACGAAGAGGAAGCGGGCGCCCGCGTCGTTGATCTGATGCTCGAGCTCACCCGGCGTATAGAGCGGATTGACGTTCACCACCACGCCGCCGGCGATCAGCGCGCCAAACAGAATAGCCGGGTAGGCGAGGACGTTGGGCGACATGATGGCGACCCGGTCGCCTTTTTCCAGGCCCTGCGCTTGCAGCCAGGCGGCCACGGCCTCAGCCGCCCGCGCCAGCTCGCGATAGCTCAATTGCGCGCCGAAGCTTTCCATCGCAGGGCGATCGGCATAGGCCGAGACGCTCTTGCGGAGGAGCTCGACGAGCGTCGTATAGGCGGAGGAGTCGATCGTTGCGGGGATTCCGCCGGGATAGGAGGCAAGCCAGGGCCGCGCCGCATAGGGGTCATGCTGTCGCTCTGGGCTCGTCATTCGTCACCTCGCAAGAAACAGGCTCAAATCGATCCGGCGATCGAATCGATCAATACTCAAAATAGCGCGTATGTGACAGGTTTAGCGTGGCTTTCGCCGGAATGTTTATTTTTGCGTTCAATTTTTCCAGCAGAAATCATGTTGCATTGCGGGAGAGCCCCAGGCCGAAAAGCAGCGCGACCCCGAAACCGAGAACGAGCAGCGCCGCGCCCAGCTCGAACATTCTCGCAAGCAGCTCCGCACGCCTTGCGCCACGGCCGCCAAGGCGCAGCGCGAGATTCTTTGCATGAACCGCTATCGCCGCCAGGGCGCCGGTCGTCATCGCCGTGCCCGCCGACATCGCCATCACGGCGCCGGCGCCCGCCGCAGCCATGCCCTGGGACAAGGTGAAGACAAGAACCAGTATCGCGCCGGAGCAGGGCCGCAATCCGGCCGCGACGACCGTCGCCAGCGCGTCGCCCCAGCGGAAGGCCGGGCCGGCGAGCGTCGCCGGGTCCGGCGCATGAAGGTGGCCGCAATCGGGGCCGTGCACATGCGCTGGATCGTCGATCGCCTCGCAGATGAATCGGGCGGCGCCTTTCGCGCTCGTGGGCGCGACGGCGGGAGGTCTCCGCAGCGCCGCCAAAAGACCCCGGCCCTTTTGCCAGACAAGCCGGGCGCCGAGTGCGGCGATGGCCAGATAGCTCGCCAGCTCGATCGCCTGCGCGGCGTTGGTCATTTGCCCGGCGGTGGCGCCGAAGGCGAGCGCCGCAACGCCGACGAGCCCGATGGCGACGAGCCCCTGGAGCAGGGCCGCGAACGCGGCGAGCGCCAGGCCGCGCCGCAGCTGCGCTTCGTTCGCGACCATATAGGAGGCGAGCACGGCCTTGCCGTGGCCGGGCCCGGCGGCATGAAAAACGCCATAGGCGAAGCTCGCCGAGGCGAGGGCGAGGAAAGCCCGCGGGTCGGATTTCAGCTCCCGCGCCGCCGCCTGCAGCTCGGCGTGAAACTTGTTCTGCCAGGATAGAACGAGGCCGGCCAGACCGCCCGCCGCGCCCGCCGCCTCCTGTCCGCCGACGGCGAAGGGGTGCCGCTGGGCGAGCGCGGGCTCCACGGCGCATAACGCCAGCGCCGCGGCGGCGAGCGCGAAAAACACCAGGCGCCTCAGCTTCACGGGCAGGCCACGATAGCGCGGGTCGCAAGCTTCACGCCGAAGTCGGCGCCGGGCGACATGTTCTGGAAGAAGGCTTCGCTGAGCTTCCGATTATCGGTGGCGACGAGCGGGGCGGGCTCCACGAGGCTGACCGAGCAGCCGGCAGGCGCCGCGGCGAGCTTGACCGGGTCTTTCTTTTCGAAAGCGAAAGCGACGAAATAGGTCGGGTCATAGACCTGGAACGAGAAGGGCTTCTTGGCCGCAACCGGCGTCTCGAGCGGCGCGAAGAAATGCAGGGTGACGATCTTCTTGTCGTTTGCCTCCAGATAGACGTCCTGTGCCGGCTTGAAGGCGACTTTGGCGCCGTTCTGCTTCGCAAAGGTGAAATAGTCGAATTCTGCGAGCGATTCGGCGTTGGTCTTGGCGAGCGGGGCGAGCTCTTCCCGCGTCGGGGGCTTGCCGTCCTTGCCGAGCCCCTGAACGGCGAAGGCCGAGTACATTTCGTCGAACTCCCAGGCATGCCGCACGCCCAGGATTTTTCCGTCGGCGCCGAAGACAACCTCGCTGCGCGCCGCCACCCAGACATGCGGATGGGCTTGCGCCGAGGCAATCCAGGCGAGCGTGAGGAGCGCCGGAATCGAGGCTTTGAGGAATTTCATGTTTGCCCTGCCTGACGCGCTTTCCGCTCGCATGGAATCATGCGAGCCGCAAGAAATCGCGCAAAAGCTCAAAAACACGGAGCGCATTCTTATCGCAAAAGTCTGTCGACTTTCGCGGAATGCGCTTTAGGGCCGGAAATCGGCGGAAACAGGGCGCGAGGCGCATGCGCCCCAAGCCTGTGCATCATACCATATGGGTTCTTGAAAACCTCATTCGCCGTGTCATAAAGTGGCAGTATGAGGAGCCGCGGCGCGCTTTCCGCTCGCATGGGATCATGCAAGCGATAAGAAATCGCGCCAAATCAAAAATTTGGAGCGCATTCTTATCGCAAAAGTCTGTCAACTTTTGCGGGATGCGCTCTAGGGGCGCGCCAGCGGACAGTCGCAAGGTAGAGAGGCGGGCGGCGGCTCGGGCGTGCAATCGAGCCCTTAGAGAGGGGCGATGCGCTTGTCGCCAGTCGTTTTGCGTTCCAGCGCGCCACCCGACCGCATATCCTTTTCGCGCAGGAGAATTATTGCATGGCGGACACTGTCGCCGGCGCCTTGAACCCCGGCTCCGCCTTCGCCGAGGCAAGGCTCTCGGACCGTTTCGACCTTGCCCGCGACCGCGTGCTGATCACAGGCACGCAGGCGATCGTGCGTCTCCTCCTGATACAGAAGGAGCGCGACCGGCGCGCCGGGCTCAATACGGCCGGCTTCATCACGGGCTACCGCGGCTCGCCGCTCGGCGGCGTCGACGCGCAGATGCACAAGGCGAAAGCGCTCTTCGACGCCAACGACATTCTCTTCATGCCGGGCCTCAACGAGGATCTTGCCGTCACCGCCGTCTGGGGCGCGCAGCAGGCCGAGATGCGCGGCGAAGGAAAATATGACGGCGTCTTTTCCATTTGGTACGGCAAGGGTCCCGGCGTCGACCGCAGCGGCGATGCGCTCCGCCATGTCAATCTCGCCGGCGTGTCGCGTCATGGCGGCGCGCTCGCGCTCATGGGCGACGATCACACCGCCGAATCCTCGACGACCGCCCATCAATCCGATTTTCATTTCGTCGACGTGATGATGCCAATCCTCTCGCCCGCAGGCGTGCAGGAGATTTTGGATTACGGCCTCTATGGCTTCGCCATGTCGCGCTTCGCCGGCGTGTGGGTCGGGTTGAAGCTTTTAAAGGACACGGTCGAGTCGACCGCCTCGATCGACGGTTCTCTCGATCGGATTCAGCCGGTAGTTCCGCAGGACTTCGCCATGCCGCCGGGCGGGCTGAACATCCGGCCCGGCGATCCGGTGCTCGCGCAGGAAGAGCGGCTGCAGGAGAGCAAGCGCGACGCCATGCTCGCCTTCATCCGCGCCAATCGCCTCAACCGCATCATCACCTCGGGCGGCGCAAATCCGAAGATCGGCGTCATCACCGTCGGCAAGTCCTATCTCGACGTGCGCCAGGCGCTCGACGATCTCGGCATAGACGAAGCGCGGGCCAACGATCTCGGCCTGCGCCTCTACAAGATCGCCGCCCCCTGGCCTCTCGAGCCGAGCGGCCTGCATGAATTCGTGCGCGGCCTCGATCTCGTCATGGTGGTCGAGGAGAAGCGATCGCTCATCGAGGTCCAATTGCGCGAGGAGCTTTATGGCTCGGCGCATCAGCCGGTTTGCATCGGCAAGAAGGACGAGCGCGGCGAATGGCTCTTTCCCGTGAAGGGCGCGCTCGACGCCAATGACGTCGCCATCGCCATCGGCCGGCGCCTGATGAAATATCATGTGTCAGAGGAGCTCGAAGCGCGCGTGCGGCGGCTGGAGCGCTTGCAGGAGCGGCGCAAGACGTTGACCGACGTCACCGTGCGCGTGCCGCATTTCTGCGCCGGCTGCCCGCATTCGACGTCGACCCATGTGCCGGAAGGCGCGCGCGCCTATACGGGGATCGGCTGCCATTACATGGCGCAATGGATGGGCCGCCGCACGGAGGGCTACACGCATATGGGCGCCGAGGGCGCCAACTGGATCGGCGAGGCGCCTTTCTCGACGCGCAAGCATATGTTCCAGAATTTGGGCGACGGCACTTACAATCACTCGGGCTCGCTCGCCATTCGTTTCGCTGTCGCCGCCAAGACGAACATCACATTCAAGATTCTCTACAATGGCGTGGTCGCAATGACGGGCGGCCAGAAGCACGAAGGCGAGCTGACGGTCGAGGCGATCGCGAAGCAGGTCGCCGCAGAGGGCGTGAAGAAGATCGCGCTCGTTTCCGATGAGCCCGAGAAATATCCGCCGACCATTTCCTGGCCGCCCGGGCTCTCCGTTCACCACCGCAACATCCTCAACGAGGTGCAGCGGGAGCTGGCCGAAACCGAGGGCGTCACGGTTCTCATCTACGACCAGACCTGCGCGACCGAGAAGCGCCGGCTGCGCAAGCGCGGCCTCTTCCCCGACCCCGACGCGCGCGTCATCATCAACGAGCTGGTGTGCGAAGGCTGCGGCGACTGCGGCACGGCCTCGAATTGCGTCGCCGTTCAGCCGGTAGAGACCGAATTCGGCCGCAAGCGCCGCATCGACCAATCTGTCTGCAACAAGGATTTTTCCTGCCTCGAAGGCTTTTGCCCGAGCTTCGTCACCGTGCGCGGCGGACGCATGAAGAAGGCGCCGCTGCCCACAAAGGAGGATGCGAGCGGCCAGCCGGCGCTGCCCGAGCCGAAGATCGCGGAGATCGGAGAAGCGCCGTACGGCATCCTGATCGCGGGGCTCGGCGGCACGGGCGTCGTGACGATTTCGGCGCTTCTCGGCATGGCCGCGCATCTCGAAGGCAAGGGCGTCGGCGTCATCGACATGGCGGGCCTCGCGCAAAAGGGCGGCGCGGTCTATTGCCATGTGAAGATCGGCCGCACGCCCGCCGACGTGCACGCCATCCGCATCGCCGCCGGCGAAGCCGATCTCATGCTCGGCTGCGACCTCGTCGTCGCCGGCGCCAAGCATGTTCTGGCGGCTGTCGAGCCGGGCAAGACGCATGTGCTCGTCAACAGCGCCGAGGTATTCCCTGGCGACATCGAGCGCGATCCCGATTTCGTTCTTCCCTCCGAGGAGATCAAGCAGGCTATTCGCCGGGCGGGCGGGCCCGAGTCGGTCTTCATCGACACCACCGCGCTCGCCCAGACGCTCCTCGGCGACTCCATCGCCGCCAATGTTTTCATCCTCGGCTACGCCTGGCAGAAGGGTTATCTGCCGCTCTCCGAAGCCGCCATTCTGCGGGCGATCGAGCTCAACGGCGAATCGGTGCCGATGAATCATTCGGCCTTCCTCTGGGGCCGTCGCGCCGCGCACGATATGAAGAGCGTCGAAGCGGTCGTCGAGTCGCTGCGCCGCCCGACGCAGGCGCGCGAACGCTCCAAGACGCTGGAGGAAGTGATCGAACGCCGCGCCGCTTATCTTGCGGATTACCAGAACGAGGCCTATTCGGCGCATTACCGCGCCCGCGTCGGCGCCATCGCCGAGCTGGAGAAGACCCGCCTTCCCGGCTCGACCGCATTGACCGAAGCCGTCGCGCGCTATCTCTTCAAGCTGATGGCCTTCAAGGATGAGTTCGAAGTCTCGCGCCTCTATACAAGCGGCGCCTTCCAGCGTCAGCTCTCGGAGACTTTCGAAGGCGATCTCAGGCTCGAGTTGCATCTTGCGCCGAATATTCCGTTCTTGCAGAGCAAGACCGACTTCGGCGGATCGCGCAAATGGACCTTCGGCCCCTGGATGTTCAACGTCATGAAGGTCATCGCCAAGCTCAAATGGCTGCGCGGCTCCTTCTTCGACATCACGCGCTTCAACAATGACCGCGTCGTCGAGCGCCGCCTTCTTGCGGAATATGAAGCGCTGCTCGACGAGCTTTCGACCGCGCTGACGCCGGAAAATCACGCAACCGCCGTGGCGCTCGCGCGGCTCCCCGAGAAAATCCGTGGCTTCGGCCATGTCAAAGGCCGCCATGTCGCGGCTGCCGACGCCGAGCGCGAGCGGCTCATCGCCGAGTTTCGAAGCCCGGCCCCCGTGAAGCTCGCCGCAGAGTGAGCGCCTGTGACATTGGCTGACGATCTGAAAGCCTCCCCGCCGTCATTGCGAGGAGCCAAAGGCGGCGAGGCAATCCAGAACCATGCCGCGGCTGCCGGATTGCCGGGTTTCGCTCGCAATGACGAGAGCGAACGTCGCATCCTCCTTCTCGGCGGCACGCGCGAGGGCCGTGATCTGGCCGCGCGCATTGCGGCCGATCCCCGACTCCAGGGCGTCGCTTCTCTCGCAGGCCGCACCAGCGCGCCCATGGCGCTCGCCTTGCCGGCGCGCGTTGGCGGCTTCGGCGGCGTCGAGGGCTTGAAAAGCTATCTTGCCCAAGAGCGCATTACCCATGTCGTCGACGCGACCCATCCTTTCGCCGCGCAAATTTCCGCGAATGCGCAAGCGGCCTGCGAGGCCCTGCGCCTGCCGTTGATCGTCTATGCACGAGAGCCGTGGCGCGCGACGTCAGGCGATGATTGGATCGAGGTCGAGAGCAATGAAGCCGCCGCGCAAGCGCTGGGAGAAGCGCCGCGGCGGGTTTTTCTCACGGTCGGGCGCCAGGGCGTCCGGGATTTTCGCTCATCGCCGCAACATGATTATCTATTGCGCGTGATCGAGCCGCCGGAGGCGAGCGACCTGCCACCAAAATGCGAGGTCTTTTCGTCGCGCGGTCCCTTCACGCTCGAGGAGGAAACCGCTCTCATGCGCCAGAAGCGCATCGACATTGTCGTGACCAAGAACAGCGGCGGCGCGCTCACCTATGCGAAGATCGAGGCGGCGCGCGCGCTCGGGCTGCCTGTCGTCATGATCCGGCCGCCGGCGCGCGAAGGGATCGCCGTCGTGCATGACATCGACTCCGTCATGGCGCTCATCGCGTCATGAGCGTCGCCTTGATGATCCAGGGCACGGGATCCGACGTCGGCAAGTCGCTCATCGTCGCGGGGCTTGCGCGCGCCTTCGCCAATCGCGGCCTCCGCGTCGCGCCCTTCAAGCCGCAGAACATGTCGAACAATGCCGCGGTGACGGCGGATGGCGGCGAGATCGGCCGCGCGCAGGCGCTGCAGGCGCGGGCGGCGCGGCTCGCGCCCGCTGTCGACATGAATCCCGTGCTGTTGAAGCCACAGGGCGCGAATGGCTCGCAGATCGTCGTGCGCGGCGCCATCGCGGGCCAGGCGAAGGCGCGCGACTATCAGGACTGGAAGCCGCGGCTGAAAACCGCCGTGATGGAAAGCTTTGCGCGCCTCAAGGCGCGAAGCGATCTCGTCATCGTGGAGGGCGCCGGCAGCGCGGCGGAAATCAATTTGCGCGCAAATGACATCGCCAATATGGGCTTTGCTCGCGAAGCCGATGCGCCTGTCGTGCTCGTCGGCGACATCGACCGTGGCGGCGTCATCGCGCAGCTCGTCGGATGCAAGGCAGTTCTCGACGCGGAGGACGCGGCGATGATCCGGGGCTACATCGTCAATAAATTCCGTGGCGATCCCTCCCTCTTCGACGACGGCATGCGCTTCATCGCGCAGCGCACGGGTTGGCGCGCCTTGGGGCTCGTTCCCTATTTCGAGCAAGCTGCGCGCCTTCCCGCGGAAGACGCCTTCAGCCTTCGCTCCGCCCGTGATTGCGGGCGCGACGGCGTCGTCATCGCCGTTCCGCTTCTGTCGCATATCGCCAATTTCGACGATCTCGATCCGCTGAAGGCGGAAAGGGGCGTCGATTTACGTCTGATCCAGCCGGGCGCTCCTTTGCCGGCCGAGGCGTCGCTCATCATTTTGCCCGGCTCCAAGGCGACCATCGCCGATCTCGCCGCGCTGCGCGCCAATGGCTGGGACATCGATCTTCTGGCGCATGCGCGGCGCGGCGGGCGCGTCTTCGGCATTTGCGGGGGCTATCAAATGCTTGGCCGCGTCATTCGCGATCCATCCGGCATGGAAGGCGATGTGGCGCAAGCGCCGGGCCTGGGCCTTCTCGATGTAGAGACGACGCTAACCGAGAAGAAGACGCTTGCCAGCGTCGCCGGCGAGGCGATTGCCTTCGAGGCGCCCTTCCATGGCTTTGAAATGCATGTCGGCGAAACCTCGGGCGCCGATTGCGCGCGGCCTTTGTTGAGCTTCGACGATGGGCGCGCCGATGGCGCGGTCTCCCGCAATGGCCTCGTCATGGGCGCCTATGTGCATGGGATTTTCTCCGACGATTCTTTCCGTGCAGCTTTCCTGCAATGGATCGGCGCAGAGGTCTCGCCGCTGATGTTCGAACAGTCGATCGAGGAAACGCTCGACGCGCTTGCCGCTCATTGCGAGAAACATATCGATCTCGACGCTCTTCTGGAGATGGCGCGATGAGCGCGGCTTTTTCTCTTGCGTCTCCAATCGCCCATGGTGGTCGCCTCGACGCCGCGCGCCGCGCTTATCCCGACGCCCCGCAGCCCTGGGTCGATCTCTCTACGGGCGTCAATCCGCATCCCTATCCAGTGCCGGCAATTGCGCCTGACGCCTGGACGCGCCTGCCCGACGACGACGCATTCGCAAGTCTCGACGCCGCCGCGCGCGCGGCCTACCGCGCTTCTTCCGACGTTTCGATTATACCCGGCGCTGGCGCGCAGGCTTTCATACAACTGCTGCCCCGCGTCTTTCCGGCGCCGCGCGTCGGCGTGCTCGGCTTCACCTATGCGGAGCACGCCGCCTGCTGGTCGGCCTGCGGCGCGATCGTCGAGACGGTCGACGCCATAGATGACCTTGCGCGCTTTGACGCCGCCGTCATCGTCAACCCCAACAATCCCGATGGGCGCATGATCGCGCCGCACGATCTCGCGCCTATTGCTCGAGAGATGACGCGCAAGGGCGGGCTTCTTGTCGTCGACGAGTCGTTTATGGATTTCTCGCCGGATTACAGCGCGGTTGCATTGGCGGCGATGGAAGGGGCAATCTTGCTTCGTTCGCTCGGCAAGGCCTATGGGCTTGCGGGGCTGCGACTTGGCTTCGCGCTGTGCGGGCCGTCTCGCGCGGCGTTTCTACGCGGGGCGCTCGGGCCCTGGGCCGTCTCTGGCCCAGCGCTTCAGGTGGGCGCCCGCGCGCTCGCCGATCTACGTTGGCGCGACGCGGCGGCGGCGCGTTGCGCAACAGACGCCGCGCGTCTGGATGGCGCGCTGGCGCGCGCGGGCTTCGATCTTATCGGCGGGACGTCCTTGTTCAGACTTGCGCGTCACGAGGAAGCGCCGGCCTGTCGTCGGCGCCTCTGCGAGAAAGGCGTTCTGGTCCGCGCCTTTCCCGAACGGCCTGGCTGGCTCCGATTCGGTCTCCCCGGCGACGAGGCGGCTTGGCATAGGTTGACGAGCGCTTTGGAGGTCGGCTGATGGTGAACGACCCTTCGGACAACCTGCCTTTCGACGCCGAAGAGATCGCACGCGAGCTCGGCCCCGCCGCGCCATTCAGCGACGCTGAGCGCGCGGCGGTCTATCGGGCCATCTACACGCGCCGCGACGTGCGTAACGAGTTTCTAGATGAGGAGGTGCCGCATGATTTGCTCATGCGCATTCTCGACGCCGCCCATCATGGTCCGTCCGTCGGCTTCATGCAGCCGTGGAATTTTATCGTTGTCCGCGACAAAGAGGTGCGCGGCGTCGTGCATGAAGCCTTCTCTCGGGGCGCGCGGGCCGAGGTCGAGTTGCTCGATTCCGAGCGGCGTGGGCATTACCGCAATCTCAAGCTCGAAGGCATTCTGAAAGCGCCCCTCAACATCTGCGTCACCTGCGACCGTAACCGTCACGGCGCGACGGGGCTGGGGCGCACGCAACAGCCCAATACCGACCTCCTGAGCACGGCTTGCGCTGTCCAAAATCTGTGGCTGGCCGCGCGCGCGGAAGGCGTCGGCGTCGGCTGGGTCAGCATCATGCGCGAGGAGGAGCTGCGTGCGATTCTCGGCATTCCCGAGGGAATCGCCATTGTCGCCTATCTCTGCGTCGGCTTTGTCGACCGCGCTTATCGGCGGCCAGAGCTTGAAGTGAAACGCTGGGCGTCGCGTCTGCCGCTGGAAAGCCTCGTCTTCGCGGACCGATGGGGGGCGCCTTGCCCGCTCACAAATGCGCCTTAAATTCCCGTAATAAAACCGTCAGCGAGAGGTCATTCGGCTGTCGACCGCAATCTCGAACGTCCAACAAATTTGATCGAGTTGTGCAAGAACCGAAGGAAGTCGCGACGTCCCATGTGAGGGGCAGCGGAGACGCAAGATGGCGCCGGCAAATTACGAGCAGCTTTTCGAAAAGACGTTCCCCATCGCCGACAATGTGATCCTGACAGTGACCGAAGTACCCGAACGGGAAGAAGAGCTCATAAAACTTCTCGAACGCGCCATGCTGGGCGGCTTCGACAACCATGCCCGCCTGACGGAAATCCATCTGCCGATGGAGCGCTTTCCCTTCATCGAATCGAAATTCTGGCACGTCCCGGTCGAGGATTGCGGCAAGGCGCAGGTGCTGCGCTTTTTCTTCGAGCATTCGCAGGCTGACGCGCACTGAGGACGCGTCGCGCCGCTCTTACACGTTTCCATTTTGACAACTCGCGCTGGGGGCCTGTCATTCCCGACGGGCTGAAGGCCTGACGTGGACCAATCGAGCGGATTTCTTCTTACTCCGCAGGCGCCGCGCTTTCCCGCGCCAACCCGCGCTCACGATGTTTTCGGCCAATCTTGCTCATCAAAAGATAGATGACCGGCGTCGAATAAAGCGTCAGCGCCTGGCTCAGCAGCAATCCGCCGATGATCGTGAGGCCGAGCGGGCGGCGCATCTCGGCGCCGATTCCAGACGCGAAGGCGAGCGGCAGCGCGCCGAACATGGCCGCGAGGGTCGTCATCAAAATCGGGCGAAAGCGTTCCTTCGCGGCTTCCAGCGCCGCATCATGAACGGAAAATCCTTCATCGCGCTCGGCGTGAAGCGCGAAATCGACGAGCATGATGCCGTTCTTCTTCACGATGCCGATCAAAAGGAGAATGCCGATGAAGGCGATGACCGTAAATTCCACGCCGAAGGCTTCGAGCGACAGAAGCGCGCCGAGGCCTGCAGACGGCAGGGTCGAAATGATCGTGATCGGATGGACGAGGCTTTCGTAAAGAATGCCGAGGATGATGTAGACGGCGAGCAGCGCGGCGAGGATCAGCGTCGCCATGCCCCGCGCGACCTTGCGGAAGTCGGCGGCGTCGCCGGCGAAATCGGCGTGCAGGCTGCTCGGCGGAGCGAGTTCCGCAACGGCCTGCTCGACGGCGGTCGTCGCGGCGTCCAAAGTCGAATCCGGGGCGACGTTGTAGGAGATGGTGACGGCCGGCAGCACGCCATGGTGGTTGACGACCAGCGGCATGGAGCCGCGCTCGACGTGCGCCAGGGCCGTCAACGGGATCTGCACGCCGGCGCTGTTCGATACATAGACTCCCGCCAGGTCGCGAATATCGCGCTGGCGTGAGAGAGGCGACTCGAAAATCACGCGATACTGGTTACGCTGCGTATAGATGACGGTGTCCTGGCGCTGGCCGAAGGCGCTGTTGAGCGCGTTGTCGATGGCCGAAATCGGCACATTCATGCGGGAGGCGGCGTTGCGGTCGATGATGAGCTGGGCGCGCAGCCCGCCCTGCTCCTTGTCGGAGGACACGTCGACGAGCTGCGGAAGCCGCTTGAGGCGATCGAAAATCTTGCCGCGCCATTCCTCCAGCTCGTCGAGCGAAGCGTCGGACAAGGTGAACTGGTATTGCGCCTTGCTCACGCGCCCGCCGGAGCGCAGGTCCTGAGACGGCACCATGATGACGCTTACGCCCGGTATCTTCGTAAAGGACTTGCGCAATCTGGCGATGACTTCCTTGCTCGTGGCCTTCCGCTCGCCCATGGGTTTGAGCGCGACGAAGACGCGTCCCTGATTGCCCGAGGCGGTCAGGTTGCCTGCGCCGATGAAGGAGCCGACATTGACGACGTCGGGATCGGCCAAAAGAGCGTCGTTCACCAGCCTTTGCAGCCGCAACATTTCTTCGAACGAGACGTCGGTGGCGGCCTCCGTCGTGCCGTTGATGAGCCCGATGTCGTCCTGAGGCAGATTTCCCTTCGGGATCGTGGTGTAGAGCTGCACCGTCCAAACCACGACGCCGAGGATGGCGGCGAGCGTGATCCAGGGATGATCCACCACGGGCCGCAGCGTGCGCGCGTAAAAGGAGACGATAGCGTCGAGCCCGCTCTCCACCACGCGATCGAAACGCGTCTCTCCCCGCGCCTTTGGCGCCGGCAGCCATGCGCAGACCATCGGCGTGACGGTGAGCGAAACGACGGTCGAAATCAGGATGGCGAAGGTGAGGGTGAGCGAAAATTCACGCAGCAAGCGCCCCATCACGCCCTCCATAAAGAGCAGCGGGATGAAAACGGCGATGAGCGACAGGCTGATAGAGAGGACCGTGAAGCTGATTTGCTTTGAGCCTTCGAGCGCCGCCTGCATTCGGCTCAGACCGCGCTCCCTGTAGCTCTCGATATTTTCAATCATCACGATTGCGTCGTCGACGACGAAGCCCACGGCGATCGTCAGCGCCATGAGCGAAAGGTTGTCGATCGAGAAACCGGCGAGCCACATGGCTGCGCAAGTGCCGACGAGCGAGAGGGGCACTGTGACGCCGGCCGCGATGACAGGCGTCGCACGGCGGAGAAAGACGAACACCACCATCATCACCAGCGCCACCGAGATGATGAGCGTGATTTGAATGTCGTGGATGCTGGCGCGGATCGTCTGTGTGCGGTCCGCGAGGACGCTGATCTTGATGCCCGAAGGAATCCATTGGCGCAATTGCGGCAGCAACGCCTTTACGTGATCGACGGTCTCGATCACATTGGCGTCGGGTTGCTTGGTGACGATGACGAGCACCGCGGGCTTGCCATTGAACCAACCGGCAGACCGGCGATTGCGCACCCCTTGATCCACCGTCGCGACGTCGCCGAGCTTCACCACGGCGCCGTTGCGGGAGGTGACGACGATGTTGCGATAATCCTCCGGCGTCGAAAGCTCATCGGTCGTATCGAGCGTGATTTCCTGCGTCGTTCCGGAGAGCGCGCCGACCGCGGCATGAGCGTTGGCCAAGAAAAGCGCGCGGCCGACTTCGTTGACGCCGAGATTCATCGCGGCGAGCCGCGCCGTGTCGACCTGCACGTGGATCGCCGGCTGCTCGGCGCCGGCAATGCGCGCTTCTGCAACGCCGGGCACTTGGGAGATGCGCTGTGCGATGACGGTGTCGGTCGCGTCGAAAATGGCGCTGGTCGGCATCGTGTCCGAGGTCATGGCCAGCACGAGAACCGGCATGGTCGATTGGCTGGCCTTACGGAAGCTCGGAGCGGCTGGAAGATCGGTCGGGAGATCGACAAGCGAAGCGTTGATCGCGGCCTGAACGTCGCGCGCGGCCGAGTCGATATTCTTGTTGATGTCGAACTGGGTGATGATCTGCGTCGAGCCGAGCGAGCTCGTCGACGTGAGCTCGTTCAGTCCCGAAATGCCCGAAAGGCGCCGTTCCAGCGGCGCGGCGACGGAGGCCGCCATGGTTTCGGGATCGGCTCCCGGGCGTGAGGCGCTGATGCCGATGGCCGGAAAATCGACCGCGGGCAGGCTTGCAACGGGGAGGAAGAAATAGGCGACCGCGCCGATCAGAAAAAGGGCTGCGGCGAGAAGCGTCGTCCCGACCGGCCGGCGGATGAAAAGAGCGGAGACGTTCATTCGGCCGCTTCTCGCCTTGGCGGCGCTTCCTCGGCCGTTTCCTCCGGAATTTCTTCTTCCTCCTGGCTCAGCGGCTTCAGAAAGCGCCGGCGCAGGCGGTCGACCTGAAGATAGATCACGGGCGTCGTGTAGAGCGTCAGCGCCTGGCTCAAGAGGAGGCCGCCGATGATCGAGACGCCGAGCGGAATGCGCAGCTCGCTTCCCGCCCCATGCGCGAGCGCGAGCGGCAAGGCGCCAAAGAGCGCGGCCAAGGTCGTCATCATGATTGGGCGAAAACGCAAATGCGCGGCGCGCACGATGGAATCGCGCGGCGAAAGCCCCTCGTCGCGCTCCGCCTCGAGCGCGAAATCGATCATCATGATCGCGTTTTTCTTCACGATGCCCATGAGCAGCACAACGCCGATGAGCGCGACGACCGACATGTCGATGCCCAGCAGCATCAGCGCAAGGAACGCGCCGACGCCCGCCGAGGGCAGCGTCGTCAGCACGGTGAAGGGGTGGGCGAAGCTCTCATAGAGCACGCCGAGCACCACATAGATGGCGATGACGGCTGCGAGGATGAGCCAGGGCTCGCTCGCCAGCGATTTGTTGAATTCCGCCGCGTCGGCGCTGAAGACGCCGATGATGGATGACGGCATGCCGATGGCGGTCTGCGCCTGCGCGACCAGCTTGACGGCGTCGCCGAGCGCGAAGCCGTCGGCAAGATCGAAGCTGATGGTCGAGGCCGGGAACTGATCTTGATGCGCAACGGAGAGCGGCGCCGCTTTGTTCTCGATGCGCACGAAGGTGGCGAGCGGCGTCTGCGGTCCGCCTCCCACCGGCGCCACATAGAGCTTTTCGAGCGCCGACATATCCCGCAAATATTGCGGCGCGGCTTCTAGGATCACGCGGTATTGGTTCGACTGCGTGTAAATCGTCGAAATCTGCCGCTGTCCGAAGGCGTCGTTGAGCACATTATCGACGTCCTGGGCCGAGATGCCGAGACGGCCGATCTTGTCGCGGTCGATTCTCATCTGCGCGCGCAGGCCGCCGTCCTGCGTCTCGGCGGCGACGTTTTTCAGCCCGGTCGTGCGGCGCAATTCGTCGAGGAGGCGATTCGACCAGTTGAGCAGCTCGCCCGCATCGGCGGCTGTGAGCGTATATTGATATTGCGAGCGGCTTGGCCGGGTCGTGATCTGAATATCCTGCACCGGCTCGATGAAGAGCGAGGCGCCGGCGACCTTCTCGCCGGCGATCTTCAGCCGGTCGGCGATCTTGTCCGCGCTCGTGTCGCGCACATCGTGGCTGCGAAGCGTCACGGTGAGCCGGCCGACATTGGTCGTCGCGTTGAGCGGGCCGACGCCCAGCACGGAAGTGACGCCCGTCACCTCGGGGTCCTTGCGAAACACCTCTGTCACCTGGGCCTGCAACGCTTTCATGCGCTCAAAGGAGGCGTCGGGCGAGGCCTCCATCACGACGCTCAGCACGCCGGTGTCCTGACGCGGCAGGAAACCCTTGGGGATGAAGATAAAGAGCGCGACCGTCAGCGCGAGCGCGCCTGCGGTCAGGAAGAGCATGAAGGGCTCGCGCTTCAGCGCCCAATCGAGCGAGCGGTAGTAAAGGCGGTCGAGCCAAAGCGACACGGCCTCCCATGCCGTGTGCTCGTTCGTCGGCGCGCTTTTGAGCAGCACGGCGCAGAGCATCGGCGTCAGCGTCAGCGAAATGACGGCTGAAATCACGACGGCGATGGAAAGCGTCAGCGCGAATTCGCGGAACATGCGCCCCACGATGCCGGTCATGAACAGGAGTGGAATGAAAACGGCGATGAGCGAGACCGTCAGCGAGATGACGGTGAAGCCGATTTCGCGGGCGCCGTCGAGCGCAGCTTGAACCGGTTTCTTGCCGAGCTCGATATTGCGGACGATGTTCTCGATCATCACGATGGCGTCGTCGACGATAAAGCCCGTGCCGATGGTGAGCGCCATCAGCGAGAGATTGTCGAGCGAGAAGCCCATTCCCCACATCGCGAAAAAAGTGGCGATGATCGAGAGGGGGAGGCTGACGCCGGCGATGAGCGTGGCGCGCCAGCTGCGCAGGAACATCAACACCACCGCGATCACGAGCCCCGCCGCGATGATGAGCGTCATCTGCACCTCGAAAATCGAGGCGCGGATCGTTTCGGTGCGATCATTGACGATGTCGAGGCCCACGCCAGCCGGCAGCTCGCCGCGGAGCTTCGGCAGCGCCTGCTTGATGAGCTCGACCGTCGAGATGATGTTGGCGCCGGGCTGGCGCATCACGTCGAGCACGACGGACTGTTCGCCATTGTACCAGCCGCCGACGCGGGCGTTCTCGAGCCCGTCCGTCACCGTGGCGACGTCGCGCAGCATGACGGGCGCATTATTCCGCCAGGCGACGATGATCGTCTCATATTGCTTGGCTTGCAGAATCTGGTCGTTGGCGTCGATCGTGTAGGCTTGACGCTTTCCGTCGAGCGAGCCCTTGGCGCCGGCGTTGTTGGCGGCGACGACGGCTTGCCGCAAATCCTCCATGCCGATCCGATTCGCGGCCAGCCGCGCGAGATCCGCTTCAATGCGCACCGCTGGCCGGACGCCGCCTTGCACGGACACGCGGCCGACGCCGGAAATCTGCGCCAGCTGCGGCGCGATAAGCGTATCGGCAAGATCGCTCATGTCCCGCAACCCCGCGCTTTTCGAACGCAGGGTCAGCGTCAGCACCGGCGTATCGGCCGGATTCACCTTGGCGTAGACCGGCGGATAAGGGAGGTCGCGCGGCAGCGTCGACGCGGCGGCGTTGATCGCCGCCTGCACGTCTTGAGCTGCGGCGTCGATGTCGCGGCCGAGGTCGAACTGCAGCGTAATCTGGGACAGACCGAACGAACTCTGCGACGACATGCTGGTAAGCGAGGGAATCTGCCCGAACTGACGTTCGAGCGAAGCCGTCACCAGGGAGGCGATCGTATCGGGATTGGCGCCGGGAAGCTGCGTCGTGACCTGAATGGTGGGGAAGTCGACCTGCGGCAGCGGCGAGATCGAGAGACGCACATAGCCCAGCAGGCCGAACAGCAGCACGGCGAAGGCCATGAGCGAGGTCGCCACCGGCCTCTTGATGAAGGGCGCCGAAACATTCATGCCGCGTCTGTTTACCTTCTGGGAGAGCCCTCTCCCCTTGCGCCGCGCTCGCGGCTGTTGGTCTTCGCTTTATTGACTTCCGCGGGAGCCGCCGCTTGGGGAGCCGCCGCTTGAAGAGGCTCCTCGACGTTGCTCACGCGCACCTTGCCGCCATCCGAGAGGCGCGAGAAGCCGCTTGTCACGATGCTCGTTCCCGGCTCCAGCCCCGACGTGATGACGACGATATTCTCGTCCTGGCGGCCGGTGACGACGCTTCTCATATGGGCGCGGCCGTCCTCCCCGAGAATATAGACGAAGGCGCCGTTCGGCCCGCGCTGCACGGCGGGGCTCGGCGTCACAATGGCGTTTCGGATCGTGTCGAGCATCAGCCGGACGTTGACGAACTGGCCGGGCCACAACCCGAGATCATTGTTGGGGAAAGTGGCTTTCAGCTTCAGCGTGCCGGTGAGCTGGTCGATCTGGTTGTCGAACACGCTGAGCTCGCCCGTCGCCAGCACCGTCGCATTGTCTGCGCCAAGCGCCCGGACCGTCGCGGGGCCGCGCGCCTGCGCCTTTTGAACCGAGGCGAGCGCCTGCTGAGGCAGGGTGAAAACGACATAGATCGGCTTAAGCTGGGTCACGACCACGATGCCAATCTGGTCCGAGGAATGGAGAATATTGCCGATGTCGACGAGGCGGATGCCGACGCGTCCCTCGATCGGCGAGCGGATCGTCGCATAGTCAAGGGTCGTTTTCGTGTTGTCGATCGCGGCCTGATCGGCCCGCACCTGCGCCTCGAGCTGCGTCACCAGCGCCTTTTGGGTGGCGTATTGCTGGGTCGAGAGGAACTTCCCGGCGACGAGCTTTTCATAGCGGACCAGATCGACGCGGGCGTTGGCGAGATTGGCTTCGTCCTGCGCCTTCTTTGCGACGGCCTGGTCATATTGCGCCTTGTAGAGCGCGGGGTCGATCTCGGCGAGGACGTCGCCCTTCTTCACGTCCTGCCCTTCGACGAAGGCGAGACGCAGCAGGCGGCCGTCGACCTGGGTGCGGATGGTGACCGTATTGAGCGCCTGCACCGTGCCGACCGCGTCGATGGTGACGGGAACATCCTGGACTCGGGCGGTCGCCGTCGTGACCGCAACGACCGAATCGCCGCGTCCGCGCTTGCCCTCGCCCTGCTCCGCTGATGATTTGTTGGCGGCCGAGAAGCCGGGCGCCATGCCCGCGCGATAGGCCGCGCCCCCGGCGAGGGCAAGCGCGAGCGCGGCGAGCGCCATCAGGATACGCCGGTCGGGCCGGATCATGGATGGAACCCCTTGTCCGCCTCATAGGCGGCGTTTGCGTGAGCAATTTCGGCGTCTCTCGTGGTGGGGGACCAACCGCCGCCGAGCGCCTGATATAAGCTCGTCGCCGACTGAAAATAAGCCAGCCGGGCCAAAGCAAGTTGATCCAGCGCCTGGAAGTAGGTGTTTTGCGTCGTCGAGAGGGTGACGATGTCGATCGTGCCTTCCTGCAGCCGCATCTCGGCCGCCGTCAGCGCGCGCTGGGCGGCCGCGACGGCGACGCCCTGGAGCCTGACTGTTTGCGCCGTCTCCTTCGAGGCGACGAGCGCGTTCTCGGTGTCCATAAGCCCTGTTAGAATCTGCTTCTTGTAGAGCGCCGCCAGCTCGGCGTAGCGGCCCTTTTGCTGCTCATAGTTGCCCTGCAGATTATAGCCGTCGAAAATGGGCTGGGCGAGGTTCGCGGCAATTTGCCAGCCGATGGCTTCGGGGCGAAGGAGATTACGCAGCAAGGCGCTCTGCACCCCGTACTGACCGGTCAGGGTGATCGAGGGGAAGAACATCGCCCGCGCCTGCAACACAGAGAATTCCTGCGAGGCGAGTGTCGCCTCGGCGTTGGCGACGTCCGGGCGGCGCAGCAGCACTTCCGACGGCAGGCCCGGCGCGACTTTGGGATAGGTGAGCCTGGTGAGCGAACCGCCTTTCACGTCCAGGCTTTCGGGCGCCTGACCGACGAGCAAGGCAAGCTGGTTGCGGGTCTGGCGCAAAGTCTGCTCGAGCGGCGGGATTGTCGCGCGCTGCTGGGCGACGACCGTCTCCTGCTGGGCGGTGTCGAGCACGCTTGCGACCCCGGCCTCGAAGCGCGCCTGAATGGCGCGGTTCACCCGCTCGGCGATGGCGACATTGTTGTGCGCGATGCGCAGCCGGTCCTGCGCCGTCAACACCTGAAAATAGGCATTGAGGACCGAGGCGATCGTGGAAATCTCCACCGTGTCGCGATTGAAGCGGCTGGCGTTGGCGAGGAGCCGCGCCGAATAGGAGGCGTCTTCGTTCTTGCCCCAGAAGTCGATCTCGTAGCTCGCGGTCAGGCCAAGCTGGAAAAAATTGAATTCGCGCGCGCTGAAGTTCGAACTCGAAGACGAAGTCGATGTCGATGCAGATGACGCGCTCGTCGTCGCCGGGCTAAAGCCGGTGGTCGCCGAGCCGATATTGGTCGTCGTGCCGGGCGTGCGCGTTCTGCGCGCGATGTCCTGCATGGAGATACTGGGCCAAAGCGCCGCGCTCGCGACGCGCGCCTGGGCGTCCGCTTGCTGGATGCGCGCCACGGCGGCGGCGATGTCGAGATTGTCGCCGATCGCCAGCGCGACGAGTTGCGTCAGCTCCTTGGAGCCGAATTTGGCGGCGAAATCCGGCCCTCGCGCGATGGGCGTGGCGGATGCGGGCCTCGCTTCGCGAAAGCGCTCCGGCGGCGGCGTCGCAAGGTCGGGCTTCTCCCATTCCAGATCGCAGGCCGACAGGCATAAAGCCGCCACCGCGCCAAGCGAGGCCCGCTGCTTCTTCGCAAAAAAAGAGTGGATCGCGCCGCCCGGCTTCAACGGAATCGCGTTCCTGTGATTGCGCCCAGCTCTCGTCGCCAGAGGCAGGCCGCAGTGAAGATCTCTCCAAAGAACATGTTGGAATTCAACCAGTCGGGCAGGAAGGATCAGCGACTTGGCGCGGCCGGCCGCGCCAAGTTGTCCGGGACGCTCGCCTAACGCGCCGTTAGCGTCAAGTTACGTATCGTTAACCCGTGGAGGAAGCCCGGTCACTCGCCGTCGTCGCCCGATTTGGGCGCTATCGGTTTCGCGGGAGCAGGCTTGCTGGGCGTAGATCTTGCGGCCCTGGCGGCGTCTTGAGTCGCCGGCTTTGACGCTGTTTTGTCTTTATCTTTTGCGGAATCGGCGGAGGAGGCCTTGGCGGCGCCTTTGTCGGCTGGCGCGGCGGCTTTCGTCGGGCCGGAGACGCGCGTCCAGGTCTCGCTTTGGCAGAGGAAGGCGACAAGGCAGCCGCTCAGGGTCAGCTGATTCGTCGAATCATAGGTAATCTTGCCCGTGTAGGTCTTGCCGTCCTCGGGGTTGTAGAGATCGCCCTTCCAGCTGTTGGGGCCGATCTTTGCAGCTTGCCGCAGAACCAGGGGCGGCGGGCTGCCGTCGCGCATGGGAAGCACGCCTTTCGCGCAGAGCTTGCCGCTGCAGTCGAAGAATTCAAGCTTATCCGTGGGATGGCCGTCACGCGCCCATACCCCGTAAATTTCAACCGCGGAAGCTGCACAGGGCGCAAACAGGGCCGTCGCGGCGGCAATGCTCGGCAATAGTCTCTTCATGACGTCAGCCCCTGATTTACTTTCAGATACAATGCGCTTCGCCGATGGAAAAGCCCAACCCACGCCGGGTCAAGCCGCCTCGGCCCGGCTCTCCACGCCCTCATGCGCCTCGCCGGCGCGCTCCACGTTCTGTCGCGGCGGTCCAAGAAAAGCCGGCACGATGACGAAGGCGGCAAGCAAGGTGAAAAAGAGCGAAATCGTCAGAAATGCGCCCATGCTCGCGGTCCCCGGATGGCTCGAGAGAAAAAGGCTGCCGAAGGCCGTTCCCGTGGTTAGCGAGCTGAAGAAAATGGCGCGGGTGAGGCTCGAAGCCAGCATATCCACGACGCCTTTTCGCCAGGCGATGACATAATAAATATGGAAGGCGACCCCCACGCCGAACATCAGCGGCAGCGCGATGATATTGGCGAAATTGAGGGATACGCCGAGCAGTTGCGCAGCCTGAAGGCTCATGACGCCCGCCAGCAGAAGGGGGCCGAGCGTGAGCGCGACGTCGGTGGCGTTGCGCAGGGCGACGGCCAGAATAAGGAAGACCGCGACGAACGCGAAGGCGCCAGCCACCAGAAAGGCGCGAGTGACGGTCTTGCCCGCCTCCGAGATGATGATGGGCGCGCCGCTCGACTCGGGCGCGACCGACAACACCGCATCTGCGAATTTCGTCATCACCTCGAGATCGTTGCTGTCGCCCTTGGGCGTTGTTTCCAGCCGCACGAGCCCGGAGGAGGAAATCCAGTCCGAGCGCAGCTCGTCCGGCATGGCCTCGGGCGTCACACGTTTAGCCTGGAGCGCGTCGCGCATCTGGCCGAGAAGCTTTTCGAAGCCTGCGAAGGCGGCGACGCGCGCGTTCTCGCGGGTTTGGGGGCTCGCCTTGGCGAGTCCTTCGAGCGCGGCGGCGAAGCGCAGCACCCGAGGCGACGGCGCTTTGGCGACAGCCGCGCGCAAGGCCTTGGCGGCGCCGGTCAGGGCCTTGACAGTCTCGGCGTCGCTCGGCGTCGCCCGAATTGACGGATAGAGGGCGTCGCGCAGATCGTTCGACGCGCGTTCGATCAGCGCAAGCTTCTCGTCCTGTTCCTGCGGGATCAGCGACTCGATCGAGTCCACATGATCGACCTCGGGCAGCCCCAGGATTTTTTGCTTCAACTCTCGGGCCGCCTCCATGGAAGGCGCCAGCGTCTCGATCTTGTTCGGCGCGGTTTTCGAGTCCTTGTTGAGGTCGAGGAACGTCGCGACGGATTCGACTTTCTGGTCCCGCAAATTCATCGGATTCGAGTCGAATCGCAGCCGCATGAGATAGGGCGCGCCAGCGAGGACGACGGCGGCGGTGACAAGAAGCACGAGCTTGCGGTGATGCGCGATCCAGTGATCGACCGCGGCCAGCGAATGAGTGGCGATCGGCAAATGTTCGGCCGGCGGATTGAGGAGCTTGATCGCGGCCGGCAGAAAGGTGAGCGTGGCGATATAGGCGACGATCATGCCGACGCCCGCGATGAGGCCCAGCTCGGCGACGCCCAGAAAGTCGGTGGGCAGAAAACAGAAGAAGCCTGCGAGCAGCGAGACGGCGGCAAGCGTCAGCGAGCCGCCGATGCCGCGAGTCGCCTCGAGAAGCGCCCGCTCCAGATCGCCATTCTCATGGCGTTCCTCGCGATAACGGGTCGCGAACTGAATGCCGAAGTCGACCCCGAGCCCGATGAAAAGCGCGGCGAAGGCGACGGAGATAAGGTTGAACCGCCCGATGAGCAGAACGCCCATGCCCGAGGTGATGGCGAGGCCCGCGAGCAGCGTCACGAGCACCGCCAGAATGAGCTTGGGCGAGCGCAGGGCCGCGAGCAGAATGAGAGACACGACGACCAGCGTGCCGGCGGTGTTGAGCGCCATATTCTCCGAAAGCGTGGCGAATTCCTCGTCCGCGAGCGGCGCCTCGCCGGTCAGGCGTAGGACGAAGCCGTTTTCCTTGGTGACTCCAAGCTCGGCCGCCGTCTTGCGCACGAGGGCGATCGCGTCGGCGGCGGGCTGGAGCGCCGTGAAGTCGAGCGCCGGCGTGATGAGAACGATTCGCCGCTTGTCGAGGGGCGGCGCGGCGGGGCCGGCGTCGGCCTTGCCGCCCGAAAGCAACTTTTCCCAGTCGACCTGGGTTTGCCGCCCGGCGAGGGTTTCCTCGAAGGCGCGAGAGAATTCGTCGAGGCCGGCAAGATACATGGCCGTCGCCCGCTCGCTGCCGGCGGCGCGCTTCTGATTGACGACCAGGATGTTGGAAAGCCCGCGCAATGTCGGGTCCTGGGCGAGCGGGGTCAGCACGTCGCGCTGGCCGATCATCATGCCGATCGTATGCTCGACCTCTGGAAGCGGAAGATAGAGCAGGCCGTTCTTCATGAAGAAGGCCGGGTCGTCCGGGCGCCAGACGCGCTGCATCAACGGCTTGCCTTTGAGCGCGGCGGTAAACCGCGCCGCCGCGTCGTCGGCGGCTTCGCCGGTCTCGGCGTCGATGACGGCGACGATCGAGTTTTCGAGCTGGGGGAAAGCGCGATAAAGCGATGTCTGGTTTTTCCGCCAGGCCATATCCGGCGAGAAAAGATTTGTCGTATCGGTGTCGATCGCGAAACGTTCGACAGTCAGAAAAACGCCGGCGCCTGTCATGGCCAGCGTCAGAAGAACCACCATCCAGGGCCGACGAAGACAGAAGGCCACCAGTTTTTCCAGCATTACCCGACCCCGGATCGATGTTGCGATCTTCTCTCAGCGAGCAGCCGCAAGTTATTTCATTCTTCTATACGCGCCCCCGCTCGGCTTACCAAGGCGGCGCGGGCGTTACAGATAGCTCAGCCACCACAGATCGGTCCGCCGCCTCTTAACCTCGGCGAACCAGCGGCAAAGCGGATAAAGGCCGGCGACGACGAGGATCCAAACGGCATAGGCGCCGGCAAGGCCGAGGCCGAAATCCGCCGGCGGCGACCCGGATTTGATGAAAGCGCCAATATTTTCAAACGAGTATCCACGTAATGCCGCGAGCGCCGACGCCCCCGCGACGCCTACGTATAAATGCAGGATGTAGAAAAAAAGAGGCGTGCGGCCGAACACGGTAAGAATTTGCCCTGCGGCCCCCCCTAATCGCGCGAGCGCGGGCAAGACGAGCGCCGCGCCGCCGAGCGTCACGAGCAGATAGAGAAGCGACGGAGGATATTTGGTCACATTCAAAAAGGAAAGCGCCGAGGCTACGAGGTCCGGCCGCGCGGCGAAGGCGCGGGGGTCGCCGTATAGATTTGTCGCCCGCAGAAAAGCAAAAAGCGCCAGCGCGCCAAGACCCGCCGCTCGAAGAATAGAATCGCGTTTCTCACTCGGCTGCTGGAAAAGGGGACCAAGCCCGTAGCCGAGCGCCACGACGCCGATCCAGGGGAGGGCGGGGTAAAGCACGCCGCCGGGGATGCCGAGCGGCAAGGGGCCCGGCTCGTGCAGGAGGCGCCACCATGGCCCGAAAGCTCCGAGATCGGCGGCGTGGAGGCCATCCAGCAGATTGTGGCCGACGATGATCGCCGCGGCGGCGGTGAAAACAAGCCGGGGCGGCGCCAGCGAGAGGACGGAGAGGGACAAAAGCCCGCAGCCGATCGCCCAAAGCGTGCCCAGCTCCACGCGCCCCGGCCCGCCCCAGACCGGGCTGACGACGACGGCGTCGAGCAGGATGAGCCATGCCCCGCGCGTCGCCAGAAAAAGGCTCAAAGCTCCGGAGTCGCGCCGCCGCGCGCCATAGAGATAAGCGCCGACGCCAGCGAGGATGGCGAAGGTCGGCGCACAGAAATGGGTAATGAAACGGGTGAAGAAAAGAAACGGATAGGTGCGGTCGAGATCGGTCGGGCTGAAGCGCAGGGCGTCGGCGTCGTAGAAGTCCCGCATATGGTCCAGCGTCATGAGGACCATAACGAGGCCGCGCAGGCGGTCGATTTCCGGCAGGCGCGGGTCTTCCAGGCGCTCCTTCCCGGCGGCGGCTCTCATCCCAGCGTCGCCAGCCCGGGGAACATTTCGAGGAGCCAGAAGGACATTTCTTGCACGCCGCCCGTGAGGAAAGCGACGCCCGTGAAGATCAGCAGGACGCCGACAATCTTCTCCACCTTGCTGAAATGCTTACGGAAACGGGCGACGAAGGCGAGGAACCGCCCGAGGGCGAAGCCGGCGCCGATGAATGGAAGGCCGAGACCGAGCGAATAGATGGCGAGCAGAGCCGCGCCGCGCGCCACGGTTTCCTGCGTCCCCGCGACGGCGAGGATCGCGGCCAGGATCGGCCCGATGCATGGCGTCCAGCCGAAGGCGAATGCGAGCCCCATCACATAGGAGCCGAAAAGGCCCATGGGCTTCGTGATTTCCGCGCGCTTCTCGCGATAGAGCAGGTTCACCTTGAGCAGGCCGACGAAGTGCAGGCCCATCAATATGATGACTGCGCCCGCGACCCAGGAGAGAATTTGCAGATTGGCGCGAACCACGCCGCCAAAGGCGCTCGCCGTCGCGCCCAGCGCCACGAAGACCGTCGAGAATCCAAGAACGAAGAGAACCGCCGACAGCAGCACGTCGCGCCGCGCGCGCGAGCGCGTCTCGATCTCGAGGTCCTCCATGCTGACGCCGGCCAGATAAGTCAGATACGGCGGCACGAGCGGCAGGACGCAAGGAGACAGAAAGGAGAGAAGGCCTGCAGCCGCCGCCGCGGGAAAAGTGACGTCCGCCGCCATGATCGTCCTCTTTAGCATCAATCCGGAAGCTGATGCAGATGTGCAAGCGTTCCAAACGAACGCAAGCGCCGACATTCGCTTGAAAACAGCCGCGGCGTTTCTGCCACAGTCCAGGCTGGCGCGCAAAGGCCTGCGCGACGACGCCGGCAGGCCGGCGGGAATGTAATTAAATTTTATCTTCGTTAACCATTTGTTCGTTAACTGGTTTTTCAAACGTATCGGGTGGCGGTTGTCAACATGTCGCTACAGGCCAGTTTCAACATGAACTTCCCTCGGGCGCCGCTTCCCTGCCCGGCCGTGCGCGTCGGTCTCCAAGCCTGTTTCAGATTGCCTGGCGGCCCGGAGCATGTCTGCCTCGTCGTCGAGGCCTCCATGGGAGAAATGGCGCTTCTGGCGTCGATCCAGCCCCGCTACGCGGATCGGATCGTCGTGTATATTCCAGAGCTTGGCCGGTTCGAGGGCGACGTCGAGCGCGAGTTGGAGGGCGGCTTCGCCATTGCGCTCGATCTGGCGCCGTCGCGGCGCCGCAAGCTTGCGGCGCAGCTCATGTGGTTCGCCAACCGGGACGCCTGCAATCTCCCGGACGCCCGCCGGCATAAGCGCATCGTCCCGAAAATGCAGTGGACGTTTGTTCGCTTGCCCGACGGAAGGGAGAAAATGGCGCGGATCAACGACGTTTCGCTCGCCGGCGTCAACGTGGAGACCGCGGCGTTCGTGTCGATCGGGGATCGGGTGTCCCTTGGGGTCAAGACCGCGGTGGTGGGCCGCATCTTCGACGGCGGCTTCGCCGCGCAGTTCGACGAGCCCTTCAAGGAAGGGCAGATTTCGCAAATGCTGAATTTCTAGAGCGCCCCTTTGTCACCCTTTCGGTGACAAAGGGGCGCAAGAAATACTCTAGTAAAAAAAACTCTATTTGCAACGAAAAATTGTTGTAACAATATCAACTTGATCCCGACGTCGGCCTCGCCGCGCTAGAACCTGTCCGCGCGATAGGGAGATGGATCGGTGAAGGGCGTCTCGCCCGTCATCATCTCCGCGAGCAGCCGCCCGCTCACCGGCCCGAGCGTCAACCCATGATGGGCGTGGCCGAAATCGAACCACAGGCCCTTGTGGCGCGGGGCGGGGCCGAGGACGGGCAGCATGTCCGGCAGGCAGGGCCGCGCGCCTTTCCATGGCGCGAGGTCGAGCGCCTTCCCGAGCGGGAAGAGCCGCCGCGCGATGGGCTCGCAAATTTCTATCTGCACGGGGGTCGGCGGCGCGTCGCGCGGCGCGAATTCGGCTCCGCTCGTCAGTCTGATTCCCTTGTTCATGGGCGCGAGCAGATAGCCGTTGTCCGCGTCGAGGATGGGGTGCTGGAGTTTCGCCCCCTCGCCCGGCGCATAATGCATATGATAGCCGCGTTTGAAGCCGAACGGCAGGTCGTAGCCGAGCGGCTTGAAAATCTGGTCGGACCAGGGACCGAGCGCGACGACAGCGTCGCGGGCCACGATTCGTCCCTCCTTTCCCGCCACGCTCCAGCGGCCGTCCGCCTCCTGCGTCAGGCTCAGGGCGTCGCCGAGGACGAAGCGGCCGCCGCGCGAGAGAAAGAGGTCGGCGTAAGCTTTCGCCAAAGCGCCGGGATCGGCGACGAAAGCGGTGTCGAGATAATGCACGCCGCCAAAGACGGACGCGAGATCAGGCTCCCGCGCGGCGACGCCGGCGGAATCGAGAACTTCGATGTGGAGACCGTATTCCGCGAGCTTTTCGGCGTCCGCGACGCCATATCTAAATGTCCCCTCGCTGCGAAAGAGTTTGATCCACCCCGTCCGGCGCAGCAGCGCGCCCGCGCCCGCCTGCTCGATCAGTGTTTCGTGCTCGACGAGGCTGCGCTCGATCAAGGGCCGCCGGCCCGCGATGCTTCGTGCAACGCGCTCGGGCGAACTTTCGCGCCAGTAACGCAAGAGCCAGGGGCCGACCGAGGGGAGGGCGGTCAAGTGGTAATGGGCCTCGGGCAGAAGGTTCAGCGCATATTTGACGAGCCGCGCCGGATCGCGCGGGAAAAGATAGGGAAGGATCGACGACCGCTCGATAAGCCCGGCGTTGCCGAAGCTCGTCTCGAGCCCCGCGCCGCGCCGGTCCACCATGACCGCCATGCGCCCGCGCGCTTGTAGATGCAGCGCCGCCGAGACGCCGACCATCCCCGCCCCGAGAACGATGACATCCACCGTCTGCATGCCGCCTCCAGGCCTTTCATATGGTTCCGACAACGCCGTGACGCATCCCTTCGACGCAAAGGGCTTGCAATGCGCCCATCAGCCGAAGAACGAGGCGAGATAATAGGCGGCGCCCGCCGCGAGCCCGCCGACGAAGAGAGTCTGAAGGCCCGACTTCAGTGGAGCGGCGCCCGTGAGCTTGCCCTTCACCGCGCCGAAAACGAGCAAGGCCACCCCCGTGAACAGGGCCGAATGGATAAGCGCCTTATTGATATCGTCCTCGAGCATGTAGGGCGCGAGCGGGATCAGCCCGCCGATAAAATAGGCCGTGGCGATGGTCGCCGCGCTGACCGGCGCGCGTTTGGGATCCGGCTTTTCGAGGCCGAGCTCGAAGCGCATCATGAAATCCACCCAGCGCTTTTTGTCCGCGGAGAGCGCCGCGACGACCGAATCGACCTCGGGCTTCTGCAACCCATATTCGGCGAAAATCTCCTGCAGCTCCCGCTTCTCCTGCTCTGGAAGCTTCTCGACCTCGGCGTATTCGCGCTTTTCCTCGGAGTGGAAGTGCTCCTGGTCGCTGCGCGCGGCGAGATAGCCTCCGAGCCCCATGGCGGTCGCGCCCGCGACGATCTCGGCGAGGCCGGCCGTCACGACGACGCGGGTGGAGGCGATCGCCGCGGAAATGCCGGCGGCGAGCGCAAACGGCACGGTCAGGCCGTCCGCCATGCCGATGACCACGTCGCGCACCGTCTCGGAGTTGAGAAAATGTCGCTCGACATGATGCTCCGGCGCAGCTTTCGAGCGGCGGCCGAAGAGAATCGCGCGCAGCTCTTCTGAACCCAGCACGCGCTCGAGCTCGACGAAGGCGAAGAAGGGGATGAGCGCTACGACGGCGATGATCGCCATCATGAGGATCGCCTGCAGCGATCCGTCGCCGAGCGTCGGGATGGCCTCCGCGACCGTCTTGCCGTGAAAGACGCCGACCGCCGTCTCCTCCGCGACATGGAAGGCGATCAGCAGCACGCCGAAAAGCAGGGATTTGACGAGGGCCGGCAGCGCGACGGGGGCGTCCTTCTTCGCTTCGCCCAGATGCATCTTCTGGCCGATGAGGACGATCTTGGCGAGCGCGAGCGCGTTCACGAGCGCCAGGCCTTGCTGGTAGGTCAGCAAATTCTCGTTGAAGATGATGGCCTTGTGCAGGGAGAAGAGGGTCAGGAGCACCCACAGGTACAGGAAGATGCCGAGGAGCTGCTTCCCCTCCTCGACGACGCCGGATTTGATCCGCGCCAAGCGTTCCTGCTCCATCCTGGCCTCCCGAGCGCCGCCGCGTTCATCGCTACGTTATAGCGGGCGCCACGGCGATTGAATATGGGGCGGCGCTTTTGCGCTTTCCGCCCCGCTGTGCTAGCGCGGGCCCCTCCAATGCGTCACAGCCCCGAGTTTCGCCCATGATCCCCCGTTATTCCCGACCCGAGATGACGTCCATCTGGGAGCCGCAGACGCGCTTCCGCATCTGGTTCGAGATCGAGGCCTATGCCTGTGACGCGCTTGCGGAACTCGGCGTCATCCCCAAGGAAAGCGCTAAGAATATCTGGGACAAGGCGGATTTCGTGCAGTTCGACGTCGCGCGCATCGAGGAGATCGAGCGCGTGACGAAACATGACGTGATCGCCTTCCTGACGCACCTCGCGGAATTCATTGGCCCGGATTCGCGCTTCGTGCATCAAGGCATGACGTCATCAGACGTGCTAGACACCTGCCTCGCCGTGCAGCTCTCGCGCGCCGCCGATCTGCTGATCGCGGATGTCGACGCGCTGCTCGCGGCGATCAAAAAGCGCGCCTTCGAGCACAAATTCACGCCGACCATCGGCCGTTCGCATGGCATTCACGCCGAGCCGACGACCTTCGGGCTCAAGATGGCGCAGGCCTATGCGGAATTCACGCGCGCCCGCGAGCGGCTCGTTAACGCCCGCAAGGAGGTCGCGACCTGCGCCATCTCCGGCGCCGTCGGCACTTTCGCCAATATCGACCCGCGCGTCGAAGAATATGTGGCGCATAAGATGGGGCTGACGCCCGAGCCCGTTTCGACGCAGGTCATCCCGCGCGACCGTCACGCGGCGTTCTTCGCGACGCTCGGCGTCGTGGCGTCCTCGATCGAGCGGCTCGCGACCGAAATCCGCCATCTGCAGCGCACCGAGGTCCTGGAGGCGGAGGAATATTTCTCGGCGGGGCAGAAGGGCTCCTCCGCCATGCCGCACAAGCGCAACCCGGTGCTCACCGAAAATCTCACCGGCCTTGCGCGCCTCGTGCGCGGCATGGCGCTTCCCGCCATGGAGAATGTGGCGCTTTGGCACGAGCGCGATATTTCGCATTCGTCCGTCGAGCGGATGATCGGCCCGGACGCGACGGTGACTCTCGATTTCGCCTTGGCGCGGCTCGCCAATGTCGTCGCGAACCTCGTTGTTTACCCAGAGAATATGCAGAAGAATCTGGACAGGCTGGGCGGCCTTGTTCACTCGCAGCGCGTGCTGCTGGCGCTCACCCAAAAAGGCGTCTCGCGCGAGGACGCTTATGCGATGGTGCAGCGCAACGCCATGCCGGTATGGCGCGGCGAGGGCGACTTCCGCGACCTTCTCGGCAAGGACCCGGATGTAAGCGCCAAACTATCGCCGGAGGAGCTGGATGAGCTTTTCGACCTTTCCTACCACTTCAAGCATGTCGATGCGATTTTCCGGCGGGTGTTCGGGGAGGGCTGAGCGGCCCTACTCTTGGCGCGGCGTCTTGTGCCTCTCATGACGCCAGTCATGCCGCTTGAGCAGCATGGCGTTGGCGTCGATCTCCGTGTAGCCGAGCTGCACTTCACGCGCGAAGGCGATCAGGGCGGCGGTGAAAAGCGCCATGGCGACCATGAAGAGGATTCCCGCGCCGAACTCATGGCGGAATCGGAAGAACGCCGCCGAAAAAGCGATGATCACGAGAAAGCTCGTGACGACGCAGCTCGCCACGCCCCAATAGATCGAGCGATGCACCAGCTCGGCGCGCCGGCGCAGGATCGGCAGCTCTATCTTGCGATGCGCCCGCGCATCTTCGTCGGCGAGCTCGGCAAGCTCTCGCGATCGATCCACGATCCGGTCGAGCCGCGAAACCAGAACCGCCAAAAGCTGCGCCTCGGCGGCCAGCAGAAAGGCGGGGCCGGTAACCTGGGAGATCACCGTGGAAAGCTGCTCGATGGTCGGCATGTCGAAGAGCATGGGTGGCCTCCCGCGCGCCTTGATGGCGCATCCTACATTGGTTCCAGTGTCAGCGACACCGCGCGCTGAGCTGGCCCCGAAGGAGAAAAAGCAAGTGGTTCTCTTTCAATGCGCCCGCTGAGGCCTTAAACAGCACTTCCATGATCTGGCTCGTCTTCGCTCTCCTCACCGGCGCCGCGGTCATGGCCGTTCTCCTGCCGCTCGCCATGCGCGGCGCGGCCAGGGACGCGGGCGCCGCCGACATCGTCTTTTTCGAGGAGCAGATCGCCGAGATCGAGCGCGAGGGCGCGGAGGGTCGTCTCGACCCAGCCGAAGCCGAAGCCGCCAGGACCGAAGCCGCCCGCCGCCTGCTGCGCGCCGAGGCCGCGCCCAGGACGAAAACACAAGGCTCCCGCAAGACGGCGCTCGCCGCCGCGCTCGCCGCCATCGTCATCGTTCCGGCCATCTCTTTGCCGCTCTATCTGCGGCTGGGCAAGGTCGACATGCCAGACATGCCGCTGACCGCGCGGCTGGAATCCCAGCCCGACAGGGGCGATCTCGCCGGCGCCGTCGCGCGCATCGAGCAGCATTTGCGCGAGCATCCCGAGGACGGCCGCGGCTTCGAGGTGGTGGCGCCTTATTATCTGCGCACCGGCCGGGGCGAGGAGGCGATCGACGCCTATTCGAAGGCGCTGGCGCTCCTCGGGGCCACGGCGGAGCGCCACGCCACCCTGGGTCAGGCGCGCATGATCGTCGCCGAGGGCAAGGTGACGCCGGAGGCGCGGAAGGATTTCGAGGCGGCGCTGGCGCTCGACCCAGGGAATGTGATGTCCGCCTATTATCTCGGCGTCGGCGCCGAGCAGGCGGGGGAAAAGGACAGGGCCATCGAGATTTTCGCCAAGCTCGAGGCCGACGCCCCGGCCGACGCCGCCTATCTTCCGGCGGTAAAGCGCCGGCTGGCGGAGTTGCGCGGGGAAAGCGCGCCGCCCGAGCGGCCGCCCTTCGCGCAGGGCCCCGCAAGCGCCCAGGGCAAGGCGATCGCTGCCATGCCGGCTGGCGAGCGCGCGGCGGCGATCCGCGGCATGGTCGACAAGCTTGCGGCGCGGCTGGAGAGCGAGGGCGGCGACGTCGAGGGCTGGTTGAAGCTCATCCGCGCCTATAGCGTGCTCGCCGAACCGGAAAAGGCTAAGAAGGCCGTCGAGGACGCCCGCAAGGCGCTCGCCGGCAGGGAGGCGGAGGCCGCCCGCATCGAGGCGCTGGCGAAGGAGTTGAACATCGGGGGGTGAGGCGCCGACCGCTGTCGTTGCCGCGAACCCGACCGGCGGCTTTCCGCCGCCGACCTCCCCGTAAGGGGGAGGTATTGGGGGCAGCCACGCCAGAGTGTGGCGCGGCGAATGGCCCCCTCCCTGTCCCTCCCCCGCTGATGCGGGAGAGGGGGCGCTCACGAGCGATGTGAGCGGCTGTTTAGGTAAAGGCCCGCGCCTCGCCCTTTCTCCCGCGCTAGCGGGGGGTGGCGAGGGGGCAAAACGGCGGATGAACATGACGCGCAAGGGCAAGAGACTGACGCTGATTTTCGGGGCGCTGACCGCATTGGGCCTCGCGGCGGGCCTGATGCTTTTCGCGCTTCGCGACAATATCGTCTTCTTCTACACCCCCTCGGAGCTCGCCCAGAAGCAGGTTGCTCCCGGCGCGCGGCTGCGCATCGGCGGGCTGGTCAAGGAGGGCAGCGTCGTGAGGAACGGCAAGGACGTGGCCTTCACCGTCACCGACAAGACGAAGGACCTCGGCGTGGCCTACACGGGCCTCTTGCCCGATCTCTTCCGCGAGGGCCAGGGCGTCGTCGTCGACGGGCTGTTGCAGCCCGACGGCAAATTCAAAGCCGACAGCGTGCTCGCCAAGCACGATGAGCGCTACATGCCCCGCGACCTCGCGGACAAATTGAAGCAGCAAGGCGTCTGGCAGGGAGAGAAGAAGTGACCGCCAATCATGCGCCGCAAGGTTTCCTCATCCTAAGGAGCGCGCTTGCGCGCGTCTCGAAGGAAGAGGCGACCGTCGCCCGCAGATTGGTGAAGCGCTCGAAAATGGTGAGCCCATTATGATCGTCGAAACCGGACATTACGCGCTCGTTCTCGCCCTCGCCCTGGCGCTGCTGCAATTCGCCATCCCCTTCGCAGGCGCGCGGCTGAACGATCCGGCGCTGATGCGCGTCGCGCGGCCCACGGCGATCGCGCAATTTTCCTTCCTCGCGCTCGCCTATGGCGCGCTCACCTACGCGCATGTCGTCTCCGACTTCTCGCTGATCAACGTCATCGAGAATTCGCACTCGCTGAAGCCTTTCATCTATAAAATCTCGGGCGTTTGGGGGAATCACGAAGGCTCCATGCTGCTGTGGGTGCTGGTGTTGTCGCTCTGCGGCGCGCTCATCGCGATTTTCTCTTCGGCCATGCCCGACAAGCTCCGCGCCGACGCGCTGTCTGTCCAGGGCCTGCTTGGCGCGGCCTTTCTGCTCTTCATTCTGCTCACCTCCAATCCCTTCGCGCGCGTCGGTCAGCCGCCGTGGGAGGGGCGCGACCTCAACCCGATCCTGCAAGACCCCGGCCTCGCGATCCATCCGCCGCTGCTTTATTTGGGCTACGTCGGCTTCTCGATCGTCTTCTCCTTCGCGGCGGCGGCGCTCATCGGCGGACGCATCGACGCCGCCTGGGCGCGTTTCGCGCGGCCCTGGACGCTCTTCGCCTGGGTGGCGCTGACGCTCGGCATCGCGATGGGCTCCTACTGGGCCTATTACACGCTGGGCTGGGGCGGCTTCTGGTTCTGGGACCCGGTCGAGAACGCCTCGCTGATGCCCTGGATCGCCGGCACGGCGCTCCTGCACAGCGCGGCCGTGATGGAAAAGCGCGAGGCGCTGAAAGTCTGGACGATCTTTCTTTCCATCCTGGCTTTCTCGCTCTCGCTGCTCGGCACCTTCCTCGTGCGCTCGGGCGTGCTCACCTCGGTCCACGCTTTCGCGAGCGATCCCGAGCGCGGCGTCTTTATTCTCGGCATTCTGATTTTCTTCATTGGCGGCGCTCTGGCGCTTTTCGCCTTGCGCGCGGGCTCGCTGCCCGTCGGCGGCCTCTTCGCGCCAATCTCGCGCGAGGGCGCGCTGGTCGTGAACAATCTTCTGCTTTCGGCGAGCTGCGCGACAGTCGTGATCGGCACGCTTTATCCGCTGGCGCTGGAGGCGCTCACCGGCGAGAAGATTTCCGTGGGCCCGCCGTTCTTCAACACCGTGCTCATCCCGATCGCGCTGCCGCTCGCGCTGCTCATGCCCATCGGCCAGATGCTCGCCTGGAAACGGAGCGATCTCTCCGCGGCGCTCGCCCGCCTGCGCGCGGCCTTCGCAGCCGGCGTGGCGGCGGCGGCGGCGCTCGGCGCCTGGCAGGGGACGCCGTTCCTCTCCATCGTCTCGGCGGGCATCGCCGTCTATCTGGTGGTCGGCGGCGTCAGCGACATCGTCCAGCGGGCGGCCTTCCGCGCTTCCTCCGCCGGCGCCGTCGTCTCGCGCCTGCGCGGCATGCCGCTCTCGGCCTGGGGGACGTCGATCTCGCACGCCGGCATGGGGCTGACGCTGCTCGGCCTCGCGGCGACCGGCTGGGGCGTCGAGAATATCGTCGCCATGAAGCCCGGCGATTACTACGACGTCGGTCCCTACAAGCTTGGCATCGAGGAAGTTTCTCCCCGCAACGGCCCGAATTATTCCGAAATCTACGCCGTGATGGCGGTGCGCTCGGGCGGCGAGACCATCGCCAGGATCGAACCGGCCAAGCGCTTCTATCAGGCGCGCAAGATGCAGCGCTCGGAGGCGGGCATCGTGACGCTGGGGCTGGGGCAGGTCTATGCCGCGATCGGCGAATCGCATCCCGACGGAACCATCGATGCAAGGATCTATTGGAAACCCTTCGTCACGCTGATCTGGATCGGCGCGCTGGTCATGGCGTTCGGCGGCGCTTGTTCGCTGGCGGACCGGCGGCTGCGGATCGGCGTGGCTCGGCGGGCGAGCGCGGTTGCAATGCCTGAGGCTGCGGAATGAAACGTTTTTTAGCGATTGGCTTTATCATCGCGCCGCTCGTCGCCCACGCCGTCACTCCCGGCGAGATGCTGCCCGACCCCGCGATGGAAGCCCGGGCGCGCGCCATCACCAGCGAGCTGCGCTGCCTCGTCTGTCAAAACCAGTCCGTCGACGACTCCGACGCCGCGCTCGCCAGGGATCTACGGGTCCTCGTGCGCGAGAAGCTGAAGGAGGGCATGAGCAACGCCGAGGTTAAGGAATACGTGCATTCCCGCTACGGCGATTTCGTGCTGCTCCGGCCGCCGCTGAAGCTGGGCACGATCCTTCTCTGGGCCGCGCCATTCCTCGCGCTCCTCGCCGGCGCCGCCGCCGTCTGGAGCGCGGCGCGCCGCCGCAGGGGGCCCGCGGCGCCCGTCGAGCTCACGGCGGAGGAGCGCGCCCGGCTCGAGGCTTTGGGGCTTTCGGCTCCGCAAGGCGGGAATCTTAAGAAGTAGTTACTGTCACGCCGAGGTTATTCGGATCTGCTTGAAGAGGGCGCTCTGCCAAATGGGAGGCTCTCGATGACATCCGTCACTTCCGAAGTCGAGCTTGGAGCCGGCCGTGAGCCGGAGAGTTCCAAGCCAAAGCTCGATCACTCTGTCGACATTCGCGGCGTGCTGCTCTTTCTGGGCGTCATCGCCTGCGGCCTGGGCTATACGGCCTGGAGCATCTGGAGCGATCTCAAGGACACCGGCGCGCCGGTCGT